>NZ_JBFBJL010000064.1:0-51630 GCF_040686075.1 Streptomyces sp. NPDC086519
CCTGAACGCGTTCCAGATCGCCTTCGAGGGCCGCCTGACCCCGAGCAACAACTGACCACTCAACAACCAAGATCAGCCGTTAAATTGACACACCCCTACGGCGGTGGCAACCCCATTTCCTTCTCTGATCCCAGCGGCAAGGGCCTTGCCTGCGGGCCGGACTTTGGTGTCAGCTGTGGCAACGGCGTCGTCACCCATGGTGACGGCAGCCTGTCCAAGAACGGCAACCCCACTGGCGGCGGAGTTGCCCCCGGCTACGCCGGCATGAACAGCAAGAGTTCCACGGGTACCGCACACCGCGGCAGCGGGGACGACACGAAGCAGGCACAGGACGCGCAGGCCGCCGCTCGTGGAAAGGCTGCCACTGCCCGGGCGGACCGCCTGGCGGCGATGGCGTCCGACCAGCAGAAGAGTTGCGGATTCGTGTGCGGTCTCTCCAAGCTCGCACACGGATTCCTGCCGCACGGGGAAGGGCTCTGCGGGAGTTTCGGGTTCTCCGCGGCCTTGTCCGTTAGTGGGAGTGTCTGCCTGGTCTCCATTAAAGGACCTGACGGTAAGAGGCACTCGACGCTGACCGGATCCTGGGGTGTCGGTCTCGGCTTCTTCGGGTTTTCCGCCGCTGGCGACACGGTGTACACCAACGCCGATGATGTGAGCCAGCTGACGGGTTGGGGAGCGTCAATGGAGGGGACCGCAGGTGAAGGGCTCCTTGGCCATGCCGCAGTCGGTACCGGTGGTTCCAGGAACAGTCACGGATCGCTGGTATACATGGGGCAAATCGGACTCGGTGCGGGCGTGGATCTCATTCCTCCCGGCATTCCGGTCAATGTCACTGGTGGCGTGTCCGACACTTTCGTACTCCATCAATTCAACTAGAGGTCGGATGTGACGCGGGCTGCGGACTGCTTGTCAGGAAGCTCGCAGCCCGCAGCGTAGTCGTAAACTATCGGTCACGTAACGTATGGCCTCGTTGACGTTATTTTAGCCGTGCGGTACGGTCGCCCGGAATTAGCATCACCAACATGAAAGCGGAAAATGGAAACCCTTGTTGTTGCGGCAAGTGAAGGTCAAAACATTTCAACGCCCTCAGCCTTCGTTGGCGGGTTTGTTGGCCTGGTCTTCTTTGTTGTGGGTGTATCTTTCCTTGCCGCGTCGAACGGGATATCAGCCGCTCTGCAGGCCAGGACACCCCGAGTCTCCTACGGCCCCGCAGCCGAAGAGGGTTTCCCCGGGCGGGGATTCATCCGCGCATTCGGTGTGGTTTTCTTCATCGTTGGAGCGGCGATCCTCGCTTTTGCTATTTACCATCTGATTCGGTGACGCGCCAGACGGCCGTGGGGTGTCCCTCGGTGCGCGTCACATCCCGGCCATGCCGCCACCGCTGAGACCGAGGCGATTCCCGCGGCGCGGGCCAGGAGGCGGCTGGTCGGTGACAGTTTCTCGGGGTGATCACGGCCGTCAGGATCACCTTGGTCCAGAGGTTCATCACGCCGAACGCCGCCCCGGTCACTGTAGCCATGGGCATCGCCGCGTTTCCCGGCCCCGACCGGATCACCCTCACCACCAGCGGCGGGAAGAGCCCATGGTCCGCCACCCACGTCGACGTGGGGAACCCTCACGCCGTGGTGTTCGTCGACGACCTCGCCGACGCCGGAGACCTGAGCATCCCGCCCGCCGTCGAAGCGGCCGGCGCCTTTCCCCTCGGGGTCACCACCGAGGTCGCCGCCGTACGCGGTGCCCATCACCTCGAGCTGCGCGTCCACGAACGGGGCGTCGGCGAGACCCGGGCCTGCGGCACCGGCGCCTGCGCGGCCGTCGCCGCCCACCGACGCCACACCGGCCAGACCGACGTCGCCGACTACCGTGTCGACCTCCCCGGCGGAATCCTGCACGTATCCGTCGCCGCCGACGGTGCCATGTCCCTGACCGGCCCCGCCGTCATCACCACCGTGGGTGTGCTCCGTCCTGCGCTCGACAGGGACACTGTCAGCTGATGCACGCGGCCTGGTCGCCGTCCCAGTCGGCCAGGCCGGTCTTCCCCTACTCCATGGTCGCGGCGGCAGTGATCAGCGTCTCGGGTCGGTGCGCATTCGTGAGAACCAGCCACCGATCCGGCCAGAACACCCGCCCCGACACTCGAACACGCCGCGTACGGTATTCGTACGGTGAAAGCACGCGAACATTACGGTTCATGGGGTAGTCTGCAGTTCAGGAGGTGTCCCATGTCCGAGTTGTTCGACGCGGTCGACGCGCTGGTCGCGTCCCGCGCTCCTCTGCCGCCGGCGGAGGAGCGAAAGCGACTGCGCACCGCGCACGGCCTGACGCTGGACGACGTCGCCAGCGCGCTGAAGGTGCGCCGGGCCACGGTGTCCGCCTGGGAGTCGACCAAGAAGCCGACCGAGCCGCGCGGCCCCGAGCGTGAGGCGTACGCGCGACTGCTCAAGCAGCTCGCGGAGCTCTACCCCGCCCCGGTACCCGCCACGTTCACCGGCGAGACCGACCCGGCGGAAGCCGGGACACTGTCCACAGGTTCGGCTCCCGCGGCTCCCGAGGCTGCGGTCATGACTGCAACCAAGAACACCCAGACCCCCGTCCCGGCTCCCGTCGCTGCTGCTCCGGCCGCTGCACCCCGCCCGGCGAGCACCACCAGGAGCACGTCGACGTCGCGTCGTCCCGGTGCGCGGAAGGCGGCCCCGGCCGGGACCCCGGCGGGCGGCGCCGACCCGCGGTTCGAGAACGGCCCGCTGGCGGTCCTGGACGTCGACGACGACGGGAAGGTACTGGCGTACTGCACCGGCGGCCTGGTCCTGGAAGTGCCCGCCAAGTCCCTTCCGTCCCTGGTGGACTGGACGCTCAAGGAGGCGAAGCTCGGGCAGCCGAAGCTGTCCGGGCCCGGCAAGGACGCCGACCCGCTGCTCGTGCTCACCGAGGCCGCGCTGGAGCGCTACGGCCTCCCGGCCACGCTCACGCAGGAGGAGCGGCTCGCCGGGCGCATCCCGGAGGGCCACAAGGTCATCAAGCAGCTGACCCGCGCCGACTGGCAGCTCACCAAGCGCGGGTTCGGGCCGTGGGCGCGGATCTACCGGCCCGCCAAGGGCTCGGACCGCCAGTGCGTCCAGCTGTGCATCCCGTCGTGGAACGCGCTGGACACCCGGCACTGGGGCGAGGCCGGGCAGCTTCCGCCGGCGGAACTCGCCCGGCTCCTGGGCGTGTACGCCTCGAGGGTGATGACGCCGCGCGGATCGACCGCCGTGACCGGCCTGGAGCTGATGACCTCGCTGCACCCGGCGACCCGGGCCTCCGAGCCGGACGCGACGGGTAAGCGGCACTCCGAGCACAACCCCGGCTCGCTCGGCAAGGACCCGGTGGACTGCGCGCCGTGCGAGGCCCCGGACGGGCACCCGCTGCTCAAGGACCTGCCGCGGTTCCACGTGCGCGGCCCGGCGGAGAAGCTGTTCGAGGAGGCGTACGACTGGGCGCGTCCGATGACCGATGCCGAGTGCACCCTGCGCCACCTGGTTGGCATCGACGTCAACATGGCCTTCGCCGCCGGCGCCAACGGCCTGGTCGTCGGCCTCGGAGTACCGACGCGCGTCACGAACCCGGTGTTCGACCCGAAGCTGCCCGGCAGCTGGCTGGTGGACCTCTCCCACGTCGACCTGTCGAAGGTGAAGGTCGGCAAGGAGTGGGTGGAGCTGGACGGCTCGCTGCTGCCCTCTCCGTTCACGCCGAAGGGCGAGCGTCCCGAGGGGCCGGCCTGGTACGCGACGCCGACTGTGGCGTACGCGGTGGAGCTCGGCTACGAGGTGCGCCCGCTGGAGGCGTGGGTGCGGCGTGAGAACGGCCGCTACCTGGACGGTTGGTACAACCGACTGCGCGACGCCTACCTCGCCACAATGGCCGACCTCGGCGTCGACGCCGACCTCGCCCCGGCCGACTTCCTCGCCGCGATGGACGGCTACAAGAGCCGTGACCCGGAGCTGGCGATCGTCGTCTCCGCGATCAAGGCGACGGTGAAGGGCGGCCTGGGCAAGCTGCGCGAGCGCCCGCGCGGCGAGGGATGGCGGCCGGGCGAGCCGTGGCGCGCGCTGTCCCGGCCGACGTGGCGGCCGGACATCCGGGCAGCGGTCATCTCCCGCACCCGGATCAACCTGCACCGCAAGATCATCAAGCACGCGGCGTTCACCGGGCAGTACCCCATCGCGATCCTGTCCGACTGCGTCGTCTACGCCGTCAACGGCACCAGCCCGCTGGACTTCCTGCCCTACCGGGAGGGCAAGCCCCTGCCCGGCGGCTTCAAGCTCGGCATCAACCCCGGCCTGGTCAAGCACGAGGGCACCCAGACCGTCCTGTGGGGCGAGGAGGTCCGCGAGCGGTTCAACGCCCCGGAGCTCAACCTCGCCCGGTACATCAAGGACGGCACCGTCACCGACGTCGACAACGGAGAGTAGGAGTAGGCCACGATGAGCCTGTTCGGGGACGGCCTGGACGCCGCCGTGCAGAATGCGTTCACGCGCCCGGCACCCAAGAGCGCGGGTGCGCAGATGCGGTACCTGGTCAAGCAGCTCAAGAGCACCAAGGCAGTCGCCCAGATGCTGCGGGTCTCCCAGCGCACCGTCGAGCGGTACGTGAAGGACCAGATCAAAAAGCCCCGCCCGGACCTCGCCGCACGCCTGGAACGCGAGGTGAAGAAGCGCTGGCAGCCGCAGATCAGGGCCAAGGCCCGGCAGAAGGCGGCTACCACCGGCGGCATCGTCATCGACACCCGCGCCCGCATGGGCTACACCGCGCCGATCGGGTCGACGGACCAAGACCGCATCCGGCACCTGACCGTCGCCCTGCCGCCCCGCTACGCGGCCCGACTCTTCGACGCCCAGGAGGCCGGCGCCACCGAGCAGCAGCTCAGGGAGATCGCCGCCGAAGCACTCAAGGACGTGTACTTCCAGGACAACGGCCGCCGCGCCGGCCAGCTGGAAGAGGTGCGTTTCACCGACATCGAGCACCTGGAGTTCGAGCTCTAGTAGGGGCGTCCCCGAACAGCGTGAGGCCTCGAACCGGCACGGTTCGAGGCCTCACCTGTATGTCTTCTTCCGCCAAGCAAGATCAGGGGGAGGAAATCCGTGGCCTGCATGTCAGCGGGTGGGGCTACGGTTCGTCTATGTTCATGCGCGGCCGTAAGCGGCATGATCCGCAGGCGGCGGATCCTCAACGATCAGTTGATGAGTCCCTCATCAAAGGCGTTCCCGAGCATCTGGAAATTCCCCTGCGGCGGTGGGTGATGAATGTCCTCCAGGATGACGAGGTCAACGCGGAGAGGGTCGCTCTACATCTGCGGCTGCGCGTGGACACCGGCCGGCAGGAGTACTCACCTGCGAAGTTCCTGGCGGGTGGCACCACCAAAGAGCAGTTGTTCGATGTCATCAACACGATGCTGCACTTGAGCGCGCCGCCCGAGCGGCTGTCCAACGGGGGCCGCGGTCCGCACACCTACAGGTTGGACATGGGGGTCATCTATGGGGCCCCTGACCGGGAGACGGCCATCATGGCTCTGCAGGACATGCTGACGCTCGGAGGCTCCGCCTACCGTGTGAATGATGCCCGGACCGGGCTCGAGCTTCGAGTCGATGCGACAGCACAGCGGGCTGTCGCCAGCGCTCTGGCCGCCTCTCGCAACCCGCAGAGAGGGTCTGCTGCCGACCACATGGCAACGGCCTGGAAGTGCGCATACGGGCGCGACCCGGACCCCACCAAGGCATACAGCGAAGCGATCAAGGCGGTGGAGGCGGCCGCTCAGTCCCTGGTCGAGCCGAACAACGCCAAGGCAACGCTTGGGACGATGCTGGGGGTGATACGCAACTCGCCTCAGCGGTTCGCTACGGCGATCCCGGCGGCTGGCGGCGGGGACGATATCGCGCTGGTCGCGGACATGATGCGGCGTCTGTGGCAGGGGCAGACGTCCCGGCACGGTTCGCAGAACCCCACGCGACACGAAACGCAGCGGGAAGCGGAGATGGCAGTCCATCTGGCAGCCACCCTTGTGCAGTGGTTCGCCGCAGGCCTGATCCGCCGCACTCCGTAGGTAGTTCCATGTCCATCGGCAACGGCGTCTGGAGGAGGAGCATGGCCGAGATCGAGGTGCACTGCGCAAGGTGCGGAAGCAACGACACTCTGATCGAGCCGGGAGACGGCGACGTGAAGCGGGGCCGATGCCTGCGGTGTGACAAGGACTTCCAGGCCACACCCTGCCCGGTCTGCGGCAGCCACCGTATCGAGGGCTCCTACGGTATCTCCGGGATCCGCTTCACAACGCTGCCCCAGACCGTCGAGTGCAAGGACTGCCGCAGCGAGATCCCTGCACGGGATCCTGGTCCCGAAGGGCAGTCCGCACGCTAGGCCGCGTAGATACTGGCCGACATGGCAGACGGCTCCGATGCACAGCAGGACGTGACCTACCGAGCGCCGGTCGGCTCTGTCGACCTCAAGGCGTTCGACGACGACGGCAACTCTTACGAGATTCATGCGTGCCACGACTGTCTGCCCTGGCACGCAGAGGTCGTGGTCGTTGCCGGGGAAGTCCTCGTTAGGGAGTGGCATGCCGTCGGATGTCCGCAGTTCCAGGAGCTGATCCGGGACTGAGGCAGGAATTCATCACTCAGGGCTGGCCACACCCCCGATGGGTGATGATGTTGCGGTGAGTCTGGACCTGAGTAATTACGAACTCCTCTGGCCCGCGTCGCTGTTCGTGTCCGAGGGCGAGCGCGTCCTCCGGTCCACGGGCTCCTGGCAGGACCGGGCGATATGGCTCATGGCGGAGGCCCTGGCCGGCACGACCGCAATCGCCGACTTCGAGGACCTGCCCAACCACCCCGCGCCGACAGATGATCCCTGGGCGACCACCGGCACCGGCTGGGGGACCAAGCGGCCTGTGATCACCCAGCACGGCTGGTTCACGGAGCTCATTCAACGGGCGCCTGAGCTCAGGCACGCGGCCGCGCCCCGACCATACTGGCCGCAGCGCCGCGGGAACGGACTCGCCCGTGACGGCAGTACCGCGCGGGACACCCGGCGTGACTTCGCGCGGCTCATCGGCGAGTTCGCCGACAACGGCTACCTGGTGGAAGTGTTCGGCGAGGAATGCGTCGACGACCCGAACGACCTGCCCGATGCCTCCGCGGTGATCGACCGGCGTCTCGGCATCCCTCACCTGTGGCCCCTGGTGCCGGAGACGTGGGACGAAGACACCTTCTACGGGCTGATCGAGGTGCTCCACGACCTGGTGAGCCGCCCCCGTATGCGGCGCTATCACTCGTACAGCGGCTGTGGATGGCACCACTCGGAGTTCCACAACGGACCGGCGCGCGTCCTGTACCGGTGGAAGGTCAACCAGTTGCTGCGCGAGGCCGGCATCGAGTACGAACTGGCCGCCGAAGGCGAGGACCTCGGGCGCTTGGTCGCCGTCACTGACGATGCCCGAAGCCAGCTGGTGCACCGTGCTCTGAGTGACAGCCCGCCCGATACCACCGCCGGGGTACGCCACGCCATCGCGCTCTTCCGAGGACGTGACACGTCGGCCGAAAGCAAGAGATCGGCGATCTTCAATCTTGCCCGCATCCTTGAGGAGCGCCGTGCTCTGATCAAGGAGCACCTCGGGAAGGACGAAGGCGCACTGTTCGAGATCGCCAACCGCTTTGACCTGCGTCACCGCCGAGCCGATCAGCGCGGCGAGTACGACGAAGCGTTCCTCGACTGGATCTTCTGGTGGTACCTCGCCACAGTCGAGCTGACCGACCGGCTGATCGTGGCGCGGGCCGCGGGGGTGTAAATCTAACGGCGGATCCGACGATCAAGGGAGAGACGTCAAGTGACGGCACCGCCGCACCAAATGGCGAAGGCCTCAACCTGCCGAGTGCCTAGGAGCGTGTCCCAGTAAGGTCTTTGGAGGAGATACGCCCTTCGGGCGTATCTCCTCCAAAGACCAGGTACGTGCTGTACGCGGACGGCACCCGTGCCATGGGCCGCGGCGCCCGGTGACCGCGCCCGCCGACCGGGGATGAGCGTCAGGCGGTGACGATGTCCGCCTTGAGCGGCAGCAGGGCCTGGGCGATCGTGCCGATGGTCGCCTCGTCCACCCCGGCCTCCGTGAGCGCGCCGGCCAGGTGGTCGACGACCTTGCCGAAGGCGTCGTCCGTGATGGCCAGGTGTTCGTGGGCCTTGCGCATGGAACGGCCGGAGTAGGGGCGGGTGGCGCCGAGGGCCTGGCCGATGAAGCGCCGCTGGTGCTGCTTGAGACGGTCCAGGTCCACTCCGGTGAAGTACGGCTGGAGATCGGGGTCGCCGAGGACTTTGTCGTAGAAGATGTCGACAACGGACCCTACGGCGTCGTCTCCTCCGAGCTGCTCGAAGAGGGTCGGGGAAGGGGCCCCGGACGGCGTGCCGGAGATGGTGTCGGTCATGGTGTCAGCGTCGCGCCGCCGTCTTGCCGGAACGTGAGGAGACAGTTTCCGGGCTGTCAGAAGACCCTCCGACCCGCCCGGGACCGCGGTGAACTCTTCGCAACTGGATCCTCACGCGCCGGGTGGACGCCGGAAACACCGGGTCAGTTGTTCAGGTACGCCTCCACCTCGCTGAACTGGCCGGCGGGCCATCCGGTGTTGGCGCTCACGGACTCCGCGAACACGGCGTCAGCCGCGGCACCATCCGCACGGCCGTCGCCGACCTCATGCCACACCAACCGCCCCCGCCGGACCGGCTGCCAGCGGCCAACATAAACAGCGACGATCCCGGTAGGGGGCCAGGGCCAGATCACGGAGTGTAGGCACACTCACCGTATTCGAGCGTCACGTTCTGCCACGAGGTGGCGGCCTTTCACGCGCACCTCCTCCGCCCGCCAGTAACCGGCAACCCGCTTAAGCTCCGTGATCATTCGTGCGAGATGATCACAGTATGCGTGATCGGGATGGGCTGTTCGAGATTGAGCCGGGTGAGAAGAAGCAGCCGCAGGGTCGTCCGGCGGCGGTGGACAAGACGTTCCGGACGTTCGACCCGCACCAGGTCCTTCTGCTGCCGCCATCACTGGACGACTGGCTGCCCGAGGACCACCTCGCCCGGTTCGTCGCCGACCTGGTCGACGAGGTGCTCGACCTGTCGCCGATCCTGGCCGACTACACCGAAAAACGCGGCTACCTGCCCTACGACCCGCGGCTGATGTTGCGGCTGCTGATCTACGGCTACACCACCGGGGTGCGCTCCTCGCGGGCAATCACGCGTAAGTGTGTCGATGACGTCGCGTTCCGGTTCCTGGCCTCCGACCAGGCGCCGGACTTCCGCTCGATCGCCCGGTTCCGCCGCCGCCACCTGGACGCGCTCGCTGGCCTGTTCCTGCAGTCGCTGCACCTGGCGCGGAAGCTGGACATGGTCAAGATGGGCCGCGTCGCGCTGGACGGCACCAAGCTGGAGGCCAGCGCCTCCAAGCACAAGGCGATGAGTTACGGCCGCCTGATCGGCAAGGAAGAGCGGATCGAAGCCGAGATCGCTGCCCTGGAGGTCACGGCCCGGTCCCTGCTGGACGACGCCGAAGCAGTCGATGCCGCCGAAGACGCCCGGTTCGGCGTGGACGGCAAAGAGGCCGACCTGCCCGCCGAGCTGGACCGGCGTGAGAAGCGCCTGGCCAGGCTGCAGGCCGCCCGCGCGCAGATCGAGGCCGAGGCCGCCGACAAGGCCCGCGCTCACGCCGAGGACAAGGAACGCCGCCGTCAGGAGCGCGCTGGGACCAGCGACGAGCGGGCCTTCACCGACGCGGGCGAGCAGACAAGGCCAAGGCCCGGCCCAAGGCCCAAGCCAACTTCACCGACCCCGACTCGCGGATCATGAAGAACAGCGACGGCGCCTACATCCAGGCCTACAACGCCCAGGCCGTCGTCGATGAAAAGCACCACGTCATCACGGCCGCCGACATCACCGCCAACGCCTCGGACGCGCTGAACTACACCAGCATGCTCGACCAGTCCGCGCAGAACACCGGCGTGCACCCCAAGCAGGCCCTCGTCGACGCCGGCTACTGCTCCGAAACCAACCTGGAAGCCGCCCAAGAGCGCCAACTCGTCTGCGGCACCGACACGTTCATGGCCACCGGGCGACTCGGCCACGACGAGAAGGTCCCGCCCGCACCCCGCGGACGCATCCCCGCCAGCGCCACCCTCAAGGAGCGCATGGCCCGCAAACTGCGGACCAAGCCCGGCAAGGCCGCCTACAGCCGCCGCAAAGCCATCGTCGAACCCGTCTTCGGCCAGATCATGACCTGCCAGAACGGTCGCCAGCTCCTCCTGCGCGGCGAGGACGGAGCCCGTGGCGAGTGGCGACTGCTGGCCGCCTGCCACAACCTCCGCAAGATCTTCCCCTTCAGACCGATCTCCAAGCCGACAGGACCAGGCCACCCGCACCGGCAGGCACGCAGCGAGCAACCACCACTGATCTCACCGTCACAATCACCAGCTGATTGCCCGATACCAGGACACGCTCCTAGCAAGCGGCAGTCAAGGGCAGGTCAGACTTCGACGTAGGCGACGACCACGGTGCGCAGGGCGGTGACGAAGTACAGGACGCGGACGGCTTCGACGTCGTCGGTGCACTGGCGCAGCTGGGGACCGTCGGTGTCGCCGGGGATCGGTTCGCCGACGGAGATGACGAACAGGACGCGGTCCAAGGCGTGGATGTCCGCCTCGCTGGTGATGTCTCTAGCTGCTCGGTGGCGGAGTCGGAGAAGGCGACCCGGGCGCGACGGGACCCGTGTCCGGGGGGCATCAGGCGACGGCCGGGCGTTGCGCGGTAGGGCGGGCGAGGTGCATTTCGCGCAGGTCTTCCCAGGGAGTGCAGTCCTCTACCGGGCAGTCCGTTCTCAGCGAGGCCAGATTCCGCACGGTCGCCAGCGTCATGACCGCTCCAGTTCACCAGGAGTGCAGGTGCTTCAGGAATATCGGAAGGTCTGCACGATTCATGGAGATGCTTCAGAAACTTCACCCGCCCGAGCCCCGTCGTCGGCCGGTCTCTTCGCGACCGCTTCGCCGTGCGGCATGCAGGATGTGGAGCAGGCCTTCCGACGCTCGCATTCCGCAATCGCGAGCGCGTCTTCAAGTTCCCTCAGTTCTCGCTCACTGATCAGCCAGGCGATGGGCTCGGTGTTGTCCGTGGTGGCGGCCATCGGCGTTGCTGACGGCCGCCATAAGCGGCGCGCCCGTGTACGACGGCAGGGACGAAGGCACCGGATGCGGCAGGGCCGGGGCCGGCTCGGGCCTACACGGGTGTGGAGTGGACGAAGGCGCGCACGGCGGCCGCGAAGGTCTCGGGTTCTTCCAGGTGGCCAAAGTGCCCGCTGTCCTCAAGCACGGCCAGCCGGGAGTCGGGGATCAGGGCATGCAGTTCCTGCGCCCACCGCGGTCCGCAGGGGACGTCGTACCGGCCGACCACGACCAGGGTGGGCACCGTGAGCTCCGCGAGGACCTTCCGGTCGTCGACAATGTCGGGCTGCAGGTTCTCGTCGGCGGAGGAGATGTAGGTGCAGGTGACTGTGGCACGCAGCTCACCGAAGTCCTCCTCGCGCTGCCAGTAGTGCGCGAAGAACGCGGGCAGGAGGTCACGCAGTGCTGCGGTGACGCTCTCGTCGTCGGTTGCCCTCCCGGATGCCTGAAGGCCGCCGAGGACAGTGGCGAGTTCCGGCCGGCCCTCGTTTCGGCGGACAAATGCCTCGACGTTGGCGGCGGCCTCGGCCATGTGCTCCGGGCCGGTGACAGGAGCGCTCTCGTACAGCACCAGACCGCGCAGCCGGTCCGGGTGGTGCAGTGCGACGTACTGGGCGACGAAACCGCCGTGCGAGTGCCCCAGGAGGAACACGCGAGGCAGGGACAGCCGGTTGAGCAGGCCGATCAGGCTTCGGCTGTAGCGCTCGCGGGTGTAGCCGTGGGGGTGCGACGGGAGGCGCTGTGAGTCGCCGGTGCCCAGCGGCTCGACGTACACCATGGTCAGAAACTCCTCCACGCCCGGCATACACAAAGACTCCCAGGTCACGCCCGGGCCGCCGGGTACTGCCAGGCAGACCGGGCCGCCCGAACCGTAGACGTGGTAGCGCTGGATCAGGCCGTCCACCACGACTTCGTGGGGGCCGGGGGACAACAGGCGCGTCGTTTCGTTCTGCATCGTCTTCTCCGCGTGAGTGTGCTTCGAACACCCACAAGATGCGGCGACTGCGGAGAAGTTCGACCGTACGGCCGTGATCCGCATCACAACGATGCGCCGAGCCGTCGGGAGCGGAAAGTGCCGCTACTCAGCCGACGGGGCGTGAAAGAGCCGCAGTTGGTGCATCCGGCCGTGTCTCATGGACATGACCCAAGCGACGGCCGGCGGACAGTGGGCCGGCCTGTCCGGCGGGTTCACCAGATCCATCTCCCAGATGGCCATGTCCCGGCCGGCGACGGCACTGCGGAAACGCTGGCGCACACCCGCTTCCAGGTCGTCGGCCATGCCGCGGACGAGGAAGTTCCGGTCTCCCGCCCGATGCCGTCCCACGTAGAAGCCGGCATCCGGTGTCCACCGCTCGGCTGTCAGCTCCGCGAACCGCCCCTGACCGGCCGCGGCCAGCGTCTCCACTGCCTCCTTGGCACTCGCCCGGCACAACGTTGCAGTGTCCTCGTGCACCAGGTCCGCGGTTGCCGCCATCGCCCCGGCCAATTTGGCCACGGCCTCGCTGAGCCTGCTGCGCACCGTGCCCACCGGCACCCCGCACAGGGCGGCCAAGTGTTCGTAGGAGGGGGTGCGCGGGCTGAAGTACCGCAGCATCACCGTCATCCGCAGGAGCGGGGACAGTTCGTCGATCGCCCGCCACAGCCAGTCCCGCATCGCGTGCCGGTCGATGATCTCCTCGGGGCCCTCCGCCGCGCCAAGCTCCGGGAGCGGTGTCGTGGAAACCGCCGAGCGCAGCCGGGCACGGCAGACGTTGCGCACGATCATGCGTAGCCACGCTCCGACAGACTCCGCCTTCCGCACATCGCCGATGCGCCGCAGAGCGATCAGCGACGCATCCTGTACGGCGTCCTCCGCCTCCGGCCCGTATCCGAGCACACTCAGTGCGACCGCGTGCATGGCTGCCCGGTGCCGTTCGATCAGCACACCCACCGCGGCCACCTCGCCGCCTTGCACGGCGCGCACCAGTTCCGCATCGGACGGGGCTTCGGACATGACGTCTCTCATCCACTTCACGGTACGCACAGGAGATTCGGCAGACCCACCCACCCTGCCGCAGGGGCGGCGCAGCAGCCGGACGCGAGTCTTCCGAAGGAACGAGCGGTGTGCACAAGACACCGATGCGGCCTTGGCACGGCCGCCAGATCGCGGCGGGGACCACGGCCGCCCGGCGGCTCTGAGACGCCTGGGGTCTGCTCAGTCGGCCACTGACGATCCCGTGCTCGCTCCGCCGTCCACCCGGAGAGTCTGGCCGGTGATGAAGGAGGCATCCTCGGAGAGGAGGAAGGTGATCGCGGCAGCCAGTTCGCTGGGATGGGCCAGGCGGCCGATGGGGATCCCGGCCAGGTAGCGGGCCTCGCCGGGGGAACCGGGCGGGTTGTTCTCGCGGAAGAGTTCGGTCTCCGTGGGGCCGGGGGCGACCGAGTTTACTGTGATGCCGGTGGCGGCGAGTTCCCCCGCCCAGGCGCGGGTGCAGAAGTCGAGTGCCGCTTTGGCAGCGCCGTAGGCGGTGCGCTCGGGCAGGCCGACGGTGACCAGGCTGCTGAGGTTGACGATCCGGCCCCAGCCCCTCTCCTTCATTCCGGGCAGGACGGCCTGGGTGAGCTGTACGGCGACGCGCACGTTGAGGTCGTAGACGGCGGCGAGGTCGTCCAGGCCGACACCGGCCAGCGGGGCCGGGCGGACGAGTCCGACATTGTTGACCACGGCGTCGACGGGGCCCCGGCTCAGGATGTCCCGGATACTGCGGTGGGTTACGTCGCGATCAGACAGGTCCCCCGCGTAGAACTCGCCGGGGAAGTGCGCGGGTTCGGATCTGGCGACGCCGACGGGCCGGTGGCCGGATGCCGACAGCCGTTCGGCGACGGCGAATCCGATGCCTTTGGACGCTCCTGTGATCAGCACCCGTCTGGGGAGCATGAGTCGCCTCCGAAATGGGATGAGTGGGTGAGGGGACGGGCGGGTGGTGTGCGGCCGCCCGGGCCCCCGTCGCCATGGGGGTATGGCGACGGGGGCCCGGCGTGGCAGGGGTCAGCTCTGGTAGGCGAGGTCGGCTGCGGTCAGCCCCTCCAGGGCCATGCCGACCTGGAGGCCTTCGGCCATCCGACGGCTGACGCGCTGCCGCAGTGTCACTGCGAGGTAGCGGGTGAGCAGCTGGGGCCTGGCGGCCAGGTTCTCGGCGTGCTCCTCGGCGCGCGACAGGACCTTGTCCAGGGGGTGGACCTCGGCGACCGCGCCCCAGCGTTCGGCCTCCTCGGCGGTGAACGATCCGTGGGTGAGGGTGAGGTAGCGGGCCCGGTTGAGGCCGATGGCCTCCTCCCAGACGATGTGGATGCCGTCGCCGGGCACGATCCCGAACGTCAGGTGGGGGAAGTCGGAGAACACGGTGGTGTCGGCGGCCACCACGATGTCCGCCAGCAGGACGTACTCGCTGTGCACGCTCGCCGGGCCGTTGACGGCGGCGACGATCGGCATCTCCAGGTCGGCCAGGCGCTGCATGACGCGGCGCCCCTCGCCGAGCGTGCGGTCCCACTGGACGGGCTTGGTGATGTCCCCGAGGCTGGCGCCGTCGATGTCGGTCATGAAGCGATCGCCGGTGCCGGTCAGGATCAGCACCTTGTTGTCGCGGTCCTCGCCGATCTCGTGCAGGGCCCGGGGGAAGTCGGTGTGCAGCCGGCCGGTGAACGTGGCCGGTCCGTCGCCGGTGTGGAAGCGGACGGTGAGCACACCCGACTCAGTGCGGCTCATGGCGATGTTCTCGAAGGCGGTGAAGTAAGCCGGATTGGTGGTCGACATGATCAGTTCATTCCTTGCCGTGTGTGGTTCGTGATGCGTGGGCTTGTTGGTCTGAGAGGGATAACGCCGACGTCCCGTCGCTTTCTTGCACTGCGGCCATCGCAAGCAGCAATAGCGGCCATTGCGCGCAGTTCTGGCGACAACACGGGCGGGGTCAGAAGCCGGGGAACAAAGCCCGCAGGTCCGCCAGGGTTACCTGGC
Source organism: Streptomyces sp. NPDC086519 (assembly GCF_040686075.1). Taxonomy (NCBI): domain Bacteria; kingdom Bacillati; phylum Actinomycetota; class Actinomycetes; order Kitasatosporales; family Streptomycetaceae; genus Streptomyces; species Streptomyces sp. NPDC086519. The sequence continues at coordinate 15,229 of NZ_JBFBJL010000064.1, forward strand.
CGGTTGCGGTCACCCCCTCCCCCTGGCGGAGGCGGCCGTAGAACAGACGCAGGACGGCCTCCGCCGGGCCGGCGAGCGTACCGGCGGGCTCGGCCGGCTCGCAGGGGTACAGGTGCAGCTCGCTGTCCAGGTCCAGCAGCAGCGTGCGGTCCGCGTCGGTCAGACGGACGGACAGTTGCCGCGGGCCCAGACGCTGCAGGGTCTCGGCGTCGCGGAACCGGGTTGCCACGGCATCCAGCCGCTCCCACAGCAGGCGTACTTCGGCGGGCGGGACCGTGGCGGCCGGGTCCAGGGCGACCTCGATGTCCCAGGCGTGCACCGACTGCTCCGACAGCCGGTACCCGGCATACTCGGGTACGCCGAGCAGCCCGGCGAAGTACGGCACGCGCACCTCGGCGCTTGCCTGCTCATCGAGCGAGTCCAGCAGGGAGAGGTGGTGGGCGTCGGCCGCCGTCCACGCTTCCCGCTGGGCCGGGGCCGACAGCGCGTCCCAGCGTTCCCACACCGGCGCCACCTCCTCCCGCCGGGGCCCGGTGGTGTCGCCGGCCAGGCCTCGCTGCAGCAGGCCGGCGCTGATCTCTGCGGCGCTGCCCAGGTGGGACAGCACCTGGGCGATGCTCCAGCCATCCGCGAAGGACGGCCGGGACAGCTCCGCCTCCGACAGGCCGCCGACCAGCGCGGTCAGCCTGCTGGAACTCGTGTGGAGCGCCTCCAGCCAGGGGGCGAGGGACACGGAAGTGGAGGTCGGAGTGGGAGTGGTGGCGGAGTCGGCGGGCATGCGGAAGCTCCTCGGATCGGTGATCAAGGGGGCTGCGGACGTCCCTTCACCAAACCCCATCCGCGGCGTGACCGGCAGTCCCACGCCATACGGCCCTTCGACAGCCGCCATAAGGCATATCTATCGCCGGGCACCCACCGGCAATGGCGCAGGTCACCACGGTCGTGATGCGATGCGCGTATGGACCTTCGGGAAATGCGTGCGTTCGTCGCGGTCGTCGAGGAGGGCGGGCTGTCCGCCGCGGCACGCAGGCTCCACATCAGCCAGCCCGCCCTGTCACACACGGTGAGTGGTCTGGAGCGGGAGTTCGGGGTGCAGCTCCTGGTGCGCAGCAGCACGGGAGTCCGGCCCACCGACGCCGGACTCACCCTGCTGGCCGAGGCACGCGGGGTGCTGGCCCGGCACGAGAGCGCGGTGGCCGCGATGGCCGCCCACACCGCGTCCGGCGGCGGCCTGCTGCGCATCGGCATCCCCCTGGAACTCCCTACCGAACTGCTCTCCCGCGCCCTGGCCACGTTGCGCGAGGCGTTCCCGGCCACCCGTGTGCAGGCCCTGCACCTGTCCACCGCCGCCCAGCTCACGGCCCTTCGCAGCGGCACCCTTGAGCTAGGCCTGCTGCGCGAACGCCCCACCGGGCCGGATCTGGACGCCATGCTGGTCGTCGAGGAACGCCTCGGAGCGCTGCTCGCCACGGAACTCGCCGCCCGCCTCGGCGAGCCCGGCGGGATCCGGCTGGACGCACTGGCAGGCCTGGACTGGATCGGCTTCCCCCGCTCCGGCAGCCCCGCCTGGTACGACGCGCTCACCGCGACCCTGCGCAGCCACGGCATCGACATCGGCGGCGACCCCCCTGAGGGACAGCAACTGATCGCCGAGGTCAAACTCGCCGCCGTCGGCACCGGAGATGCCTTCACACTGGCACCGCCCCACTGGTCCCAACCCCTACCGGACACCGTCACCTGGTCACCCCTCATCGGCCACCCCCTCGTACGGCGCACCTGGGCTGTCTGGCATGCCAACTCCCACCGCCGCGACCTCGGCCACCTCGTCGCCGCCCTCGAACAGCGACCCACGCCATGAACCCGACCGGCCCGGCCCCTCGGCCGCTTCCCTCCGGGACAAACCCGCAAGCACATACCTGGCCGAGCTTCAGAAGCCGTTGTCCTTCCGGATGTGACCAATGAGTTTTCGCTGTTCAGGCATAGTTTCCACGTTACTGCGGGAGAGCTCGGGCGATCAGTTCGCTCTCGGTGATGCGGAGATGACCGATGCCATCGGTGATGGGGTTGCTGGAGGAGCGGGAGGCGGCTGCCCGGGTGCGGGCGGAGGAGCTTCGCGCGGAGTTGGAGCGGATCAGGCTGAACTCGCCGACGCAGAGGTGGCGTTGGAGCGGCGGGTGATCGCCCGGACGGAGCTCGCCGAGGCCCTGGCTGCTGGGGGCGAACAGACGCAGGCGCCCGCCCCCGATGTGCGGGAGGCGTCGGCCGTGACGGCGAAGGCCCCGGCTCCGGTTGTGGGGTCCATCGTGCCGCGCTGGCATGAGGCGGCGACGGCGGACGCGCTTGCGGTGGACTACCGGTGGATCGTCGAGCTGGTGGAATACGGTGCGGGTGACGGCGAGGGGATCTCGGCGAAGCAGCTGGCCGCCGGGCTTCAGTTGAAGCTGGTGCCCGCGAAGATCGAAGGGGTGCGGTCCAAAGCGAGGCGGCTGACCGAGCGGGGCTGGCTGATGGCGTCGCCGTCGGGTCGGTTCACGCGACGGCAGCCCACCGCCCTGAGCTTCCCGGCCCCCAGAAGCACGTCGGGCGAGACGGCGGCTTTTAGTGGTCGGCGTCGTAAGTCCTTCGGGGGTTGATCAAGCTGCCGGTGCGGCGGAGGATTCTTCCTGGTGATCGGCGGTGTGCCGGTCGAGTCCGGCCAGCAGATCGTCCAGGTCGGAGGTTGTGAACTTCCACCGGAACGGCTGTGCTGTGGCGTTGCAGCGGTCTTCGAATGCCCGGAGCCGGTCCCCGACCTGGGCGGTGGACGTCGTAGGCGGCCAGGTAGGTCAGCGCGCCGCCGCGCCCGTAGGTGTGGTTCACCCCGCATCGTGCGGGCCTGGCCGGGGCGAGGGCGGGGTGGCAGCGGGCCTGGATGGAGGTCTTCTCGTCCGCGGAGATGACGTATTCATCCTCTTTCGAGCGGGGTGCCATCGAAGATGCGCGCGTACAGGTCCAGGACCTGTTGAGCGGTGGCGCGGAAGTTCGGGTCGCGGAGCCCGCGCGGTGACCGCGACGGCGCAAAAGGAGCGAAGACCAGAACGGACCCAGAGGAGCGGACCGCTGCTGCCGGGGGAGGGCCTGGCGGCCATCGCCTACGCGCTGCCGGAGGTCGCCGCGGCGATCCGGGACCACACGGCCTCGCAGGAGTAGGAACTGCTACCGGACGGCGGGCCGCCACCCGGGGCGTCACCCCTGCTCGAGATCTTCTTCAGCTGACCCCCTATCGCACGGTCCGGTTCCTCGGGCCCCGGCCACAACGCACACGGCCCGTCCGCAGTGTGGGGACGGGCCGTGTGATCGAGCGCCGGGCAGTCCGTGCACCTGCGTTTCTCCCCGCAGGAAGCGGGGCGTCCTTCCTTGGACCACCAACGCAACAGCAGCCGACCGGAGTTCGGCGAGCGGCTCAGGATCAGTTGTGGCCCGAGGGGCGGGGCGTTCCGGCGCCGGCTGGCGGCCGGGTGCCGAATCCCGAAGGGACGGGTGAGAACGGCGAGGTACGGGTGCGGTGCGGGCGGGGGCGGTAGCGGTCCAGGTAGTAGCTGCGGGTGGCGTGGGTGTCGGGGTCGGCGGGTGTCCGGGCTGCGGTGGCGGTCCTGCCGCACACGGCGACGGCTTGTTTGAAGAACGTGGACGCGCTTTCGGGTTCGTGGCCGGCGGCGGTCACTTCGACCAGGAGCCGCTCGGGTTCCCCGGCGGCGGTCGGCGGAGGCGGGACGCTGTGTTCCGGGGCGGGCCGGTTGGGCAGTTCCGGTCCTCTGGCCGGGGTGCCGGGAAGGGCACGGCGTGGGGCGGGGATGCACGCGGTCTGCGTGCGGGCCGGGGCAGGGGAGGTGACGGCGATGATGATTTCGAGGTGTTCGGCGAAGTGGGGTCCGGGGACGGGGATTTCGAGGTCGGGATGGATGTCGTAGCCGATGGCTACGGCGGTGGCGACGAAGTCGATGACCGCGCTCGCGGTCGGGGTGGGGTGGCGGGGGCGGGTGCGGGTGAGCCGGCTGAGGATGCGCAGGACGGTGGACATGCTGGTGTCGGCGGTCATCATCCGGTACGACGGTGCGTCCAGGTCCAGGTCCAGGTCCAGGTCCAGGTCCAGGTCCGCGTCGGGGGAATGGGCGCCGGCCTGGGCCTGCCACAGTGCGGCGGCGTGGATGTCGCCGCGGGCCAGGTGCAGGAGGTAGAGGCAGTAGGAGGGGGCCTCGTCGCCGGCGCCGGCGGCGTACTGCCACCAGAAGCGGGCGCCGTCGTCGGCGCCGGCGAGTTGCAGGGCGCAGCCCAGGAGCCAGGCGGCGCGCGGCTGGGGCAGCTGGTCGGTGAGGAAGTCGGCGAGTTGGTCGGGGGTGCAGTGGGCGAGGACCGCTTCGCACAGGGCGGCCAGGCTCTGGGCGGCGACGTCGTCGGCGACGTCGCCTCCGTCGCCGTCCCACAGCAGCCGGCCGTCGTCGGTGAAGGCGGGGTAGGCGATGTCGTCGTAGGGGATGACGTCAGCGGGGACCTGGGGATCAGGCAGCAGCCGGGACTGCCTGAGGAGGTCGTCGATGATGCTCATGGGGTGGTCACTCCCGGGTGTCGGTGCGGAGGTAGAGGTCGTTGAGGGCCCCTCGGGCGTGGTGGTCCAGGGTGTGGGTCATGGCCGGGCTCAGGCCGACGATCCCGGGTACCGCGGCGGGTTGGATCCCGCACAGGTGGCTCAGGACGATGACGTCCATCTGGTCCTGGGGCAGCCGGGCGACGGCGTCGAAGAAGTCGGCCATCGTGTCGATGTGGGCCTTGCGTGCGGCGATGTCGGCGATACCGGCCTGTGCGACGGTGTAGAAGGCGGCCTGTCTGAGGTCGGGGTGGCCGTCGCGCTGCAGGGCGCGTGCCATGACCCGTGAGCGCAGCATCTGCCAGGCGTGCCGCTGCACGTCTGCGCTGGCCAGTGCTTCGTCCCAGGTCAGCCACAGGATGTCGAAGGTCTCCCGTACGGCCCGCTGGGCACGTCCGTCGGCCTGCAGGAAGGCCCGCGCATAGGCGTTGTAGGGGTCGCGCAGGGCCTGTGTGAATGCCAGGTGTGCCACCGGCGGCTGCTCCGGGCCCAGCGGCTGCACCGCCTGTATGCGGTTCTCGATCCAGCCCTGGTTCTTGGCCGCTTCCCGGGCGGCCGCCGTCCACAGCCGGCGCAGCGGCCACGGCGGTAAGTCAAGCGCCTTGACGACGCTGTAGGTGATCTCCCAGCCGGGGTAGTAGCCCTTGCCGCGCAGGAGTTCCGACAGGCGGGTCTTGGAGTACCCGGACAGGCCGACCAGTTCGTCCAGGGTCAGTCCGCTGGCGACCAGCCGGGAGCGGACGGGTTCCAGCCATGTCCGGTGGGCCGCCCCGACACCGTCGCCGATCGGCTCCGGCGGGCGCCCGCGACGAGAAGGCGGCTCTGCACCGGGAGGGTCGCTGTCGTCCTGCTCCGGCGTCCCGGGCTCTTCGGGTTCCTTCACCGCGACGGCTCCTCGCTCCCGGCCGCAGCCGGTCCGTCGGGGCGGGCACCCGGACGGGCAGAACTGCCCAGGGCGGTGACGATCTGCTGGATAAGAAGTCCGAGTGAGGGCAGCAGCGCGGCTACTGCCGCCAGTTGCCCGAGCGCGACCAGCACCGCGCTCCACGCGAGGACCACGGCCAGGACGGCCACGGTCATCACCTGCCTGCTGTTCATTCGCACCTTCCCTGAAGGGGAACGAGGGATCCGGAAAGAAACGCCCCTCCGCAGCGGTGCTGACGCGCCGCGGAGGAACTAGAGGACAGCATGGTGCGACCGACACCAGACACTCAATGCGATCATATGATTACGGAACAATGGCACCCCGGCCCTCACACAGCCCGGACGGCCCGTTACTTCATCACGGCCGCATACAGGGCCAAATCATGTCCCACTGAACGCTTTTGAGGGCGAAACCGTACCCGTCGTTGCGGTACCGCCGGGATGGCGCACCATGGAAGACGGGCGCCTGCCCCGGCGTCACACCTTCCCGTCCGGAAGGCCGCGCGGCCCCCCTTGTGCTGAAGAACGATCGAAGGGGGAACCGCACCGCTTCCGTCCAGCCCCCTACACGCTGGACGGAAGCGGCCCCGCACCCAGCTGCGCCCCTCAGCAGCCACGGACCCCGGCGGCCTGCGTCCTGCCCACGCCTTGGCAGAGAGCGGCGTACAGCCCCCGACGGGAGCCCCGGCCGCCCACCCATCGCCCCTGCGACCGGTCCGCCGCACGGGCGACCATATTTCCGAATGTCGACTGATCCATAATGCCGCCTGCCGCCGCCTCCGTACCGGCACTCGCACCGCGCCTCGCCGGCGCCCCGGGAGCCGCTGCTCAACTTTCGGTCCGTCAGATTTGTTACAGGGCCGACAGGCTGGCGTCCGGAGCTGAGCAGACATGGCCGATCAGATACGGAAGATGACCATCCGACCACGTGGAGTAACGCGCGTCACACTGTGAGCCTTCCGGTCCACCGGGCGTGCGCCTTCGCGCTCTCCGAGCGCCCCGTGCCTCACCTCGCACACGAACCCGGCAACACACTCCCGAGCACGCAACCAACCGCTCCCAGTGAGTGCCCCCGGGCCCGCCGGCTGAAGCAACCACGGCGGTGCGACCCGCAAGGAACTTTCTCCCGGACCCACCGGCGGCTGGTGTCGAATTCCGCCCGGCTCATTCGACGCCTCTGTGCAGGCGCAGGATTCGAGTCTTCTCTGGGAGGAACACCATGTCCGTCACCTCTGCCCCGCGCACATCCGCGACGCCGCCCGCCACCTTCTTGGCGCGCCGCCCGGTCTGGCAGGTGTGCTATCTGGCGGCGCTCGCGGCCAGCGTCGTCGTCGAACTGTGGGGCCTGGCCGCCCGGGCCGCCGGTGTGCCAATGAGGGCCGCCGGTCTGGGTTCGCAGCACGCAACGACGATCACCGTCGGCATGTTCGCGATGGGGACGATGGTCGTCACGTTCTGGTTCACGTTCGCCGTCGTGCTGATCGCCCGGTTCGCGAAGAACCCGGCGCGGCTGTACCTGCGCACGGCGCTGCCGCTGCTCGCGCTCTCCCTCGCCGCGCCGCTCACGGCGGCTGACACCGCGACGTCCACCAAGCTCGTCCTCGCCGCCGCGCACCTGATCGCCGGCGCGATCATCGTCCCCGCGGTCGCGGCACGCCTGCGCGCACGGTGATCTGCGCTGCGCTGGCGTGGTTGCGCCCACCCCGACGTCGGGATAGGCCCCCAAAAGAGGGGGGCCGCCATCATGCGGGCCGATCGACGCAAGGGGTCAGCCTGCGGTCAGACCGTAGGCGGCGTACGTGGTCTGCGTGACCGATTCGCCCGCCGCATCCGCCGCCTGGACCTTGGCGGACACCGCGCCGCTGGTCTTCCTGAGCGGGCTCACCAATGGCCCCGCCAGCCACCCCGTCTGCCGAACCCTCGCTCCGCGGTCATCCCCATCGTCACACCAAGAACATTGACGGACGCACTGGGGCGGGCTCCCCTCCCTACACGGGGAGATCTGTCCCACCGCGCGCCGCCGGCGAAGTGCAGGGTGAGCGTGACGGCCCGGGCGGCCTGGCCCCGGCCTCGCAGCGTGACGCCGAGCCGTACGACCAGCTCCAGCAGCCGGGCCCGTACCTCCGCCCCGTCCAGCAGGTCCCGCCCGAAGCGGGCCCTGACACTCACGGACACCGGCAGGGCGGTGGGGATGACGGGGCGGGGATCCCAGCCGCGGGCCCGCTCCGAGGCGATCCGCCCGGCACGTGCTCCCAGGATCTGCTGCACCGTCCCCGTCGGCAGCGCGGCCAGCCGCGCCACCGTGTCGATGCCGTAACGGCGCAGGAGCGCCGCATGTTGGGGACCGATCCCGTGCAGCGCCTGCACCTCCAGCGTGCCCAGCCACTGCACGGTGTGATCGGGAGCCACCGTCACGATGCCGCCCGACGCCGGCGCCTGCGCCGAGGCCGTCGCCGCGACCGTCCAACTGGAGCTCCCGACCCCAATTTGCAGGTCCACCCCCAGTCGCGCCACCGACCGCAACCGGGCCACCTCCGCCAGCTGGCGCCCGCCGGCCCCCTGATAGCGCAGTGCCCCCTTCAGCTCCACCAGAACTGCGGACGGCGGCAGGGCCTGCACGACTGCGGACAGGTCCGCGAGCAGCTCGAGGACCTGCCGGTACGTCTCTTCCGGCACGCCCTGCGGGCAGCGCACATGCATCACTGACGCCACCTCACCGGCACGACCGTGACCGCTCACGGGGTGAGTCCGGCGGTGTCGAGCATGACCCCGGCCTTGGCGACCTCTTCGATCAGCTCCCGGCCGCAGTCGATGCAGGTAGAAGGCCTTGCGGAAAGCCGTACGGCCCTACTTGATCTCGTACCCAAACTGCGCCTTCGCATAAGGCGCCCCCAGCGTCCGCCCCCCGAACACGAACGCGGCGTCCGGCACGATCCCCGTCGGACGCCCCCGCAAGGCCCACACGGCCCCGTTGCCGCCGTCCTCACCGGTCGCTGCGGCGACCAGATCGGCGTAGCCGTTGCGATTGATGTCGAGGAGGCGGACGGTGGTTCCGAAGCCGTCTCCGAGTTCCGCCGTGCCGGGGACGCCGGCGGTGTTCTGGGTGATGGCCTGGGCGCCGGCCCCCGTGACGCCGGAGCGGCTGCCGCGGAGGATGTCGACGACGCCGGCGTCATGGGTGGTGCCGAGGGCCTCGCCGGGGGCGCCGACGGCGATGTCGTCGATGCCGTCGCCGTTGATGTCCCCGACCGCGAGGGAGGCGCCGAAGGCGTCCTCGTACTCGAGGGTGCCCGGGACACCGGCGGTGTTCTGGGTGATGCTCGTCCACTGCTCTCGCGGCACGACACCGGAGGCCGCGCCGTACGCGATGTCGATCCGCGAGTCGTCACTCACCCCGACGACGATGTCGTCGTAGCCGTCGCCGTTGACATCACCCATGGCGATGGCCAGACCCCAGCCGGGAGCCCGGACTCGGTCGTCGTACACCAGGCCGTTCGGGGAGCCGACGTAAAGCTGGGTGCCGTAGCTGCCTTCACCGACGTATCCGGATACCAGGAGGTCGTCGTAGCCGTCGCCGTTGACGTCACCCGTGGCCTTCTCGGAGACCTCGATGCAGCACAGTTGCCCGGCGTCGAGCCGGGTCACGGCGGTGGGGAGGCCGGCGCGGCTGACCGGGCCCTTCCAGACGGTGACGTCGGTGTGGCCCGGCTCGTCGCCGCCGCCCCCGCCGAATTCGAAGAGCGCGAGGTCCGTGTGGCCGTCGCCGTCGAAGTCGCCGGTCTGCGTGCTCCAGTGGTCGGGGACGGACGTGCCGCCGGTCAGGCCCCTCGGTCCGCCCCAGACGATGACCGGGTCGCCGGCCGTGCCCGAAGCGATGACGAGGTCCCCGTAGCCATCGCCGTCGAGGTCGCCCCGCGACAGCTGCGTACCGAATGCCTGGTTCGCCGTGGGGCTTCCCGGGACACCGGCGGTGGCGCGGCTGATGATGGACCGGTTGGACGCCGACAGCCCGTGCGGACCGCCGTACGTCACCGCCACATAGCCCGCCTTGCTCTTGCCGCCGACGATGGCATGGTTGGCGCCGACGGCCAGGTCCGCGTATCCGTCGCCGTTGAAGTCGTCCTGGACCGAGGTGGCGTCCTTGGTGGCGGAAGCCGTCGGCGCGCCGAGCGCGCCCAGCCCCGCCGCCATCAGCGCCACCGCGAGCGGCCCCGCCCAACGAGCATGCGAACGCCGGGAAAACATAGATGAACCCCCCAGTTACGGCGACATGGTTGTCACCTCACGAGACTCACCGGTCCGCCCGTTGGTTGTACGTCCTCCCGGCACCGCCTACCTCAGGGACTTCCACAGCGGAAGTGGATCTCGGTGGTGGTTGATCATGCCCAGATGCCATCGCCGAGGTGGCCAGCCTGCTCGCGCCAGGTGACGCCCGCCGGTGACGGCGCCGCGGGCGCCCGGCACAGACCGCGGCGGCCAGGTAGAGCACGGCCGGCAAGACCACGGTCACCACGCCGATGCCTGGTCCGGCCTGCTGGGCCGGACCAGGCATCGGCGGATATAGGAGGGGTAGCTGGGTCACGCCTCTGCGACTTGGAGCAGCCAGCTGACGGGGATGTCGTCCTCGGTGTCGCTCGCGCTCTTCTTGACGCGGCCGATGGCGATCTTCTGCGTACTCGTCGGGAGCTTCGCGCCGTTGTGGACCCGGCCGCCTGCCTGCGTGACGTCCAGGTCCACGGCGGCGCTCCAGTTGGAGCCGTCGTGCCAGTTCACCTTGATCCGTGCATCCGCCCAGGCGGAGGCGAAGCTGATCCACATGTCGCCCGACCAGCCGGCCTGGTTGGCTGCCGGGACGGCCAGGACGATGCCGTACTTGTAGTGGATGAGCCCGCCGCTCTCGGTGAATGCGAAGCCGGGGGGAATCTCGCCGGTCTGGAAGTTCGCCATCAGTGCTCCTTGTCGGTCGCTGCTCCGGTGCCTCGAAAGGCACCGTGCCGCAGGCCACGGCGCGACTCACGCTAGGGGCGCTATCGCGCCCCTTCGCCACCTTCTAGGGCAAACCATCAAAACGGGGATAGCGGCAGCTCGGCCTGCCTATCCGCTGCGCTCCTGCGCCCCCGGGCGGCGCCCCCCCAGCTGTGCCCCGAGGAGCGGCTGACTCCTTCGGCTGCCGACCGGCTGCGGATCGGAATGCCGTTCCTGGCGGGAATGGTCACCTTCCGCGAGAACAACTGGGTCGCCAGCCGGGGCGGGCCGGCGGAACGGGCACACCGGCGCTGCCCGCTCGAAACGGACACCCCAGCAGGCCGCCAGCGAAGGCTGACCCTGTACGCCATCTGCCAAGAATCCCAGGTCAAACGTCCCCGAGGTCGGATGTGCGTAGGCATCCACGAGCTGCCCCACCGCCACCCCTGACCATCAGCATCTCGTGCTGATCAAACTTCGATGGCACGAACTTACTGATCATCAAACTTCGACGGCAAAGATCAAATTTCGATGGCACAGGACACGAACACACGAGAAGCGCGGCGCGACCCGAGGGTGTCCCGTCTCTGTCGATCTGGCCTCTGCCTCAGGTGATCTGGTCCGATTCGCCTGCGGTCTCAGGTGATGTGGTTCGCCTACGTGGTTTGGTCAGGGGGTGGTCGGCGGTTCTGCAATGCCGATGAAGTTCCCGGCCGTGGTCCGGATGTGGACCGACCACCCGAGCGTTGTGAGGTCGTCCGTCAGGGTCTCGGCGTCGTGGAATACCTTCACGATGCGTTACTGGCGGCCGTCATCGAGCCGACGCAACGCCGCCGGGGATGGCTGGTTCGCGAGGACTTCCTCGTATGCCGCTGCGGCGGGGCCGTCGTCAATGAAGATCGCTTTGCCGCCCGGCGCGAGCGCGGCGGCGACAGTGTTCCAGAAGTGGGACAGCCTCGCCGGCGGGACATGAGAGAGCCAGAAGGCGAAGAACACGGTGTCGTAGCGTCGTGGCGGCTGCCACCGGAACAGGTCGGCCTGGAGGAATTGGACGGTGGGGGATGCTGTGCGCGCACGAGCCAGGGCCAACACCTCGGCTGACGCATCGACAGCCGTCACCGACTGCGCCCGCGCCGCGAGCCTCGGGGTCCACTGGCCCGTTCCGCAGGCCAACTCCGGCACGTCTCCGGCAATCGGGAGGTCATCGACGACAGTATCAGTCCGCCGCTCTCGCAGCTCAGGCGTCCGCCGCGCTCGCCGCCGAAGTCGACGAGCGCGGACGCACCCCCGCGGTCGTGATCGACGAGTCGCACCTCCTGGACCACCACGAGCTGGACGCGATCCGCATGCTCACCAACTACGACATGGACTCCACGACGCCGTTCGCGGTGTTGCTGATCGGGCAGCCCACTCAGCGCAAACGGATGAAGCACGGCGTCCTGGCGGCCCTGGACCAGCGGATCTCGATCAGCTACCAGATGCCGACCATGACGAAGGACGAAACCGCCAGCTACATCAAGCACCACCTGACGATCGCCGGACGATCCGACCCCCTGTTCTCCGACGACGCCGTCGGCCTGATCCACCTCACCAGCCACGGCCTGCCCCGATCAGTCAACAACATCGCCCTGCCCTCCCTGATCGCCGCGTTCGCCGCGTTCGCCGACGAGAAGAGCATCGTGGACGGGTCCTCAACCCGCCTCGCCATCACCGAGACCCACGCGACAGAGTGACGACGAGAACGACACCTCGTTCACGACGACCCCGGCGGCCTGACGGCCGCCGGGGTCGTTTCACTTTGTCCCGTCCACAACCAGCCCGTCGCCTTCATGCTCATCTTCAGCGCCGCTCAACACACGTGGGCCTTGACCGACCCGGGCAACTTCCTCATCTCCGAAGCGTCGGAGGAGATCCTGACCGTGGCGCTCAGCGCTGTGGGCGAGGACGAGCGGGACGGGTATGTGGAGCGCCTGGAGGCGTTCGCCGCACAGCACCGCGAGTGCCTGGAGGAGTTGCTGCGCGGGTACGGGCCGGGCAGCAGGCCAGCCGAGTACGGCCGCTACATGCTGGTCGGTCAGCCCGAGAGCCTGATCATCTACGAGCGGACGGAGGCCCGACCGTTCCTCCTGCACGGCAAGTGGGAGGGCGAGCTGGAGGACGTCTTGCTGGGCGACCTCGAGTTCGTGTGAGGGCCCGCGTATCCGTCTCAGCCGGCGAGCAGCCGGGAGCGAGCAGCGGGTCCGGGCAGGGTGATCCTGTCCGGACCCGCTGTCGTCGGGTCGGCCGAAGTCGAGCGTCTCCTGTGCGAAGCCGGGCCGGGGCCGGGCTGGGCGGGGGCGGCGGTGCGCCGTCCTGGCGGGCGGCCTTCCAGCGCTCGGTCAGCTCGTCCATCCACTGCGGTGCCGAGTCATCCCGGCAGGCCAGAGGGCACCCCCGGGCCAGGGCCCCTGGCGGCCCTCGTACGCTTCTCCGATCACTCACAGCGGAGGAGACGACGGAACCGATGATCGCCAGCTTTGTGGGGCTCGTGGTGATCCCCATGGTCATAGCCGGGCTGGCCCGGTGGGCGGCGGCAAGGAGGCGACGCGGCCTGGCAGCGGGCCGGGCCGTGCACTTCCGCTGCCGACTCGACGGCCGCAAAGGCCGACTGCTGGCCGACCCACGCCTCGACGGGCCCGTCTTTCTGGACCGTTCCGGGAACGTCACCGCCCTGCCACGCGGTGGCGAGGCCCTGGACGCGACAGTCTCCACCAACGGCCGGCCCCCCTTCGAGAAGGTCAATCTGCGCTACCGGACACCCGAAGGCCAGGTGCTGCGGCTGGGCCTGGCCACGCACGATGCGCGGACCCTCGGCGCCTGGCTGGGCGAACAGACCCGCCCGGTTTCCGCGCCCGCCCGACGGCTGCTTCTGCCGGCCGCACCGCCATGGGCGGTACTCGCCCTCGCGGCGTCCCTGTTCGTGGGCCTGGCCACCGCGGACGTCGCGCTTCTCGGGAAGCACATCGCCGCCGAGGTCGTCCGCGTGCACCGGGACGACGACAGCTGCACCGTCGGCTGGGACGGCGGCGCACAGCGGGCGGCTGTGGACTGCGACACGACACACGTCCGCTCCGGCGACCGCATCCGGATCACCGCCCTGCCCTGGCCCTTCCTGGGTGAGGCCGTGAACACGCGAACCGTCCTGAGTGTGGTCGCCGTGCTCGGAGGCGGCCTCGGCCTGCTCGGCCTGGGCGGTGCGTTGATGGTCAACCCGCTGGCCTGCGCCCGACGTGTCCGGCTGGCGCGCCGGGCAGCGCCGGCGATCCACCCGCAGCCGGCCGCAGGCGACGAGGCGGGCGAGGACAGATGGCCCGCCCTCGATGACAACCTGAGCTACGCGAGCCTCGCCGCCGCAGCCCGGCACGGCGATCGCCATCGCCCGGGCCCCCGGGTGACCCCGCCGCGCCGCGGCTTCGGCCGCACGTCCGTGTCGCCGCGCATCTGGGTGCTGGCCACCGTCCTCGGCACCGGCGCCTGGTACTTCCTGCTGCTCTCCGCCGCCGCGATCCTCGACGACCACTTCCACCTGGGGCACTGGCGCTTCCTCGTGCTCGGCACGGTCGGCATCGCGTCCCTCGCCCGGATCGGCTGGTTCGCCGCCGACCGCTCCGCCCTCTGCGGTCCGGTACTGCGTGCCGCGCGTTCAGGTGCCGGGGAGGCCGCATGGCAGCCCACGCGCTACGTCCGGCTGCGCCGGGATCCCGGCGAGATGGTGCTGGTCCTGTTCCGACCGGAGGGCGGGGATGTGGCGACGCCGCTGTTCCTCCAGCCGATCTCCCGATCCCGCGGCAGCGGACGTCGCACCGTCGGCGGCCCCGCTCCGGTGGGCGAGGCCCTGGTGCGCAACACCGGCGTGGGACCGCTGATCTGCGAGATCGACGGCGTCCGCTACCTCCCCAGAGGCCGTGCCACCGAAGCCGCGACCGACCCCGCACGAACCCGCGACGAACTGCGCAGCTTCGCCGAGAGCCACCTCCGACCGGTCGGACGGAGCTAGTGCCGCGGCAGGCAACGTTCGCCCCGTCGCGACGCCCGGCACGCTCCCCCAGAGGGGGTACCCCCACTCGCCGCACCGGCCGAAAGCCCAAGTAGGTCCAGTACGAGGACTGCGTCCGGCACGCCGAGAGCACGCACCGGACGCCGCTCCTTGACGGGCAGACGTTGCCTGCCGCGGCACTAGTTCAGACGGGTGATGTGACGTCATCCGGCCTCGCAGGCTGGAGACAGCAGAGAAGCATCGGCGGTGCTTCTGTCTCCTCCGGGGACGGACCCACCGATGCTGCCGGATCCGGCCGTACCCGCTTCGCTGCCAGTGCTGTGACCGCATACGTTCGGCGGGTTGGCGGTTGGATGGGCGGTGACGTCCGTTCCGACCGCTGGAGGCCTGGTGGCCGAGCCTGTGCGGGTGCGCAGACTGACCGACCAGGAAGGGCAGAGACTGCGGCAGATCGTGCGCCGGGGCAGCACCAGCTCAGTGCGCTATCGCCGGGCGATGATGCTGCTGGCGTCCGCCGGCGGGAACCGCGTCCCGGTGATCGCCCAGCTGGTCCAGGCCGACGAGGACACGGTGCGGGAGGTGATCCACCGGTTCAACGAGATCGGTCTGGCCTGCCCGGCCCCTCGATGGGCGGGAGGCCGTCCCCGCCTGCTCGGCGATGACGACGAGGACTTCGTCATCCAGACGGCCACCACCCGTCCCACCAAGCTCGGCCAGCCCTTCACCCGCTGGTCGATCCGCAAACTCGCCGCCTGCCTGCGCCGCGTCCACGGACGCGTCATCCGCATCGGCCGTGAAGTCTTACGGCCTCTGCTCCTGCGCCGCGGCATCACCTTCCAGCGGACCAAGACCGGGAAGGAGTCACCCGACCCCGAACGCGACGCCAAGCTCGACCGGATCGAGCAGGTGCTGGAACGCTTCCCGGACCGGACCTTCGCCTTCGACGAGTTCGGGCCCCTCGGGATCCGGACCGCCCAAGGCTCCTGCTGGGCCGAACAGGGAGAGCCCAACCGTCTGCCGACGACCTACCACCGCACCCACGGCGTCACCTACTTCCACGGCCGCTACTCCGTCGGCGACGACACCCTGTGGGGCGTCAACCGGCGCCGCAAGGGCACAACCACCAGCCGGGCCGCGCTGAAGTCGATCCGCGCCGCCCGGCCCGACGGCGCTCCGATCTACATCATCCTGGACGACCTCTCCGCCCACACCGGCTCCGACATCCGCCCGTGGGCGAAGAAGAACAGGGCCGAGCTGTGCTTCACTCCGACCCACGCCTCCTGGGCCAACCTCATCGAGACCCACTTCGGCCCGCTGCGCGGGCATCCGCTGGGGCGGACGTCCCTTTGCCGACACAGCCTGACCACACGGTGAATCCTGCTCAGCACATCAGAAGGGCAAGCCTCGCAGGTCCACACTGATGCTTGGATGAGGCAGGCCGGCCAGGTTGTAGATCATGGTGGTCAGTGGCGAGGTCCGCGCGCCGTCGGGCTGGTGGACGGTGACGGGCACGGAGAGCCGGCTCCATCCCAGCTGCGTGTAGAGCGGGACCAGGTCCGGGCGGCAGAGCAGAATCATCGTCTCGGCGCCGGCCGCTCGTGCGTGTTCGACCGCCACGCTGATCACCGTCCGGGCGATGCCGCGGCCTCGATAAGCGGGATGCACCAGCACACCGCCCAACCCCGCGCCACGGCGCGGCAATCCGTCGAAGGCCATGTCCCGCAGCAGCCATCCCGCGGATGCCACCGGTCGGCCTTCGGAGACAGCGGTGAGGGTGTGCTGCTTGTCCGCCCACATCAGTCCGAGCCCATTCACCCCGAAGGGATCCGGCAGGTCGTCGCGGAGTGCGGCTCTGTCATCCGGAGAACCGGGGCCCGGCGCATGGACCAGTTGGAGGTCCGCACCACCGTCGTCCACCCCATGCTCCGCAGCGGCCATGGCGGCGGGGTCAAACCGGTAGCGCAGACAATGCAGGCCACTGGACCGGACAGTCCCGTCCGCCTGCGCGCCCAGGCGGCGCAGTACCGCGATCGAGGCCATGTTGCCGGGCAGGACGAACGCGAAAACAACAGGGAGCGAGAGACGGCGAAGTGCCAAGTCGAGGCACGCGCGGCCCGCTTCGCGGGCGATCCCGCGGCCCTGCGCCCGCGGGTGCAGGGCGAAACCGAGGTCGACTCCGTGCTGGGCCCGATTGCGCAGTCCCACCCGGCCGAGAAACGTGTGCGTTGCGGCATCCCTGACCGCGAAGTCGCCGTAGCCGTGTCTGGTCCAGTGGGCGACGTGGCCGTCGCACATGGCCTCGGCTGCGGATCGGCTGTCCGCCCGGCCGGTCGCCAGCCATCGCATGACGCTGTCCTGACTGACCACAGCCGCGAAGAGATCGTCGCTGTCCTCGCGGCGGATCGGCTCCATCACAAGCCTCTGGGTACGCAGAACGGGTCCACTTAACCGGGCCACTCGGCAACTCCTCTCGGCCAAGGACCGAAGGAGCCTACCCGGCGACTCTTTGGGACGATCAGGAGGCAGCCGGTGAACCTATCCGGTCACGGCACTAGCCGTGTTGGAGTTGCTGCGGGGCTGCTTCACCGCTCCCACCTTCACCACCTTCTCCTCGCTGGTCACGGGGCTGATCGCGCAGACCGGGCGGTGCACGGTGACCGGGATGCTCAGCGGCGCGGAGTTGACGCGCGTCTGGTCTCATGACCGCGCCCACGTGTTCTTCTCCCGCGCCCGGTGGAGCCCGGACCTGCTGGGCGTGTCCCTGTCCCACCTGATCGTGCGCCGCCTGCTGCCCGAGAGCGGGGTGCTGACCGTCGCGGCGGACGACACCCTGTTCAAGCGGCGCGGGAAGAAGGTGTTCGGGGCGGCCTGGCAGCACGACGGCGCTGCCAAGGGTCCCAAGCCGGTCGGGCGCGGGACCTGCTTCGTCGTGATCGGCATCATGGTCCGACTCCCCTGCCTCGCACGGCCGGTGTGCCTGCCGGTGATGGCCCGGCTGTGGCGCCCAAAGCAGGAGCAGTCCAAGGTCGACCTCGCCGCGTCCGTGCTCCGCCTTCTCGCCGCCTGCCACCAGGGCCGGCACATCCACGTCGTCGCGGACGCGGCCTACCACGGCAAGACGCTGCGCGACCTGCCCGCCACCTGCACCTTCACCACCCGCCTGCCCGCGTCCGCGGTGCTCTACGGCCTCGCCCCGCCACCCACCGGCAAGCGCGGCCGCCTCGCGCTCAAGGGAGGCCGCCTGGGCACCGCGAAGAAACTGGCCGCTGCCCTCGCCTTCACATCCTTCGGGGTCCACCGCTACCAGCGCACCGAGACCGTGCGCCTGGCCGAGCTCACCTGCCTGTGGTAAGGCTCCTTCCATACCCGCGCCGTCCGCGTGATCCTCCCGCGCGACGAGGCCACCGACAGCGGCTACGACCTCGCGCTGGTCACCACCGGCTTGACCACCCCGGCCCCGGCGCTGATCACCCGGTACGCGTGGCGCTGATCCATCGAGGTCACCTTCGCCGAGGCCCGCGACCTGCTCGGGGCCGGCCAGGCCCACAGTCGCACCCGCCGAGCGGTCGAGCGCACCGTCCCGTTCGGCGTGTACTGCTACACGATCACCGTCGTCCGGTACGCGCTGCACGGCCAGCAGGCGAACGACGCCGCCGACCGCCACGAGCGTGCCCCCTGGTACACCACCAGGACCGACCTGTCCGTCTCGGACATGGTCGCCAAGCTCCGCCGGGTCATCATCGCCGCCCGATTTCTGCCCACCCGCTCAGGCCGGCCCACCGATCAGGAAATCCGCGCCGTCCACCAGGCATGGGCCATGGCCAGCCTCTCCACCGCCGCGGCCTGATCACTCCCAACCTGCCAGAACGACGAAAGTCGAGTGCTGCCGGACTCCCGACGTGCCGGCCATCGCTGGGCCGCGCGGGCCCGTTGGCCAGATCCGGGCAGGTGGCTGGTCTGTCCGGGGCGCTGTTAAGCGGCATGGAGGGGGATACATGGAGGGGGGTACGAGGACGTCAGCCGTCTCCGCAGGACGGGACCTGCTTCACTGGCAGCACACCGGGTGTGCCCTCGGTAACACCCGTGATCTCCAAGGTGGCGGCGCCGCCTACGCTCAGCACCGTCCAGTCGTCCGGCAGTCGGGAGATCCCTTTGCGGTCCCGTTTCCAGACAAGACCGTCCCGGTCGCGAAATGCCATCCAGCGGACGACGCCGGGCGGCCGGTCGCGCGGCGCGTACGGCGGGCCCTGGCCGGGACGTTTGGCCCATACCTCTTCCTTGACGACCGTTTCCGAGCACGGTGCCAGGACTGGGAGTTGGAGTACGTGATCCGGCCCCGCGTCAGCAGGCGACAGGAGCAGATCGGCCTCCGAGACCGGATCGGACGAGCTGTTGATGACATGGATGCGCTTGACGAAGGGAGTCGGGAATTCCGTCCAGTAGGACACACGCAACGCCTGGGCGCGGGTTTCCTGATCGGCTGCCTGGCGCGCCTGCTCCAGTTCGCCTTGGGAGACGAGCGCGTCGTAGAGCGTGGAGACGCCCGTGAGGAGCAGTCCCGCGAGAGCGGCAACCACCGCGGTGATCGTGCCGGCCCTGCCCCAGTCGATGCGGCGCCACCGCCGCCGAATTCCTGTCGGCCTACCGGGCGCCGCCCGGATCCGGACCCGGCGAGGTCCCGGCCGCCGCCCGGCCAGTCGTACCGTCGCCGCTCGCCGTCGGTCGCTGCCCACCATGCCGTCGTCCCCCTCGCATCCGTCGGAAAGTAAAGACGCAAGGACTGACCGCCCGGATGCACTGCGCCGTACGACACCGAATGCTCGGTCGGCACATGGCGGCCATCACGGTTCTCTGGCAACAGGCGCGCCTCGCAGCAGGTCGGGACGGACGTCCGCGAGCGCGAAGGCCCGCTGGAGGCCAGCCACGAGTCCGTCGGCGATCTGGTAGCGCCGGGCTCGTTCGTCCCGCTGGAGGAGCGGGGCGCCACCGTCCGGGCCGACGCGGCGCTGGACCGCTTTGACACTGGTCAGCGTGCCGCCGATCGTCGACGGCAGGATCGGCGTCGACGGATGTTCGGCGAAGTACCGCTGGACGTCGTCGTAGGAGGCGGTGCCGCCCAGCTCGGTGACCCGGCGCAGCACCGCCCGTGCCCCGGGCGCCAGTGAGGCGATCAGGCGGAACAGCAGCTGATCCGTCCAGCCGCCGGTGAGGGCGTCGTCGGCGAGGTCCTGCGGGCCGGGACGGGGATCCGCAGCCGGGGCGTCCCGCCAGGCGTCCGGGACAGCCGGCCGCAGCCCGTACGCGGCTTGGACGGCGGCTATCGCCTGCTCGTAGGTGTCCGTCTCGGTGTCGATCGTCAGCCGCACCCGTGCTCCTCCTGTGATCGATGCCCATGATCCCCGCCGCTCGGAGTCCTCTGTCCACAAGGGACCCGCCCGATCCTGCTCCCTATGGATGACCAGCACACCACACAGCAGTCGGCCCGGCTCCGGGACAAGATCCTCGACGGCCTCGGGCGGGCGGAACGCGCCCTGTTCACCCGTCCCGTGCCGAAACCCCCGCGCGCCCAGATGCTGTGACGCTCGGCAGCGCCCGCCGGGGCGGACCGTTCCACCTGGCGGCGCAGCTTCTCGTTCTCGACCTCGGCGTCGGACTTCTTCGGCCGGGCCGGGCTGGCGCGCTTGTCGACCAGCTTCTCCAGGGCCCCAGCATCCCGCGCGGCCCGCCATTCCTTGACGTGCGAGTGGTACAGGCGCTCGCGGCGCAGGACCGCGTGCCTTTCTCGTTCTTGGGCGCGGCGTCGTACTCGGCCACGATCCGCAGCTTGTACTCGGGACTGAAGGAACGGCGCTTGGGCCGGGGAGCCGGATCGGACTCGGCGAGGGTGGTGCTGGTCATGAGGGGGTGATTCTCCTGTCGTGCCCTCTCATGACCAACCGCTACGAAGCGGGGCGTCTCACCCAAGGCTGACAGAGAGGGGGGCGCTGCCGTGATGGCAGCACCCCGAGCGCATCAGAGGATCCTGGCTATGGGCAAGCCGATGCGGCGCCATGGCCGGTCGTGCCCAGGGCTACGCGTTCAACCCGAGTAACTCTGCGGCGCTCCTTTCATTTGCCTCGAATCAGGCGAATCGCGACGGCTATCACCGTTCCCGCGACGGCTCCTGAGAGCGCCCAGGGAATGCTTGGGTGACCGCCGTTGCGCTGGTAGCCAATGAACGCGGCGAGAAGGGTGACAGCAAGTGCGAGGATGAATCCGAACTGCCTGGTTCTCAATTTTCACCTGTTGATTGTCTGGACCTTGTGGTGGTGTGGGGCCGTTCAGGGTGCTGCCGTGACAGCAGCACCCTGAACGGCCTCTGACGGGTCAAACTTCCCGCCCGCCTGAGAACGCCTAACACAATGAGGTCGTGTCACCAGCAGGCAACGCACTGAGTGAGGTCTTCCGACAGGAAGATCGTGAAACGTCTCTGTGATCCGGTGACGGTTGCCATGTAGACCCGGGCTGCTCCTGCGGCTTGGAGCCCGGCGATGGCCTCGGCAAGTCCGGGCCGGGGTGTGACGCCCGTGTCGAGCATGACTTCGTGCCGCCAGGACCAGGTGTCCCAGAGCTGTCGTGCAGAAGCCGTTTGGTTCAGGAAGACCTGGAAGTCCGCGCCTGCCTCCAGCTCGGCCAGAGCTGCGCGCGCTGAGATGCTGCCGTCCTGGGACAGTGTGGATTGCAGGGCGTCTCGGTTCATGCGATCAGTTTGCCGGGTCGGCCGATCGGCATGGGGGCGAGTGCCGGTCAGGTCAAGGACAGCACTTGGCGGTAGGTGCCCAGGCCGCTGCCGTGGGGCGTGCCGCGTCGGGCGATGACGGGGAGGATTCGGCGGGCCCGGACCTGGTCCCGGTAGACGTCGTGGTCGTAGCCGCGGTCCGCGAAGACCGATTCGGGCTTGCGACGGGGCCGTCCGGGTCTGCCTCGGACGGGTGGGATGGCGTCGAGCAGGGGCATGAGCTGGGTGACATCGTTGCGGTTGCCGTCGGTGAGGATGACCGCGAGCGGGGTGTCATGTCCGTCGGTGATCAGGTGGTGCTTGGAGCCGGCCCGTCCCCGGTCGACTGGCGAGGGGCCTGTCTGGAGCCCCCTTTTAACGCTCTGACGTGGCTGGAGTCGACGACCGCTCTCGACCAGTCGAGGCGGGCGGCGGCGTTCAGTTCGGCCAGCAGCACCTCGTGCAGCTGTCGTCAGGCCCCGGCCTCATTCCAGTCCCGCAACCGGCGCCAGCACGTCATGCCGGACCCGAAGCCGAGCTCCTGGGGTAGGTGTTCCCACTGGATGCCGGTGTGCAGCACGAACGGGATTCCGCACAGCACCTGCCGGTCAGGGACCGGCTTGCGACCTGGGTACCTGAACCTCCGCTCCTTCTTCGGCAGGAGCGGCTCGATCCGCTCCCACAGGTCATCCGGCACGATCCACGGCGAAGCCCCCATGGCCCGGACAACTCCGAACCCGTGGACCGGACACGGCCACCAGGACCGATCCACCTCATTGTGTTAGGCGTTCTTAGGGCAGGAATTGACGGAAACCCCTCACGGATTCGGGGACTTTTTTTCGGCGCGTTGTTCGGGGCGGTCGCGGCCCAACTGCCGCCGGACGACGCGGGGATGACACCGCGGGCCGGGGACCCTGAAATGCGAGAAATGACGGCACTGGGAGCCCGAGCTTGGCTCTGTGGCTCTGCCGTCGGTGGCGTCCTCGGCCTACCTGGGCTCGTCAGGCAGCTGCCGCGCATGGAGACCCAAACGGCGTCGGCGCTCGCGATGCGTTCGACGCCGTCGGTGGCTGGCCCGGCCACTTCTTCCCCTTCCGCGAAGGGCGTGTGGATCCGGTGAGTTCCGTACTTTCCCGTGCGCCGTGACGCTACGGTGTCGTCCTCGCGAGTCAGTGGGTAGAAACCGATGAGGGTCGGTTTCCGCGAGGAACGGGGGGTCCATGCTGACGTGGGTCGAGGCCACCGCGTGCGGCGCGGGAGGCGGCCTGATCGTCGAAGCGGTGGTCACGTTCGGGCGGCTGCATGCCTGGCAGCAGGCGCGGCATAGGGCGAGATCGGCGGTGCGGCGATTACCTCGGATCGAGGAATTCATCGATCCTCTCGCGGACTCGCTCGCCGCGCTCTTCCGGTTGGCTCTGGGTGGCGCGGCCGCCTGGCTGCTTCATGACGAGATCACCGGTGTGTACGCGGCCGTGACCGTGGGAGCCTCCGCGCCGGCCCTCCTTGCTCAGATGGGCAGGGCGACCACGACGGCCGAGGCTTTGCAGGGCGGCCCCGACGGGGGCCCGGGCGCCGCGACGCCCTCTCCTCCGGAAGGCATGCCGGCCCGCGGGGGGAGGGCTTGATGAGCACGGGTTCGCTCGCCCGGCGCAGCTGGAGCTCGTTCGTCGGCCGGCCGCAGCCGGCCCGCGCGGGTGCCGTGGGACGCGCACGCCGCGGATACACCGTGGGGCAGCGGTTGTGGGCGTCGTTCATCGGCGTCGACCTGCCTCCCGCGTCCCACCGGCTGCGGCGGGGGTCCAAGGCGCCGGTCTACCGTCTACTCCCGATCGTGGGGCAGGCCCGGGTGAAATGGGACCCCAAGGTGCACGTCGAGGGGCGCGGGGGCGGTCCGTTCGGGCTGGGGCGGCTCGACGACGGATGGTTCGAACTGCCTGCACTCGGGGAGGCCGGTGGTCTGACCGCCGCGGGCGGTGACGCGGTGCTCCTGGAGGCTTCGTCGCCGGATGGCGGGGCCGTCTTTTTCCTGCGCGCCGAGGCAGGCGTCACGCCCGAGTACCGCCTGGAGGTGGTCCTGCGCGGCGGCGAAACCGCCGGTCCGCTCGTGGCCGGTGTCCGGTACGTGGCAGCGGGCGGCGAGCAGACGCTGCTGGTGCCCGTGGTCCGGGGGCGGGTCGGGCCCGCCGCCTCGCTGGTCCGGCTGCCGGGCTTCACCTTCGGCTCGGCGTCGCCGCAGTGGTCGGCGCGGGCACCGGCTCCGGTGACGCTCACGACCGCCTGGGACGCCGCGACGGTGGCCGCGTCGGTCCGGGCAGCGCTCAACCAGGCGACCCGCGACGCCTGGCGGCAGGTGAGGGAGCTCGTCGGGGACGATCTGCGCGCGATCATCGACGGCGAGCTGTCATGAGGCCCGGCCCGCAGGACCCGGTCCGGGAACCCGATGACCGCGCGCCGTCGCGGCCCTCGCGGTTCCGGCTGCGCCGGCCGGACGCCGGGCCGGGCCTGCTCGCGTGGCGGACGGCGCTCGACGACGTACTCGAAGGCGCCGCAAGCCCTCAGGCCGCCGTTCAGGAGCTGCTCGGTGCACGGCAGTTGTGGTGGCAGTGCTGCGGCGAAGCGGCCCGCAACGATCCGTCCTGGCTGTCCGGCCCGCGCGGTACGGAGCTGCTGGCCTGGCTCGACTCCACCGTGCCCGACCGTGGGACGGACGACGTGACGGCGGCCGACCATGCCTGGTTGCTCGCTGAGGCCTTGGCCGCGCCCGACAGCGGCGACGGGAGCGGGGCGCTCAGGCGGCTGGCCGAGGCGTGGGAGCGCAGCGGGCTGATCTCGGCGGAAGCCGCTCGCGGGCCGGCACAGCTTTCCGGAAAGGGGCTTGCGCATCTGTCGGCTGGCGTCGCGGGCAAGCTGCAAGCCGTCGTCGAGCGGATCCAGGCCTGGTCCGCTGCCGAGCCGACGGCCGGGGAGGGCCGACGGGCCGGACCGGCGGGCGTGCTGGTGATCGGTGCGCTACTGATGGCCGGGGTGGGGCCGCGCAGGCGGGGCGTGGTCAGTGTGCCGGTGGTGTTCGGGCGATCGGCGGCAGGTGGGGCGGCCGGGACGGACGGCGTCACAGGGGTGCTGGAACTGAGAGAATTCCCGCCCGGTCCCGCCGGGTTGTACCCCGATCCCCGGGCGATGGCGGGCGTGCGCAGCCCGAACGGGCAGTTCGCGGCCTCGCTGGGGCAGGCGTGGCGGGCGGCCGGCGCCCGGCGTGAGGGGCGGTGTGTGCTGTGGCGCCTGATGCTGTCCGACGGGCCACTGCCTCCCGTACAGGTGGAGGGCCCCTCCCTGGGCGCGGCGTTTGCGCTCGGCCTGCGTGATCTCCTGCGGCGTCCGCCGTCGGGCCGGCCCGGCCGGACCTGGCTGCGCGATGTCTTCCACGGGCTGCGGCCGCGGACCGCGGTGACCGGCGCACTCGACGGTGAGCGCCTCCTCCAGGTCAGCGACATGGACGCCAAGTTGCTGGCCGCGCGCCGCATGAGGCTGCGGCTGGTGGCACCCGAGGCGAACCGGCTCGATGTCGTCAAAGCTCCCGAACCCGGCGACGTGCGTTTCGCGGCGACCTTGCGGCAGGCCGACCGGTACGCCCGCAGATATCGCACCGGCAGGCTGGCCGTCGTCCTCGCCCTGGTGGTCTCGGCCGCGACGACCGGTGCGGTGGTGGAGCAGCAGGGCGCGGCGGCCACACGGCGGTTGACCACCGCGCACCGGCTCGCCGAGGTGTCCCAGAGTCTGCTGGGCAGCGATGTCGGACTCGCCGAGCTGTTCGCGGTGCAGGCGTACCGCTACCACCCCGACTCGCTGACCGGGACCGCGCTCTTCCAGGCCGTCACCGCCAGCCCGCATCTGGCGGGCAGCGTGCAGGCAAGCGGGCCGGTCTCCGCGCTGGCGAGTTCGGGGGACGGGCATGTCGCACTCGCCGGAACCAAACAGGGCGACGTACAGCAATGGACGCTGACCGGGTCGAGGGCCGACCGGGCGAAGCGGCTGGGCCGGCTACCCAGATCCGTCGTCTCCGTCGCGGCCGACGACAGTGGTCGCACGGTCGCCGCGATCGACCACGACACGCTCCGGATCTGGTCGGGCGCCCGGCCGGTCACTGCCTTACGCATCCCCGCCGGGCAGCGTCCGACGACGGTGGCGGTGTCGCCGTCGGGACGCTTCACCGCCGTCACCACCACGACGGACATGTTCGGCGCCCCGCCCACCCTCTGGGTGCTGGACACGACCACCGGGAGCACCCGCCACCTCGCCCTCCGCCTGGCAGCGGACCCCAGTGCCCTCGCCTTCTCCACCGACACGAGCCTGGTCTCCTTCGAGAGTGGCTACGGCTCCTGGGAACGGGTCTCCCTGCCAGCTCTCGCCCGCACCGCAGGCAGCACTCTCGGCTTCGGAGTCCACAACCAGGCGTCCGCGCTCGCCCCGGACGGCAGCCACTTCACTTACACCAACGGCTCCGCGACCCTCCCCGTCTGGCCGTCCAAGGGCACACCGGACATCGACAAGCCCCCGCTGTCTGCGCAGACCCAGATCGGTCACCCGGCGACCGAGCTGGCGCTGAGCAGCGGGGGAACCTGGGCCGCCGAGGCCGTGGGCAGCAGCATCTACGTGTCGCGGACCGCCGCGTCCGGCCAGCCCGCCGCACCCCTCGAGCTTCCCGGGGCGGGGACGGTGACGCGCGGTGCGCTCGCCTTCCTCGGCGACGACAGCACACAGCTGCTCTCGGCCTCCGGCGACATGCTGAGCCTGTGGGACCTAACGCAGTACTCCCGGATCGCCAAGGCGACACCCGTCACCCTCCCCCTGTCGTGCAACGCCTGCGGCGGGCCACAGCTCACCCTCTCCCCCGACGGCCGCTCCGGGGCGCTCATCGACGGCTTCGGGACGACGCTCACGCTGCCGGGGCTCGACCCGCCCGGCCCCGGCCGGACGTATTCCTCCGGAAACGGATCGCCGCTCGGCGACCAGGGCTACGCCGCCACGCTGTGGCAGCGCGAGGGCAGAGGGGTCATCGTGGTGTCCGCCGAGAACGGAGGCGCCGCGATCCTCTCCCCCGCGCGGAACTTCCGGGTCGGCGGCACCTGGCAGCCGGTGCCGGACCCACTCCGACGCTCCGATCCCGCCGCACTGTTGCAGTACCTGCCGGACGGTCGGCAGGTGGCCGAGATCGATGACTCCGGCACCATCCGCTTCCGGGACGCGACGACCGGCAAGGTACTGCGCCAGGTGGACGGCCCCCGGGACATGGCCCCCGATGGGGGGATCTCCATCCAGCCCGCGCAAGGGTGGGCGGCCCTGGACGCACAGGGCGCCCACGCGGCCTTGATCGACCCGGGCACCATCGGCAGCCCGGACGGAAGGGTGATCGTGACCGATACCGCCACGGGCCGCTCCCGGCGGCTTCCGGGCAACACACCCGCGGGCGTCGCCTTCTCGGGTCAGCACCTGCTCGTCCAGCGGGACAACGGTGACCTGGAGGTGTGGACCGCGTCCGGAGACCGGCGCCTGGACCGGCTCGAAGGCGCCCCCCACACGAGCGTGGGACCGATCGTCGGCAAAGACCTCGTCGCCGAGAAGGCGGACGACGACAGCGTCCATCTGATCGACCTCTCTTCCGGGCACACCCTGGGCACCCTCGCACTGCCGCCCGGCAGCAAGTCCGAGTCGACCGCCCTGGCCTTCTCGGCCGACGGCACCGAACTGGTCACCGCGACCGAGTCCTACGGAGACGTCACCGGCGACGTGGGCACCCTGATCGTCTGGAGCCTCGACGCGAAGTCCCTGACGCGTGCCGTCTGTTCATCGATCGGCTGGGATCTCACCCCCGGCCTGTGGAAGCAATACGTTGACCCCGACGCCCCTTCGAACCTGCGTTGTCCGGGATGAACCGACCCCGCACCCCGCCCCCCTACCAGCCGAGGCCCGTGCGCTGCGCGACTCGTGTCCTCGCAGGTCTGCTCGCCCTCACGCTCACTCTCGCCGGATGCACCGGCGCACATGACACGGCCGCCCCCGAGACCAGTGCCACCAGCTCGACGGCACGCCCACCGCGGACGATCGAACTGCCCGGGAACTCCTGGCCCGGCCAACTCGCCATGGCACCGGACGGCACGCTCTGGGTCGCGGAAAGCTCCCTCGGCTTCCTCGCCTCGATCAGCCCGAGCGGCCGCGTCACCCAGCACCGCCTCACCGACCCCTTGCACGCTCCTTCCCTCGACCCCAGTCACCTCACGATCGCCTCCGACGGCTCCGTCTGGTTCAGCTGCCCGCTCGACATCGGCCGCATCACCCCGGACGGGAAGGTCAGTCTCTTCCACGATCTCCCCATGGTGTACGGCTCGCCCGACGCCATCACCGCGGGCAGTGACGGATCGGTCTGGTACGGCGCCACCACCGCCGACGGATGGCAGCTGGTCCACATCACGGCGAAGCTCTCGGCCTCCCACATTTCCCTCCCGCTGCACCAGTTCGGACCGCACATCACCGGCCTCGCCTTCGGGCCCGGCGAACGGCTGTGGTTCACCTCCTCCCCCATCGGCAACGAACGCGGCAAGGTCGGCTACGCGGACGCCCACGGGCACACCAGGATCTGGCCGACCGACGACCCCTTCGTCGGACGGATCGTTCCCGGCCCCGACGGGGCGCTCTGGTTCGGCGAAAGGGTCGCCATCGGACGGATCACGCCCAGCGGCTCCATTTCCTACCACCGGGCCCCGAGAATGAAGTACCTGGGAGGCCTCGTCTCCGGCCCCGGCGATGCCCTGTGGTTCACCACCTCCACCTCCGTGGGCCGGATCACCATGGCCGGCACGATCACGCTCTGGCCGGTTCCCGGCGCCCGCGAACTCACCGACCTCGTGTACGACGCGCACCGTCACGGCTTCTGGGTCGCCGACGCCGAGGCAGCCGTGCTGCGCTGGGTCCCCTTGCCATCCTGAGGCGCACCACGGATCCTCGGGGCGGGCGGCCTGCTTCCCGTGTCTCCCGGGCCGCACGCACCAGCCGGTCCCCCGGGCATCGTCGTCCACCATCCCGCGACTGACCCGGTCGGCACGCGAGGTTCTACCGGTTCAATGCCCGTACCCGCGTCTGGCTGGCCCACCGGATCCCGCCCCACTCCCTGGCATCCCGAACCTCACCGGCTGGGCTGGTGGAGCATCCGACGCGGTGGCCGGCGTCTGCACTGCGGACTGGGGGGCCGGGGCGGCGCCGACGGCCAAGGTCCGGGCGCTGCGCACGGCGTCGGGGCGCCCTCCTCGTTGGTCGCGGCGACGAGGTGGGCGCTGATCAGGCGGAGCCGGGCCGAGCAGACGGCGGCGATCCCGGCCTCCCCCTCCGGATCGGCGGGGGTGCAGCTCTTCTTCAGGGAAGTGCTGAGCTGGCAGAACGCTGATGGGCGACCGCCTCGATGGGCTGTGGTGCGACGAGGACTTCGCCGACCGGTACCCGCGCGACGAGTGTCCGGGCCTCTCGCCCGCCCACCTGGCCACCTTCTGTGTGCTGCAGTTCCTGCTCGGCCTGTCGGACCGGCAGGCCGCCGAGGCGGTCCGCTGCCGCATCGACTTCAAGTACGCGATGGCCATGGAACTGGACGCCCCTGGAAGGGGTTCTCCGCTCACCTGACCGAGACCCGTACTCCCGACGGCTCCAACGTGATCACAGATGTGGCCACCACCGCGGCCACCACCCACGACAGCCAGGTCCTGCCCGGCATCCACACCCGCATGCCGCGCCGTGGTCTGCTGCCCGCCGAGCACCTGGTCGACGCCGGCCACACCTCCCCGCCCCACCTGGAACAAGCCGCACGCGAACACCAGGTCACCGTCTCTGGGCCACTCCGGGGCAACCCCACCCGCCGACACCGCCGAGGCATGGGCTTCGCCCGGGACGACTTCCACATCGACTACGACCGTCGGCAGGTCACCTGTGCCCAGGGTCAGGTCAGCCAGGGCTGGCACGGCCCCTACCCGGCCTCCTCACCCACCGCGACCCCGCTGATCGCGGCCAGGTTCGCCAAGAGCCAGTGCCGGCCCTGCCCGGCCCGCGCCCAGTGCACCACCTCCCGTGAAGGCACCCGCGTCGTGGGCTTTCCCCACGAGAACTCCGCGACCTGCAACTCCGCCTCCGCACCGAGCAGCAGACACCCGAGTGGAAGGCACGCTATGCGGTCCGCTCCGGAGTGGAGGGCACGGTCAACGAGTTCGCCCACCGGCACGGCATGCGGCGCTGCCGCCATCGAGGACAGGGAAAGGCCCATATCCAGCACGTCCTGACGGCTATCGCCGTCAACATCGAGCGCCTCAGCGGACTGCCACCGACCGAGGAAGCACCCACGCCACGTCGGCCGACTGCCTTCCAGAACTACCTCGACCAGCGCGAGATACCCCGGGCCGCGGTCCTGGCGGGCCCTGGGCAGCTGACCCCGACACCTCCAAGATCCCCGGCAGAGTCAAGCTTACGACGTGGGCGGCTATTGAGCGTGCTTCCATCACCCGGGGATACTCAGGGGCATGGAGCTACGTGGGGACAAGGTCGTACTGCGGCCGATGGCCGTCGGCGATGGGGAGGTCCTTGACAGGATCCTGCGGGAGCCGGAAGTCGCGGCGTGGTGGTCGCCCCCGGACGACTTCGAGGGCATGCTCGCCGTTGTCTTCGAGGGCGAGGTCATCGGGGCGATCCAGTTCGAGGAGGAAGCCGACCCCGAGTTCCGGCACGCCGGCATCGATATCTTCCTGACGGCGCGGCACCACGGGAAGGGACTCGGCACCGACGCCGTACGCACTCTGGCCCGGTGGCTGGTGCACGAACGCGGCCATCATCGGCTGACCATTGATCCCGCCGCGGCCAACACCGCGGCGATACGCAGCTACGGCAAGGTCGGGTTCAAGCCTGTGGGGATCATGCGGGCCTACTGGCGCGACCACCGGACTGGCACCTGGCAGGACGGAGTGCTTATGGATCTGCTTGCCGAGGAGTTGATCTGACCGGTCGGCGCCAAGTACACCGGGCGTGACGTGATGCGGGCAGCACACGTTCTTCGGGCGTGCAGACGAAGTGGGCCCGTGCGGCCTTGTCCCATACTGCCTTCACCGGCATCTCACGTGCCCATCTCGACGGTTTGATCGAGGAGTTGGCCCCGGCATGGCAGACGCGACGGGAGTCTGCGATGCGGGAGCGACGCGGCGGAGACCGTCGGCGTGCCGCCGGGGCTGGACGCAAGCACGAGCTGGTCTTCACCGACCGGATGCTGGTCACACTGGTCCACCTGCGCACCCAGCTCCCGCACGCCGCGCTCGCCGAGCTGTACGACGTAGGCCGTTCCAACTCGGCTGTCCGTACGGGTGCTGCCACAGGCCCCGCGCCTGAAGTTTCGGCAGGACACCCTCGCCGAACCAGTAGGCCTCCTCCAGGTGGGGATAGCCGGAGAGCACGAACTCCTCGATGCCGAGAGCGTGGTATTCCTTGATCCGCTCGGCGACCTCATCGTGGCTGCCGACCAGGGCGGTGCCCGCGCCACCGCGCACCAGGCCGATGCCCGCCCACAGGTTGGGGTGGATCTCCAGGCGGTCACGGCTGCCGCCGTCGTGCAGGGCGAGCATGCGCTGCTGGCCCTCGGACTCGCTGCGGGCCAGGCCCGCCTGGATGGTCTTGACCGCCTCCGGGTCGAAGCCGTCCAGGAGCCGGTTCGCCTCGGCCCAGGCCTGCTCGGAGGTGTCGCGGGTGATGACATGCAGGCGGATGCCGAAGCGGACGCTACGGCCCTCCTTGTCGGCCAGCGCCCGGATCCAGGCGATCTTCTCCGCGACGGCGGCGGGCGGCTCGCCCCAGGTGAGATAGACGTCGACATGCTTGGCGGCGACTTCTCCCGCGATCGGCGAGGAGCCCCCGAAGTACACCTCGGGGACCGGGTCGGGCACCCGTGCGAGCTTCGCGTCCTCAACGTGGAGGTGCTCGCCGCGCACATCGACGGTCTTGCCCTCCCACAACCCTCGTACGATCTGGAGGAATTCGCCGGTACGGCGGTAACGCGCGTCCTTGTCGAGGAAGTCTCCGTAGGCCCGCTGCTCGCGGCTTTCGCCGCCGGTGACGACGTTGAGCAGAAGCCGTCCGCCGGTCTGCCGCTGGAAGGTGGAGGCCATCTGCGCGGCGAGCGTCGGTGAGACGAAGCCGGGCCTGAAGGCGACGAGGAACTTCAGGCGCTCGGTGTTCTGGCTGACCATCGCGGTGGTCAGCCACGCGTCCTCGCACCAGGCTCCCGTCGGCGTGAGTGCGCCGACGAAGCCCAGGTCCTCGGCGGCGCGGGCGATCTGGCTGAGGTAGGCGACCGTCGGCGGCCGGTCGCGCCCGGACTCGGTGGCGGGGGTGCCGTGGCCGCCGCCGACGACGTGGCGGCTGTCTCCGTTGGTCGGCAGGAACCAGTGGAAGGTGAGGGACACGCGGGGCTCCGATCAGGGGTGTGATCAGGGGACATTCGTCGGCGCCGAGGCGGAGAGCCGGTCCAGCTCCTCGCCGGGAAGCCGGCGTTCGGCGTCGCGGGCCGAGGCACCCGCCCGGAACTCGTCGGCCAGGGCGGACGCGACAGCGACGGCCTCGGCGTCGCCGGTGATGACGTGTGCGGTCCTGGCCTCAGCTCGCCGCGGCCAGGAGCGGACTACGGCCCAGCGCCAGCGAGAAATGGTCGACGACCTGGTTGAGGGCCTCGGCGGCGGCCGGTGCGACAGTGATCGAGCCGTCGTCGTGGGCGGTGATGTCCTTGTCGAGGGTGAACCAGCCCTGCACGATGTGCGCGGCGCCCATCGAGTTGAGGACTGGACGCAGGGCGTAGTCGATGGCGAGGACATGCGCGGTGGAGCCGCCGGTGGCGAGAGGGAGGACCGTCTTTCCGGTGAGTGCGAACTGCGGGAGCAGGTCGAGGAGCGCCTTGAGGACTCCGGAGTACGCCGCTTTGTAGACGGGTGTTCCTACGACGACGCCGTCGGCCCTCTCGAACAGTTCGGTGGCCTCGACGATCGCCGGATGCCGCAAGTCCGCGCCGAGCAGGGCCTCGGCGGCGATGGTGCGAACGTCGAGCGGGACGACGTCGTGCCCCTGAGCGGTCAGTCGCTGGTCCAGCTGGCGCAGCAGGCGGTTGGTGCGGGAGGAGGCGGAAGGGCTGCCGGAGACGGACAGGACAGTGGCCATGGGTCCTCTTTCGGGGAGAAGAGGGCGCCTCCGCCGGGGAGACGCTCTGAAGGCGGTCAGGAGTACCAGGTGGGTTCGGGCAGTTCGCCCGGGCGCCGGTCACTTCGAAGATCTGGTTGCCGATCTCCAGGGCGACGTCGGTGGCGCGAGCCTTCACTGCTGGAAGGAGTGCCCCCGTCGGCGCCATTCCTCCGCGAGCAGTTCGTACGACCGGACCCGGTCCGTGTGGTCGTGAGCGATCGTCGTGATGAGCAACTCGTCCGCGCCCGTGGCCTCCTGCAGTTGTTCCAACTGGTCGGCGACCCGGCCCGGCGAGCCGACGAACTGGGTGTCGAGGCGGTCCTGGACGAGGGCCCGGTCCTCGTCGGTCCATGTGTGGGCGCGCGCTTCCTCCGGCGTCGGGAACTCGATGGCGCCCTCGGCGGTACGGATGCTGCGCACCCACGGCCCGTAGCCGGTGGCGAGTTCACGGGCCGTTACGTCGTCCTCTGCGACGACGACGTCCGCCGAGACGCTGACGTACGGCTTGTCGAGGAACTCGGAGGGCTGGAAGAAGGACCGGTAGCCCTCCACCGCCTCCAGGACCGTGGCCGGGCTGACGTGGTAGTTGGCCGCGAACCGCAGACCGTTGCCGCCTGCCACCTCGGCGCTCTGACCACCGCTGCTGCCCAGGATCCACACCTCCACGTCGGCGCCCTCCCCCGGCACGACGTGCGCCTCGACACCCTCCGGTGAACGGTAGGTGCCGGCCAGCAGGGCGAGGATGTCGTCGATCTGCTCGGCGTAGTCCTGCGACTCGGCCCCCGGTAGCAAGAGCAGCCTGCGTTGCAGCGCGATGCGGGGTGAGCCGAGCAGATGCTCGAAGGAGAAGCGGGGTGGGATCAGCAGGCCGTTCGGGGTGCGGCCGTCGACGACGGGGGTCGCCGTCGGCAAGGGTGCAGCCGGCTGTCCCGGCGGGCGGCCGCCCGAGCGGCCCAGGCCCAGATCGAAGCGGCCCGGGTGCAGCGCGTCGAGCAGGCCGAACTCCTCCACGGTGGACAGCGCCGTGCGGTGCCCGAGTTGCACGGCCCCGGAGCCGAGCCGGATGGTGGAGGTGGCGGATGCGGTCAGCGCCAGGACGACGGCCGGTGACGTGCCGGCCACACCGGGATTGAGATGGTGCTCGGCGAACCAGTAGCGGGCATACCCGAAGCGCTCTGCCTGCTGGGCGAGGTCGATGGAATTGCGCAGGGCATCAGCTGCCGTCGAGCCGGACGGGATCGGGGCCAGGTCGAGGACGCCGAGGGCGATGTCAGACACGGGCGGACTCCTCGTTGATCAATGCTGCCGGAAGCACAGGGCCCCAGGCGAAAGGCGGATCCGGGATCTCCCGACGCAGCGCGGGGGCGGCCTCGGACTGGAACAGTTCGAGGGAGTCACGGTGCTGGGACTCCGTCAGCCCGCTCGCGTCGGCATGCAGGTGCACCACCGTGTGGCCGAACTGTTCGTGGTAGCGGTGCACCTTGTCGATGACCTGTTGCGGGCTGCCGATCAGGGCGGAGCTGCGTTCGACGAAGTCCTCCAGGGTCTCGAACACGACCGGCAGGCCGGCCTTCTTGAAGAACGCCAGGTTGGACTCGAAGATCGGCCGGTACGCGGCCAGCGCCTCCTGGGAAGTGGGGGCCACGAAGATGCCAGCCGTCCCGGCGCCGACCGCGATGTCGGCCGGGTCGTGGCCGTAGAACTCCCAGCGCTCACGGTAGTAGCGGATCAACTCGGCATACGGCTCAACGGGGTTGGTGACGTTCGCGGAGAACAGCGGGTCGCCGTAGCGGGCGGCGAGGTCGACCGACTCCTTGCTGGTGGCGCTGCCGTGCCAGACCCGGACCGGCTGCTGGTACGGCCGCGGCCACACCTCGGCGTCGGTCAGCGGTGGGCGGAAGCGGGTGTCGGCGGTGACCTTGTCCTGGCGCCAGACCTTCCGGAAGACCTCGTAGCTCTCGGCGTTGCGGTCCCACTGGTCCTCGGGCGTGACGTGGAACAGGTCGCGCTGGGCGGCGCCGTTGCCCTTGCCGATGATCAGGTCGAGGCGGCCGCCCGAGAGGTGGTCGAGGGTGGCGTAGTCCTCGTACGCGCGGACCGGGTCCAGCAGGCTGAGCGTGGTCACGGCTGTGAACAGGCGGATCCGCTTGGTCAGGGCGGCCACGTGACTGAGTACGACGGTCGGGGACGAGGAGATGAACGGCCGCTCGTGGCGCTCCCCCACGCCGAAGCCGTCGAAGCCCAACTCCTCCGCCAGCAGGGCGTTGTCGAGGACCTCGCGGAACCGGTCCTGGGTGGACTTCTGCACCCCGGTGATGGGGTCCGGGCGGTGCACAATGAGCGTGATGGCGAGGAACTTCATGAGGCCGCCCGCTCGTCGGACGCCTCGTCTGGGTGGGCGAGGCCGAGGTGGTCGCGCAGGGTCGTGCCCTCGTACTCCGTGCGGAAGACGCCCTGTTCCTGAAGAAGCGGGACGACCTTGTGGGCGAAGTCGTCGAGGCCGGTGGGGGTGATGTGCGGGACGAGGATGAAGCCGTCGCCGGCGTCGGCCTGGACGTAGTCGTCGATGGTCCTGGCGATGGTCGCCGGGGCGCCTACGAAGGTGTGCCGGTTCCAGTACCCGGCGGTGAACAGGTCCCGGGGGCGGGCGACCGGCTCGCGCCAGGAGGCCGGTTGCCGGCCGGTCCCGTCCAGGGCGGCGGCGAGGTGCAGGGGGGAAGCGGGAGATGAGGACACGAGGGTGCCTTCCTGAAGGTCCGTACGAGGGCGCGCCGGAGAGAAGGGCGCGGCGGGGACAGCAGATCAGGAACAACAGAGCGCGCCGGCCACGCGCTGGAGGTCGATGTGCGGCCGGAAGTGGAGGCGGGCGGCGCGGAATACACGTGTCACGTGTCGCACCTCCGTCCGAGTGGTCCAAGCAGGCGCCTTCGACAAGGACAACGGCACGGCTATGCCGTTTCTTCCAGCGCGGCGGCCCCGGTGTGCCGGACGAGCGAGAAGACGGTACGGCGGCGCAGGGTGAACCCGATCGACTCGTACAGCCGTATCGCGTTCGTGTTGGTGGCCGCGGCGTGCAGGAAGGGGCGTTCGCCGCGCTCCTTGATGCCGGCGGCGACAGCGCGGACCAGGCGGGTGGCCAGGCCCCGTCCGCGGTGGGCGGGGTCGGTGCACACGGCGCTGATCTCCGTCCAGCCGGGCGGGTGCAGCCGCTCCCCTGCCAGGGCGATCAGCCGGCCCTGGTGGCGGATGCCGAGGTAGGTGCCCAGCTCGACGGTGCGGGGCAGATAGGGACCCGGCTCGGTGCGGGCGACCAGGTCCAGGATCTCGGGCACGTCGTCGGGGCCGAGCCGTACGGCCTCGGGGTCGGGCTCCGCGCGCAGGGCGGTGTCCACGAGCTGGACTCCGTGTCCGGTACGCACGACCTCCCAGCCGACCGGTGCCTCGGTCACGCCCCGTACGGAGGCGGTGCCGCCGGGGCCGACGAGTGCGGCGAGGTCGGCCCAGGCGCGCGGGTCCTCCTCGTCGGAGACGGCATGGAAGGGGGCCACGTCCTGCTGGTATCGGACGGCGTGGCCGACGCGTTCGGCGAAGGAGGCGTGCGGGCCGGTGAGCGCGGCCCAGGCGGGGTTGTCCAGGATGTGCGGGGAGCTGGCGTCGAGGGCGATGACGGACATGGTGTGGCGGTCTCCGGTGTGCGGCTCGGGATGTCCGGCGCGCGGGGACTGCGCCGCGGGGCGGCGGCGGGTCCTCGGCACGCGGTGGTCAGGAGTTGTCGAGGGGCAGTCCGGGCGGGTTGACCTCGGACTTGGCGACGGCTTCGTCGGAGAGGTCGTAGGCCTTGAGCCACTCGGC
>NZ_JBFBJL010000065.1:0-50750 GCF_040686075.1 Streptomyces sp. NPDC086519
CGCCTTGCGCGTATCTCACACCAACGACATAGCGCCGTCAGGGCCGTCCGTCAGCGAACCTCAGCGAGACGACATCAAAACGCCCTCGTCAGTAATCATCGCGTTTGATCATATGGCGGCATACTTTGCCAATTCGGGCAATACTGCAGCGCTTCGCATGCCCGTCGGTCGTTGCAGGAAACACCCAGCGGGGAGTTCATGCCCGGCCCGCCAGCGCAAGCCGCGACGCCCTGCACCCCGTCACATCTGGTTTCGACAGAAGGAGCAAGAGATGCCCCCGTCTCGTGTACGACGCCTTCTTCGCCCAACCGCTGCTGGACCTTGCCGCCTGGTGCGGAGCTCTTGCACCCGCGCCGGCCGAGGCGCAGGTCCAGAGCCGGGCAGAACCGACACACTGCAGGATTCGGATCACGGGCACGAAGGTCGCGGTGCGCATGCCGAAGGGCGACGCCCCGGTCGCCCAGCCCGACTCTCCCGTCGTCCGCTACGTCCACCGCGGCGACGTAATCCAAAACAATTTCTGTCTTCTCGCCCTCGGCCGCGGCAGCAGTGGGCCGGTCTACCGCGAGTGCGGCAGGGATGGTTACAACTGGTACATCGTCGTGGGCGGGCAGGTCCCGGTGACCTGCGCGAAACAAACTTGATCAGCCCTTAAGACAACTTCGTCGTCACTCCACCCTTGTCGCCTCTTCACTGAGCCCTTTTCAACCTCAGCAGGGCTGTTGACGCGGCTCGCTCCTGGTTGAGCCGGGTGGAGACTCTGGGGGCAAGATGACCTTCGTGCCCACCATGGTTGTTGAGATCCACGTGCCGTTGCTGCCGACGCCCGGCCTGCCGGACGGCGCCTACCCGTTTCCCTGGATTGAGGAGGTCGAGGACTTCCTGTCCGATCTCGAAGACCAAGGTGACGTGGAAGTCTTCGATGAGGGAGCGGAGGACGGGGACGTCTACGTCTTCTTCATCACCGGAGCCGGCGAGGGGGATCTTCTGGCGGTGGCGTCCCGCGTGGCCACCCTTCTTGGCCTCCCTGCGGGAACCGTCGCGATCGTCAGTAACGACGAGGCCGAGGAGTTCGGTCTGGGAAGACGGGTGGCGCTTCCGCTGCCTGCACTCTGAAGACCGATGCGAAGCCCCCCGGCCCAGGTCAGGTCGCACGACAGCGGGGCACCGCGTGCATGACGAAGTGAAGCTCCTGGTAGACGAGGTGTCGACCAAGATCAACCTGTCCGCCCGGAGCTTCGCATGCTCGTCTCCCCATCGGGACTCGATCTGTCCAGTTCAGCCCTACGGTTCCTGGCCGGGAAGCTGACGGCCCTGCGCTGTGAACGCGGAACACGGTGGCGCCGGCTCGGAACGGCCCGGCAGGCCCTGCTGGTCCTGGCCCACCTGCGATGCGGACACACCTACGCCCAGCTGGCCACCGGGTTCGGCATCAGCCTCAGTACCGTCTACCGGTACGTGAGCGAGGCCGTCGAACTGCTGGCCGCCCTCGCTCCCGACCTCGCCCAAGCGGTGCGCACTGCCTCCCGCAAAGCCTTCGTGATCCTGGACGGAACCCTCCTGCCCATTGACCGCATCGCCGCTGACCAGCCCTTCTATTCCGGCAAACACAAGAGACACGGCATGAACGTGCAAGTCCTGGCGGACCCGGCAGGGAGGCTGCTGTGGGCCTCGCCCGCGCTGCCCGGAGCCGTTCACGACCTTCGCACGGCCCGCGAACACGGCATTCCCGACTCGCTGACCGAAGCCGGCATCCGCTGCTGGGCCGACAAGGGATACCAAGGGGCCGGTGGAACCGTCCGTGTGCCCTACCGCGGTCGATGGGAGAAACTCTCCGCAGGTCAGCAGGCGGTCAACCGCGCCCATGCCAAAATCCGGGCGCTGGGCGAGCAGGCCATGGCCACGCTCAAGACCTGGCGACTCCTGCGCAAGCTGCTTTGCTCTTGATCCGTCAGGATTTTCAGATGTCGCGGATCACGTTCAATTGGCGCCGTCCCAACTCCTCGCCCGCTGGCCCGTCGACAACGACGTACCGGACATGAACGGTGGGTGGGGGTCACCATCTGCCACCCCCTGGAGAGGGAATCGACTGCGCACGATCTGCATTCGCCATGCCTCCCACCATCTCGCCGACGCACCAGTTGTCCGTCGTACCCGCCGAACCCGGGAAAGTCTCAGCCCAGACCGGTATGCTCCCCCGCCACCCTGCGGGTTCGACATCCGTCAAGGTCATCCCTTTCAGGAACCCGGAACGGCACTGTGAACGTTTCTGCTGGTCAGCCCACTTACTCTTTGATCACTCAAGGCAGTGAATCAGCCTGAATCCAGCAACCGACCAACGGCGGACACGGTTGTCCCGGGTACTCATCGAAAGATCACAGAAGGGGACAACCTTCGTCATGCCCTACGTCACGCGCCTCGCCACGGCTCTCACCGCCGCAGGAGCCCTCGTTCTCACCGCGCCAACGGGGGCGCACGCCACCGCGCTCGGGTCGACTCCCGTGCAAACCTTCGAGTACAGCGTGGGCGGCATGACCATGAAGGTCCCGACCGGCTGCATGTTCACGCACATCATCCGAGGCAGTGACAGGAAGATCACATACCAGAACGCCGGTGTCGACTGCGCCTTCGTGGGAGCGCTCAGCAGCGGTTTCTGCAACTGGCGCATCGACTTCACGTACGCCGACACCAACAACCGGACCTACCGCACGTCACGCGGCCGGACCCACAGCGAGTGCAAGATCGACCCGATGAGGAACAACTCTCCCCAGAAGCTGCCTCGTTATGGGAAAGCGTGCGGCCACCTCTACGTCAACGGGGTGCGCCGTGTGAGCCAGTGCCACCACATCACGAAGTGAGTCGTTCCATGATCGAGCAGCAAGAGGGGCAGAACTCGGACCAGACGTTGGAGACACGCAGGCGCCGGGTCGGGATCACCGCGTTCCTCGTCGGCCTCGTCGTCACGCTCGCCTTCTTCGCCTTCTTCCCCGGACTCCCGCACATCGTCGACTGGGGCGCCCTTCTCGTGTCCCTCGCCGTGGGCGGCCTCGCCCGATGGGCCTGTCAGTCCTGGATGACAAAGACGGCGGAGAAGAAGTCCGAACACAAGTAGTCGCCTCGGTGGAGCCCTTGGGCTCCACCGAGCGCCTTTCGAGCCACCCATGCCCAATCGTCGACGCCCCGGCCTTCCGGCATGTCAACCGAACTCGTCGAAGGCGTCAGCCGGGGCTTGTCTTCGGCACCGCGCTTGGGGGTTCATCCACCGCTGAGACCGCGCGCGACGGGAGCGGCACCAGCCGAGACCTCCCCTCAACCGCCACTGTGGCACAAATACGCAGGTCAGCGCCCCGCGCACGACCAGCCATGTTTTGGGGCTCCTGCCCAGGACTCGAACCTGCGGCCAGGTGCGGCCTCGGGACAGCCATGACGTCCAGCCAACCGGCCCGTGCGGGCCACGACATGGCCGTTCGCCGCATCCAGGCCCCAGGGCGCGATTACCCGAAGCGCTCGGCCCACGCGGGCATACAGGCCGCCCCTCCGAACTGACTCGCCGTTCAGCTACATCCGGCAGCGATCCAGCCAGCGTGCGGAGAACGACGGATGACAACAGGTGACGAAGCGTCAGTTTATCCAGCCAAAATCCAGCCAAGGGCACGTGAGCGGAGTCGACCCGAATTCGGGTCGACTCCGCCTGACCTGGCGTTTTGCTAATTCGCCGAATCCACGGTAATGCGTGGCTGATACATTGAAGCGGAACTCCACCACGTTCCGCCCTACATCACGTAGTTCTACGCGATCTCGCAACCGCATCAAAATCCGGGTCCGGACCGCCATGAGCTCCCAGGCCCAGCTCCAGGGCCGCTACCTCGGCGGACGCCCCCCGTACGGGTACCTGATCGGCGACGCGGGGCCACACCCGAACCCGGCCAAGGCCGCGACGGGACAGCGGATCCACCGCCTGGAGCCCGACCCCGCCGCGGCCCCCACCGTGGCCCGGATCTTCCAGATGTACGTCGACGGCATGAGCGACAAGGCCATCGCCGCCCAGCTCACCCGGGAAGGCATCCCCTGCCCCTCCGCCCATGACGCGGCCCGCAACCCCCACCGGAAGAAGATCGCATGGCAGGGCCGGAGCGGTCAGAGCGATCCTCATCAACCCCCCCTACACCGGCTACGAGATCTGGAACAAACAGCGCAAGGAGGAGCACCTCTACGACGTCACCCTCGGCCACCGCACCCGCATGACCCACAACCCGGCCGACCAGTGGGTATGGTCCAACGACGCAGCCCACGAATCGATCGTCACCACCCAGCTCTTCGACACCGTCAAGAAGATCCGCCGGCAGCGTGCCCGCATGCCGCAGCGCCTCGAACGCCCCGGACGACAACCGCAGGGGCAACGGACGTACGCACTGCGCGGGCGGGTGCGATGTGAGACGTGCGGGCGCAAGATGCAGCCCGCGACGATCCGCAACACCGTCTACTACCGCTGCGAGTTCAAGGAACAGGAACAGTCCCTCCACCCCGGCCTGGACCACCCCCGGACCGTCTACCTCCGGGAGGACGTGGCCTGCCGGGCTCTGGACCGATGGATCGCGAAAGCCTTCGCCCCCGACCGGCTCACCGCCACCCTCACCGCCCTCGCCCAAGCCAGCGCGGCAGCGCACGCGGCCGAGACGCTCAGTCCGCAGCAGACTCAGGCCCGCAAGACGGTCAAGGAGTGCGAGCGGCGTCTCGCCCGCTACCAGGCCGCCCTCGAAGCCGGCGCCGACCCCGCCGTCGTCACTCAATGGATCAACGAGGCGCAGGCGGAGAAGGAGGCAGCACGCAAGAAGCTCGACACACCACCCGCCGCCACTCGAAAGAAGGAAACCCCCCTCAGCGCCGACCAGATCCGGGAGATCACTGAGAGACTCGGAGATATCACACAACGTGTGCAGGCCGTCGACGCAGAGAAGAAGAGCCCGTTCTACGAAGCCCTCGGGATCACGATCAGTTACGAATATGCGGGTAGGACCGCGACCGTTAGGTCGAGGCCCTCATCCGCGTATCGCTATAGCGAGTGTCCGAGGGGGGACTTGAACCCCCACGCCCGATAAAGGGCACTAGCACCTCAAGCTAGCGCGTCTGCCATTCCGCCACCCGGACTAGGTGTATGCCGCCTGACCGGGGGTGTTCCCCGCGGCGACAGAGACAACAATACCAAGCTTTCGGAGTGCCTTTCACCTGCGTTTCCGTTGGCATTCCCGCAGGTGGGCACCGTCCCAGCGCGTGCCCGGCCCGCTACCGCCCGGGCAGCAGCGCACGCAGCGCCCGGATCAGGGTCGCGGCCCGTCGCGTCGTCCAGCGGCGCGAGAAACCGTCCCTCGCCGCCGGCGCGAGAAACCGTCTCTCGGTCGCCGGCCGCGCCTCCTCGGCCCGCCCCCTGCGCCGGCGCCCGGCATCGGTCAGTTCGACGATGTCGCGCCGTCGGTCCCGCGGACCGCGCCGGCGCTCGACCAGCCCGCGCCGTTCCAGCCCGTCCAGGAGCGCCACCGTCGTCGTGCGGTCCACCCCCGGCCGCCCCGGCACATCGGTCTGCGACAGCGGCTCGGACCCGGCGATTGCCCGGGCCGCCGCACAACACCGTGAGGTTCATCGCCGAACGCGCCCGGGTACTGGACGCGCACTGCGCCGGCCTGGGCCGGGATCCGGCGGAGATCGTCCGCTCGGTCCAGGTCCTGGTGTCGTACGACGACCCGACGACGACCGTCGGGTCGTCCACCACGTCGGCACCCCCGACCTGCTGCTCCCCCCGATGCGGACCGCGTGCCACGGTCTCCGCCCTGGTACGCGCCGAAGCGAACCACCTCGTGCCGAGCCCGCCCCGCCCCTGTCCGACAGGGAGCGGCGCAACGGCTCGCCGAGCAGGTCATCGCCCTGTGCTCGCCGCCGTCAGGGCGTGGGCCGACACCCGCTGTCAGGGTATGAGCTGGTACTCGGATGTCAGGGCATGAGCTGGTACTCGGGAAAGTTCCCCGGCAGCCGCTCCCCCGCCGGCCCCTTCGTCACCGCCCGCACCAGCAGCTCGCCGCCGACGAAGGCCCCCCGCCAGGACGCGCCGAAGCCGCCGAAGAGTTCGTCGCGGTCGCCGCGGGAGCGTGGCGTGCCATGGCCGACCTTGAAGGCGCGGATCTGCGGGGCCAGGCGGGCGAAGGCGGCCGCGTCGTCGGTGGAGAGCGTGGCGACCAGCGCGCCGTTGGAGGCGTTCATGGCGGCCAGCAGTTCGGCCTCGGTGTCGACCAGGACGATCGTGTCGACCGGGCCGAAGGGTTCCGCGTGGTGGAGCGGGGAGGAGGGGGGCGGGTTGAGGAGGGTGACCGGGTGGACGTACGCCGACGTGTCCTGGCCCGGCAGGAAGCGGGCGCCGGCCGGGCTGCCGCGGTGCAGTGGGACGGCGCCGCGGTCGACCGCCTCGGCGACCTGGTCGGTCAGGTCCTTGGCCTTGGCCGCGTTGATCACCGGACCGAAGTCCAGCTCGGGCGGCGGGTCGGCGGGGTCGGCGACCGCGAGGGGGTGGCCGATACGGAGCCGGCGCACCGCGGGAAGGTAGGCGGTGAGGAACTCGTCGAACAGCTCGCGCTGGACGACGAAGCGCGGGTAGGCGGTGCA
Organism: Streptomyces sp. NPDC086519; assembly: GCF_040686075.1. Lineage (NCBI taxonomy): Bacteria > Bacillati > Actinomycetota > Actinomycetes > Kitasatosporales > Streptomycetaceae > Streptomyces > Streptomyces sp. NPDC086519. The sequence continues at coordinate 6,652 of NZ_JBFBJL010000065.1, forward strand.
GCGCTGTTTGCCGTAGTCGAAGAGCTTGGGGACGACGGCGGTGAACGCGGCCCAGTCGGTGAAGTTCCAGATGCCCCAGGTGTTGAGTCCCTCCTGTTCGAGTACGTGCCGCTTGCCGAGGTCGGTGACGGCCGTGGCCACCGCCGCTCCCGTGTCCCGGCCGCCGACGAAGCAGACGCAGCCGATCTCGGGCGCCCGCACCAGCGCCTGGGACAGCTCGCCGCCGCTGCCGCTGAGCAGTGTGACGGGCAGGCCCTCCCGGGCGGCCAGGGCGCAGGCCAGGGTGAGACAGGCGACCCCGCCGTCCGTCGGGGTCTTCGCCACCACCGCGTTGCCCGCCAGGGCCTGGACCAGTACCGCGTGAACGAGCACGCTCATCGGGTAGTTCCAGCTGGCGATGTTGGACACCGGCCCGTCCAGCGGGCCCCGCCCCGCGAGCATCGGCTCGATGCCGTCGACGTACCAGCGCACCCCGTCGATCGCCCGGTCCACGTCCGCCCGGGCGAGCCGCCAGGGCTTGCCGATCTCCCAGACGAGCAGCAGGGCGAGGAGGTCACGGTGCTCGGTCAGGGCTTCCAGGGTGGCGGCCACCCTGGCCCGGCGCTCCGCCAGGGGGACGTGCCGCCAGGCGCGGTGCTGGTCGAGGCAGGCGCGGACGGCCCGGTGCGCGGTGTCGCGGTCGAGCCGCGGGGCGCCGGCGATCGGGCTGCCGTCGACGGGGCTGGTCGCGGGCAGCGGCCGGCCGTCGGGCCGCCAGGCGGCGGACCAGAGGTTGAGGACGCGGTCGTCCCGGAAGGCCTCGGGGGCGACGGCCAGGCAGCGCGTCCAGGCGTCGCGCCACGCGGTGCCGGGCTTCTGCACGAAAGCCATGGTTCAGCTCCCCTCGGGCTGACGGGCGTCGAGCAGTTCCAGGACCAGCCGCGCGGTCTCGGTCGGTGTGCTCCCCACCCGCACCCCGGCCGCCTCCAGCGCCTCCCGCTTGGCCCGCGCGGTGCCGGCCGAACCGGAGACGATGGCGCCCGCGTGCCCCATGGTGCGGCCCTCGGGTGCGGTGAACCCGGCGATGTAGCCGACGACCGGCTTGGTGACGTGCTCCCGGATGTAGGCGGCGGCCCGCTCCTCCGCGTCGCCGCCGATCTCGCCGATGAGGACGACGAGTGCGGTGTCGGGGTCCTCCTGGAAGGCGCTCAGGCAGTCGATGTGACTGGTCCCGACGACGGGGTCGCCGCCGATGCCCACGCAGGTGGAGAAGCCGATGTCCCGCAGCTCGTACATGAGCTGGTAGGTCAGCGTGCCCGACTTGGAGACGAGACCGATCCGGCCGGGTCTGGCGATGTCGGCGGGGACGATGCCCGCGTTGGACTGGCCGGGCGTGATCAGCCCCGGGCAGTTGGGCCCGATGATCCGGGTGCCCCTGGCCCGGGCGTACGAGGTGAAGGCGACCGAGTCGTGGACCGGGATGCCCTCGGTGATCACCACCGCGAGGCCGATGCCGGCGTCGGCGGCCTCCAGTGCCGCCGCCTTGGCGAAGGCGGGCGGCACGAAGACGACGGTGACGTCCGCGCCGGTCGCCGCCATGCCCTCGGCGACCGTGCCGAAGACCGGGACGGCACGGTCGGCGAAGTCGACGGTCCGGCCGGCCTTGCGCGGGTTGACCCCGCCGACGACGTTCGTCCCCGCCGCGAGCATCCGCCGCGTGTGCTTCATGCCCTCGCCGCCGGTCATGCCCTGGACGAGGACCCTGCTCTCCTTGGTGAGGTAGATCGCCATGTCCCGGCTCCTCAGGCGGTGTGGGCGAGTTCGGCGGCGCGGCGCGCGGCGCCGTCCATGGTGGTGGCCTGTTCGACCAGGGGGTGCGCGCGGCCGTCGAGGATCGCCCGGCCGCGTGCCGCGTTGTTGCCGTCGAGGCGGACCACCAGCGGTCTGGTCAGCCGGACGGTCTCCAGGGCCTGGACGATGCCGTCGGCGACCGCGTCGCACGCCGTGATCCCGCCGAAGACATTGACGAGGACGGACTTCACGGCCGGGTCGGAGAGGATCACCGACAGTCCGTCGGCCATGATCTGGGCGGACGCTCCGCCGCCGATGTCCAGGAAGTCGGCGGGCCGTGCGCCGCAGCCGGCCACCGCGTCCAGGGTGGACATCACCAGGCCCGCGCCGTTGCCGATGACGCCGACCTCGCCGTCGAGCTTGACGTAGTTGAGCCCCTTCGCGGCGGCCGCCGCCTCCAGCGGGTCGTGGTGCCCGGTCTCGTCGGCGCCCCAGCGCGCCTGCCGGAAGCGGGCGTTGTCGTCGAGGGTGACCTTGCCGTCGAGTGCCAGGATCCGGCCCCTCGTGCTGCGCACGAGCGGGTTCACCTCGACGAGCAGCGCGTCCTCGCGGACCAGCACCTGCCACAGCCGTACGAGGACGTCGACCGTCTGCGGCGGCAGCCCGGCGGCCGCGGCGATCTCCTGGGCCTTGGCGGAGGTGACGCCGACCGCGGGATCGACGGGTACCCGTGCCACCGCCTCGGGCCGGGTCGCGGCCACCTCCTCGATCTCCGTGCCGCCCTCGGCGGAGGCGATCGCCAGGAAGCCGCCGGCCGCCCGGTCGAGGACGTAGGAGACGTAGAACTCGCTCTCGATGTCGACGGGCTGGGCCAGCATCACCTTGCCGACCGGGTGCCCTTTGATGCGCGTGCCGAGCATCTGACGCGCCGCGAGTTCCGCCGCGGCCGGGTCGGCGGCCTGCTTCACTCCGCCGGCCTTGCCCCGGCCACCGGTCTTGACCTGCGCCTTCACGACGACCCTGCCGCCGAGCCGGCGGGCGATCTCGCGGGCCTCCTTGGGCGAGTCGGTGACCTCGGCCCTCGGCACCACGATGCCGTGTTCCTCGAAGAGTTCCCTTGCCTGGTGTTCGTACAGGTCCATTTCGGCTCCTGTCTGGAAAGTGCCGCACGCCCCCTGGACACCACCCACCGGATGCGGGATAACAAGGTTCATACAGTATTCGTCGACTGTATGCAATGTACCGCGAGAGCGTTCCCACCCCCTACGAAGGGACAGGACTTCGCCATGCCCGACGACACCCAGGACGTGATTTCCGGTGGTCATCTCGTTGCCAAGGCGCTGAAGGCCGAGGGGGTCGACCGCATCTACACCCTGTGCGGCGGCCACATCATCGACATCTACGACGGCTGCGTCGACGAGGGCATAGAAGTCGTCGACGTCCGCCACGAGCAGGTGGCCGCCCACGCCGCCGACGGCTACGCACGCATCACCGGCAGGCCGGGGTGCGCGGTCGTGACCGCCGGTCCGGGTACGACCGACGCCGTCACCGGGGTCGCCAACGCCTTCCGCGCGGAGTCCCCGATGCTGCTGATCGGCGGCCAAGGGGCGCTCACCCAGCACAAGATGGGGTCTTTGCAGGACCTGCCGCACGTCGACATGATGGCGCCGATCACCAAGTTCGCGGCGACCGTCCCGGACACCGCCCGCGCCGCGGACATGGTCTCCATGGCGTTCCGTGAGTGCTACCACGGCGCGCCCGGCCCCTCCTTCCTGGAGATACCCCGCGACGTCCTGGACGCCAAGGTCCCGGCGGAGAAGGCCCGCATACCCAAGGCGGGCGCCTACCGGGCCGCCACCCGTTCGGCCGGCGACCCCGACGCCGTAGAGAAGCTCGCCGACCTCCTCGTGCACGCCGAGAAACCGGCCATCCTGCTCGGCAGCCAGGTCTGGACGACCCGCGGCACCGCCGCCGCCATCGACCTCGTCCGCACCCTCAACATCCCGGCGTACATGAACGGCGCGGGACGCGGCACCCTCCCGCCCGGCGACCCGCACCACTTCCAGCTCTCCCGCCGGTACGCCTTCTCCCACGCCGACGTCATCGTGATCGTCGGTACGCCCTTCGACTTCCGCATGGGCTACGGCAAGCGCCTCTCCCCCACCGCGACCGTCGTCCAGATCGACCTCGACTACCGCACGGTCGGCAAGAACCGGGACATCGACCTCGGGATCGTCGGGGACGCGGGACTGGTCCTGAAGTCGGTCACCGAGGCCGCCTCGGGCCGGGTCGACGGGGGCGCCTCCCGGCGCAAGGAATGGCTCGACGAGCTGCGGGCCGCCGAACAGACGGCGATCGAGAAGCGGTTGCCGCAGCTGCGCTCGGACGCGTCGCCCATCCACCCGTACCGTCTGGTCAGCGAGATCAACGACTTCCTCACCGAGGACTCGATCTACATCGGCGACGGCGGCGACATCGTCACCTTCTCCGGGCAGGTCGTCCAGCCCAAGTCGCCGGGCCACTGGATGGACCCGGGCCCGCTCGGCACCCTCGGCGTCGGCGTTCCCTTCGTGCTCGCCGCCAAGCAGGCCCGCCCGGACAAGGAAGTGGTCGCCCTCTTCGGCGACGGCGCCTTCTCCCTGACCGGCTGGGACTTCGAGACCCTGGTCCGCTACGACCTCCCCTTCGTCGGGATCGTCGGCAACAACTCCTCGATGAACCAGATCCGTTACGGCCAGGCCGCCAAGTACGGCAAGGAGCGCGAGCGGGTCGGCAACACCCTCGGTGACGTCCGCTACGACAAGTTCGCCCAGATGCTGGGCGGTCACGGCGAGGAGGTCCGCGACCCCGCCGACATCGGCCCCGCCCTGCGCCGGGCCCGGGAGTCGGGCAAGCCGTCGCTGGTCAACGTCTGGGTCGACCCGGACGCGTACGCCCCCGGAACCATGAACCAGACCATGTACAAGTGAGGTGAACGCCGATGACCGCCAAGGCACTTGAGGGCATTCGCGTCCTCGACATGACCCACGTCCAGTCGGGCCCCTCCGCCACCCAGCTGCTCGCCTGGCTCGGCGCTGACGTCGTCAAGCTGGAGGCGCCGACCGGTGACATCACGCGCAGGCAGCTGCGCGACCTCCCGGACGTCGACTCCCTCTACTTCACGATGCTCAACTGCAACAAGCGGAGCATCACCCTGAACACCAAGACCGAGCGCGGCAGGGAACTCCTGACCGAGCTGATCCGCCGTTCGGATGTGATGGTGGAGAACTTCGGCCCGGGCGCGGTCGACCGGATGGGGTTCACCTGGGACCGCATCAAGGAGATCAACCCGCGGATCGTGTACGCCTCCATCAAGGGGTTCGGGGACGGGCCGTACACCGACTTCAAGGCCTACGAGGTCGTCGCCCAGGCCATGGGCGGGTCGATGGCGACCACCGGCTTCGAGGACGGTCCGCCGCTGGCCACCGGCGCGCAGATCGGCGACTCCGGCACCGGCGTGCACACGGTGGCCGGAATACTGGCGGCACTCTTCCAGCGGGAGCGCACCGGCCGCGGCCAGCGCGTCAACGTCGCCATGCAGCACGCCGTGCTCAACCTCTGCCGGGTGAAGCTGCGCGACCAGCAGCGGCTCGCCCACGGCCGGCTCGCCGAATACCCCAACGAGGACTTCGGCGACGAGGTGCCCCGCTCCGGCAACGCCTCCGGCGGCGGCCAGCCCGGCTGGGCGGTCAAGTGCGCGCCGGGCGGCCCGAACGACTACGTGTACGTCATCGTGCAGCCGGTCGGCTGGCAGCCGATCACCCGGCTGATCGGCCGGCCCGAGCTCGCGGACGACCCCGAGTGGGCGACCCCGGAGGCCCGGCTGCCCAAGCTCAACAAGATGTTCCAGCTGATCGAGGAGTGGTCCTCGGCGCTCCCCAAGTGGGAGGTGCTGGAGCAGCTCAACGCCCACGACATCCCGTGCGGGCCGATCCTCTCCACCAAGGAGATCATCGAGGACGAGTCGCTGGTCGCCAACGGGATGGTGGTGACCGTCCCGCATCCCGAGCGCGGCGAGTTCGTCACCGTCGGCAGCCCGCTCAAGCTCTCCGACTCCCCTGTCGAGGTCACGGCCTCGCCGTTGCTCGGCGAGCACAACGAAGCGGTCTACGTCGGCGAACTCGGTCTCGGCGACGAGGAGTTGCGCCTGCTCAAGTCGAACGGAGTGATCTGACGTGATGGCAGAGGACCGGGAGCCGCGGGTCCGTGAACTCCTCGACTCGGTGCGGGCTCAGGGCCGTACGGCCCTCACCGCGCCGGAGGGCAAGGTGATCGCCGACGCGTACGGGATCGCCGTACCGGGCGAGGAGCTGGCCACCGACGTCGACGAGGCGGTGGCGTACGCGGCGCGCTTCGGCGGGCCGGTGGTGATGAAGATCGTCTCGCCGGACATCCTGCACAAGACCGACGCGGGCGGGGTGATCGTCGGCGTCGAGGGCGCGGCGGACGTGCGCGCGGCCTTCCACCGGATCGTCGAGAACGCGCGCGCCTACGACTCCGGGGCCCGAATCGAGGGCGTCCAGGTGCAGGAGCTGCTGCCGAAGGGGACGGAAGTCATCGTCGGCGCGGTCACCGACCCCACCTTCGGGAAGGTCGTCGCCTTCGGCCTGGGCGGGGTGCTGGTCGAGGTGCTGAAGGACGTGACCTTCCGGCTCGCGCCCGTCACCGCCGACGAGGCGCTGTCGATGCTGGACTCCGTCAAGGCGGCCGACGTGCTGCGCGGTGTGCGCGGGCAGGCCGGTGTGGACCGGTGGGCGGTCGCCGAGCAGATCCGCCGGGTCTCCCAACTGGTCGCGGACTTCCCGGAGATCGCCGAGGTGGACCTCAACCCGGTGATCGCGACCCCGGAGGGCGCGGTCGCCGCCGACATCCGGATCATCCTCGCGCGGCAGCAGCCGCCACCGCGCCGGAAGTACTCACGCGAGGAGATCCTCACCAGCATGCGCCGGCTGATGCAGCCCCGCTCCGTCGCCGTGATCGGCGCCTCCAACGAGCAGGGCAAGATCGGCAATTCGGTGATGCGCAACCTCGTGGACGGCGGGTTCGCCGGGGAGATCCATCCGGTGAACCCCAGGGCCGATGACATTCTGGGCCGCAAGGCGTACAAGAGTGTCACGGACGTTCCCGGTGAGGTGGATGTGGCCGTCTTCGCCATCCCCGCCAAGTTCGTGGCAGCGGCGCTGGAGGAGGTGGGCCGGAAGCGGATTCCCAACGCCGTCCTGATCCCGTCCGGTTTCGCGGAGACCGGCGAGCACGAACTCCAGGCCGAGATCGTCGCGATCGGCGAACGCCACGGCATCCGCCTCCTCGGCCCGAACATCTACGGCTACTACTCCACCTGGCAGGACCTGTGCGCCACGTTCTGCACGCCGTACGACGTGAAGGGCGGCGTGGCGCTGACGTCCCAGTCGGGCGGGATCGGCATGGCGATCCTGGGCTTCGCGCGGACCACGAAGACGGGGGTGTCGGCGATCGTCGGCCTCGGCAACAAGTCGGACCTGGACGAGGACGACCTGCTGACCTGGTTCGGCGAGGACCCGCACACGGAGTGCATCGCGATGCACCTGGAGGACCTGAAGGACGGCCGCGCCTTCGTCGAGGCGGCGCGGAACACCGTACCGAGGAAGCCGGTCGTGGTCCTCAAGGCGGGCCGTACGGCGGCCGGGGCCAAGGCGGCCGGTTCGCACACGGGCGCGCTCGCGGGCGACGACGCGGTGTACGACGACATCCTGCGGCAGGCGGGGGTGATCCGGGCGCCGGGCCTGAACGACATGCTGGAGTACGCGCGGGGCCTGCCGGTGCTGCCGACCCCGCGGGGCGACAACGTGGTGATCATCACCGGCGCGGGCGGCAGCGGCGTGCTGCTGTCCGACGCGGTGACCGACAACGGGCTCTCCCTGATGGAGATCCCACCGGACCTGGACGAGGCCTTCCGCCGCTTCATCCCGCCCTTCGGGGCCGCCGGCAACCCGGTGGACATCACGGGCGGCGAGCCGCCGTCGACGTACGAGGCGACGATCCGGCTCGGCCTTGAGGACCCGCGGATCCACGCGCTCGTCCTCGGCTACTGGCACACCATCGTCACCCCGCCGATGGTGTTCGCGGAGCTGACCGCGCGGGTGGTCGCGGAGTTCCGGGAGCGGGGCGTGGAGAAGCCGGTCGTCGCCTCGCTCGCGGGGGACGTCGAGGTCGAGGAGGCCTGCCAGTACCTGTACGAGCGGGGGGTCGTGGCATATCCGTACACGACCGAACGGCCGGTGGCCGTGCTCGGCGCCAAGTACCGCTGGGCGCGGGCGGCCGGGCTGCTGGGCAGCGGACTGTCGGGGGGCGGGTCATGACGTGACCGAGGAAGGGGCCGGCCGGCGGAGCGCGTCCTCGGCCGGCCCCGGAACCCGTGCGCGCACGAAAGGCATTGGACAGGGGGCGCTGGCCAGAACTTTCGACGCAAGGGGTGCTGAGCGAACATGTCATCCATCGATCTACCGGCGTCCGTCCCCTTCAGGGAGGTGACGGACCGCAACGGCCGCAGGTACCGGATCGGCGAGACAGACGTCGATCTCATGGGCCGGAAACGGAAATGGATGGTCGTCCTGCCCTGGGTGGGCATGATGGGCATCGGCTCCGCCGAGTACGCGTTCACGTCGGCGGAGGACACGCTGCACGAGGCGCATCTGTGGAGCAGCGGGCACATCTTCTGGCTGACGGGCGTCTGGGTGTTCTTCCAGGCGGCCGTGGCCTTCCCGGCCGGACACCTGCGGGAGAGCGGACGGCTCCCCGCCCGTACGGCCATGCTGATCGGCGCGGCCTGCACGCTGGTGGGCTGTCTGTCGCCGGCGTTCGCGCCGAACGTGGTCGTCGCCTGTCTCGGCTTCGGCGTGTGCGGCGGTATCGGCGCCGGTCTCGTCTACGCGACCTGCGTGAACATGGTCGGCAAGTGGTATCCGGAGCGCAAGGGCGGCAAGACGGGCTTCGTGAACGGCGGCTTCGCCTACGGGTCCGTTCCGTTCGTGTTCCTCCTCACCTCGGCGCTCGACCTGAGCGACCACCGGGTTCTGCTGTCTTCGGTCGGCATCGGGCTGTGTCTGGTGGTCGCGTCGGCCGGCTGGTTCTTCAGGGACCCGCCGAAGAACTGGTGGCCGCCGCACGTCAATCCACTGAACGTCGCTCAGGACCCGCGAACACGGCGGGCGTTGGCGAAGAACCCGCCGGCGGTCAGGCAGTACACCCCCAGGGAGGCCGCGCGTACCCCCGTCCTGTGGATGATGTGGTTCTGCCTGCTCTGCACGGCCGGCATCAATGTCTTCGGCCTCGCCGTCCAGGTGCCGTTCGGCAGGGACATGGGGTTCGCGGGCGGGATCGTCGCCACCGCCATGTCGTTGGAGGCCGTCGTCAACGGCACCGGGGGCGGGGTCATCGGCTGGATCTCCGACCGGTACGGCCGCCGCAGCACCCTGATCATCGTCTGTGTCGTGCTCGGCACCGCACAGTTCGGTGTACTGGTCTGCGGCCAGGTGCACAGCATGCCGTTCTTCCTGTTCTGCTCGATGGTCTCCGGGTTCGCCGGCGGGGCGGCCTTCCCGCTCTTCGCGGCCATGACGGCGGACTACTTCGGTGAGAACAACAACGCCACCACCTACGGACTGGTCTACAGCTCCAAGCTGATCTCCGGCCTGGTGGGCTCCGGTCTGGGCGCGGTCGTCGTCGGTGAGGGGGACTACCACGGCGCGTTCGTGCTCGCGGGCTCCGTCGGCCTGGCCTCCGCGGTGCTGGCCCTCTTCCTCAAGGCACCGGGCAGGCCCAGCGCCCGGCGCATCGTCCCCAACCCGCATCCGCTCGGCGAGGAGATGGCGTGACATGTCGGCAGAACCTGTAGCCACGAACAGCACCGGCGCCGGACGGCGTCCGTACCGCGAGGTCACGGACGCCCGCGGCCGGGTGTACCGGATCGGGGAGACCGACCGGGACATCCTCGGCCACTCCCGCACCATCATGGTGTACCTGCCGTGGATCGCCATGATGGCCATCAGCGTCTTCGAGTACGCGTACGGCTCCGCGGAGGACACCCTGTCCCACGCGCACGGCTGGACGCAGTCCAACACCTTCTGGATCCTGAGCGTCTGGGTGTTCTTCCAGGCCGGCATCGCCTTCCCGGCGGGCTGGCTGCGCGAGAAGGGCATCCTGACCGCGCGCCGCGCCATGTACACCGGCTCCGTGATGTGCCTGATCGGTTTCCTCGCGCTCTCCCACATCAGCGAGATCTGGCTGGCGATCACCGGCTTCGGCGTGATCGGCGGTCTCGGCTCCGGCCTGGTCTACGCGACCTGCATCAACATGGTCGGCAAGTGGTTCCCCGAACGCCGGGGCGCCCGCACGGGCTTCGTGAACGGCGGTTTCGCCTACGGCTCGCTGCCCTTCATCTTCATCTTCAACTACGCCTTCGACACGGCCAACTACCACCGTGTTCTGGACCTGATCGGCGTCTACGTGATGGTCGTGGTGCTGGTCGCGGCGTTCTTCTTCAAGGATCCGCCGAAGAACTGGTGGCCGGCCGACATCGACCCGCTCACCCACTCGGGCGCCGCCAGGACCACGACGGCCCTCGCCAAGAACCCGCCCGCGGTACGGCAGTTCACCCCGAAGGAGGCGATCCGTACCGGCATGCTTCCGCTGATGTGGGTCTCGATCGTCATGACGGCCGGTGTCTCGATCTTCGGCATCTCGTTCCAGGTCGACTTCGCGAAGGACGTCGGCTTCGGCCCCCTCGTCGCGGCCTCCTCCATGGGCGTGATGGCGGTCATCAACGGCATAGGCCGGGGCGTGGTGGGCTGGCTCTCCGACCGCCTCGGCCGAAAGCCGACCCTCGTCTTCGTCATCGTCGTCCTCGGCCTCGCCCAGTTCGGCGTGATCTGGGCCGGTGACATCAAGAGCGAGTGGCTGTTCCTGTTCTTCGCCTTCCTCTCCGGCTTCGGCGGCGGCGCCTTCTATCCGCTCTTCGCCGCCCTCACCCCGGACTACTTCGGCGAGAACTACAACGCCACCAACTACGGCCTCGTCTACAGCGGCAAGCTCATCAGCGGCCTCTTCGGCGGCGGCCTGGGCTCCATGGTGGTCGGCGCCTGGGGCTACGACGGGGCGTACGCGCTGGCCGGCGGCATCTCGATGCTGGCGGCGGCGGTCGCGCTGCTGCTGCGGCAGCCGGGGCGGGGGGCGACCACGACGGTGGGGGCGGCACAGGCACAGACGGCGGCCTGACGGCTCGGCGCCTGTTCCTGTGCCGCCGCCCCAGTTCGGTTGATGCTCCTCTTGCCTCGGAGCGTTCGGTTGAGTCCCGGACCCGGGTCCGGGACTCGGCCGCTTGCGGACCGTGGTCTTCGCAGCCTTCCCGGACAACGCTGTGCCCGGTCCCGAGTGCGGCGGACCTCATCTCTCCGCGCAGGTCACCCGGCACCCGGGTCTTGGTCGCGACAACGGGCCAGTAGCTCTCGGGCGGTCTTCACGAGAGGGGCGTCCGCGGGCAGCACATCTTCGATGTCCAACAGAAGCCGAACCAGTTCGGCCACGGCCTTGGGGACGTCTCCCGCTTCCCCCAGCCTGCGCGCGTGACTGTACCGGGCAACGAACAGGTACGGATCGTCTGCGCGCAGGGCACGCCTCATGTCAGTCAGCAGCTGCGCAAGGTGAGCCACGGCCCGGCGAGGGTCCCCGGCCTCGCCATACCAGAAAGCAAGGTCCTGCCGGACCGCAAAGACCCGGCGATCGTCCTGGTGCAGCGCCTGGATCATGTCCGGCCAAAGGGTCCGCAACTCTCTGACGGCCGCGTGCGGATCTCCCGACTTGCCTCGCCAGTGGGCGAGTCTGTGGCGGGTGACCAGGGTGTCGGGATGGAGTTCGCCGAGGACCCTCTCTCTTCTGGGGACGAGTTCGGTGAGCGCAGTCGCGGCCCCTTGCGCATCGCCCGCCTCCCCGAGCCAGCGAGCGTGATCGTTGCAGGCGCTGAGGGTGTCCGGGTGGTCGACGCCCATGACACGCTCCAGGTCCGGCAGCAGTTCGGCGAGCGCGGCTGCGGCCCCTTCCGCGTCTCCTGCTTCCCCTCGCCAGCGGGCGAGGCTGTGCCGGGTGGCGAGGGTGTTGCGGTGTTCTGCGCCGAGTATGCGCGTCATGTCGGGCAGGAGATCGGCGAGGTCGGCCACGGCGCGGTCCTGCTCCCCCGCCTCACCTCGCCAGCGTGCCAAGTCGTGCCGGACAGTGAGAGTGTCGGGGTGGTCATCGCCCAGGACCCGTCGGTGGTCCATCAGCAGTTCGGCGAACTCCGCCGCGGCACCGACGGCATTTCCCGCCTGCCCCCGCCAGTAGGCCAGGCCGTGCCGGACGACGAAGGTCTCGGGGTGATCAGCGCCCAGCATGTTCCTCAGGCGGGGCAGTAGTTCATCGAGCGCGTTCACGGCTCCCACAGCATCCCCGGCCTCTCCCTGCCAGTAGGCCAGATGACCGCATGCGATGAGGTAGTCCGAGTGCTCGCGTCCCAGATGCCGCTCCACAGACTGCGCCAGGGCCTGGAAGCAGACCCAGGCTTCGGCGGCCCGGCCGACCCCTCCGAGGCTGGTGCCCAGCCTGAACAGCACTCCGTGTGCTTCCGAGGTGTACAGCGCGTCTTCGGCACCACTGGTGAGCGCACCGGCGTTGGAGCGCAGCGCGGCGGCCAGTCCCATGTCCCGTTCGCCGCCGGGCCACACGTCCAGGAGTGCGTCAGCTGCATCGCGGGCGCACTCGGTCCTGTCCTCATCCGAGAGGCGCTCGGACACGGCCCGCTGAATCAACTGGTGGACGCGTACCGCCCCGCTGCCGGCCTGAGCATCGTGTTCGATGAGGCTGAACTGACGCAGATTCGCCAGGGCGTCGGAGGCATCCTGCGTTTCGGTGAGGCCCTTGCCGACCGCACCTGGGCGAGCGGCGTGGCCGGTCAGGTAGCCCCGGGCGGGCGGGCTCAGCAGGACCGGCTCGGGAATGCCGTTCGGATCGAGCAGGCTGAGCAGGTGGAGCATGGGCCGAGCCAGTCCTCGGGGTGGCTGCTGGTCGGCGAGGTCGATGGACAGGTCCCAAGCCGCTGCCACGGTGAGGGCTTGGTCGTCGGGCAGTCCGGTGTCGGGGGGCAGCACGTCGTCGAGTGATCTGGCCCGGTTGGCCAGACGGGCGCGGTAGGTGGCGCAGTCCAGGCGGCGGTTGACCATGTAGGGGACGGCCTGTGCGAGAGCCAGAGGCAGCCGTCCGAGGTCTTCGGCCAGTCGCGCCGTTTCCTCCGTCGTGTCGTGCAGCCCATGGCGGGCAAGTTTGGCGGAAAGGTACTCGACGGATTCCCGAGTGGTGAACCGGTCGACATCGACACGGCTGCGTCCCGTACTCAAGAAGACCGCATCGCGGTTACGGGTCGTGACCAATGTTTGCCCGTGTGAAACATCGGGAGGCCACAGATTCTGCAGGACCTGAACATGCGGAACGTCGTCGAGCACCACCAGCCACCGCGCACCCAGCCGCCCACGGCCGGTGCCTGGGGCCTGTTGCAGCCATTTACGGAACAGGTCGGCCGCTGCCTGCGGGTTGTCCTGACTGGCATCCAGCAGTCTGGCCGAGGCGCCGGCGTAGGCGTCGACGACCGCTGAGTGGGAGGTGGCGTTCACCCACACCAGCACCTCCACGCCGCCGGCCTCGTACAGATCGCGAGCGTACTGGGCGGCCAGTTGGGTCTTGCCTACGCCGCCCATCCCGCACACGATCCACTGCCGCGCCCCCTCATCGCTCGCTGCGAGCTGCCGCAGCGCGTCAATCAGCCCGGGCCGTGCCCGGTAGCAGTCTGCCCGGGCGGGCACCGGGCCGAACTCCCCTCGTACCACACGCCCGCGGCCGGGCCGACCGGCCTGGTGCTGGCGCACCGCCTCCAGACGCAGATCCTCCCACGTGGCCTCAGAGTGCCGCGGATACCCGGCACCTGCTTTCTCGGCCCGGTGAGCCAAGAACGCGACCAATGCCTTCAGAGTGCGTCTGTGCTGGGCAGAGGGAACGGCGGTGCCACTCACCCACCCGTGAAGAGTGGTACGAGACGCCTTGCACGCCTTGGCCAAATCGTCGGCGGAGGGGGTGTTCGCCGCCTGGTACAGGGCTCGGAGCTCCCTTGTGAACCGCGGGACTTCAGGTGCATTCGGCTGTGCGGCCACGCCCACCCCCCATGTGACCGACGCCCCATCCGGACCGGATGACGTCCAGACGCTATTTCAATCAAGCTGACCTGGGAAGACAGCCATCCAGCCGTTCCGGGCGCTTCCTCAGGATGCCCGTATCTGGGGTCATGACTCCACCAAGCACGTGCTTGGCACGCCAGTGCTGTGGAAGGTGCCCGCCATGACCGCCCTGTACCAAATCCTCGACGGCACCGTGCTGCCCGCCGGTATCGGCGCCATTCTGTACGTCGGCACGGTCACGGTGGTCGCCCTGACCGCGGCACTGGCCCGGGATCCCCGCCGACGCCAGGACGCCCGCAAGGCACTCACGGTCCTCCTGCACCGCAAGGGCGCGGGCCGCTGAGGTGACGGCATGCCCCTGGCCGACTCCCGTGCCTTCACCGGACCTTTGCGTGTATCTGACGAGGGTCTGTCGACTCAAGTGGCTGTTGTCGTTCCGATCTTGGGCGGTGTCCGTCGAACGGGAGCTCCGACTGGGTGGTCACGGTGTGCTCGGCGCATACGCGAAATTCATACGCGCCGACTGCGCGGAGTCCCGTAGATTCCCGGCAAGGGCCCGCCCGAGGTGCTCCTAGGAGGGGGCATCGATGACCGTGGAGACGATACCGGTGAAGGCGGCGCCGAAGTCGCTGGTGTGGCAGGGGGACGAGCTGGTCTGCGCGGTCGGCGGCGGCCGGCGCTGGGGCCGCGGCGGGGAGGAGCTGAAGGCGGCCGCCTTCACGTGGAGCTTTCCGTTCGACGCCGGGACCGCCTCGGTCTCGGGGCCGTACTCCGCCGTGTACCAGGAGCGTGGCACCAAAGGGGTGCTGCTCGAAGGCGAACGGGTCGTGCGAGAGCTGAACCGCAGCTACTACCACGCACCGGACTACGACTACCCGCTCGCCCTGGGCGCGTCGGGCAACGGCCGTGAGGTCGTCGTGCACTGCCCGGACGATTACAACGTGCTCCAGATCGAGGACGCGGCGAGCGGCGAGCGGCTGACCGTCGGCGGGCGTGAGCCGCGGGACGTCTTCCATTCCAGGCTGAGCCTGAGCCCGGACGGCCGGTACCTGCTCTCGGTCGGCTGGTTCTGGCAGCCCTTCGGGACGGCTCTGGTCTACGACACGGCGCTCGCGCTCAGCGACCCGGGCACCCTGGACGGCGACGGTGTGCTGCCGTCGGCGGCGGTCATGAGCGGCGAGGTGACGGCGGGCTGCTGGCTCGACGCCGACCGGCTGGTGCTGGCGACGGGGGCGGAGGAGTGGGACGAGGAGGAGACGGCCGGGCTGCCGCCTCGCCACCTGGGTGTGTGGTCGGTGTCGGAGGGACGATGGCTCCACCGCAACCCGGCCGGCGACGCCGAGCCGGGTGTCCTGCTCCTGCCCCGCGGCGATCAGGTGATCTCGTTTCCCGGTCACCCGCGACTGCTCGACGCGGCCACCGGGCGGCTCGTCGCGGAGTGGCCCGAGGTCGGCGTACCCGCCAAGGGCGCGTGTTTCGGCGTCAGCCATGTCCCGACCCCCGTTGCCGCCCTCCACCCCGACGGCGCCCGGCTGGCGGTCGCGCAGGCGGACGGCATCGCCCTGATCACCCTGCCCTGAACCGCCGTCCCGCGGCGCACCCGGTCGTGAGCCGCCCGGCCCGGCGAGCCGTGATCATGGAGCCTGCGGTTAGGGCCCGCCGCCGGGCCTTGCGGTCAGGTCGTCTCCCGCGTGAGATACGACCGGCGCGTGTGCTCGGTGTGCTCGCGCATCAGCTGCGTGGCGCGCTGCTCGTCACGGTCCACGATGGCGGCGATCAGGCCGCGGTGCTCGATCCAGGACTGGCTGCCGCGCTGCCGCGCGACCGGCGTGTAGTACCAGCGCACCCGGCGGTCCACCTGCGCGGCCAGTTCGGCCAGCACGGCGTTGCCGGCGAGTTCCATGATCTTGGCGTGGAACCTGGCGTTCATGGCGACGGCCCCGTCCACGTCGTCGGCCCCGACGGCCTTCTCGCCCTCCGCGCACAGGTCCTCCAGGGCCTTGATGCCCATGGCGTCGGCGTTGGCCGCGGCGAGCCGTGCCGCCTCCGCCTCCAGGAGTGTGCGGACGGTGAGGAGTTGGTCGGCCTCCGCCTCCGTCGGCTCGTGCACGAACGCGCCCTGCGCGGGGCGGAGGTCGACCCAGCCCTCGGTGTTCAGCCGCTGGAGTGCCTCGCGCACCGGCTGCCGGGAGACGCCGAGGTGGCCGGCGAGTTCGCTCTCGACGAGGTGCTGGCCGGGCTGGAGAGCACGGGTGGTGATGAGTTCCAGCAGCGCCTCGTAGACGCGGTCGCGCAGCGGCCCGGGGCGTTCCAGCTTCGGCACCGCACCCTGCGGCAGTCCGGCAGACAGCATCGGTCTCCCCCTCCTCGGCAGACGCGCAGCGAGTCCGTCTCAGTATCGATTGGCTTTCGTCTACAGTCTACGGTGCACAAAGGCCAGGCGGAGCGGGAGTCGGGCGCGTCACATCGCGGTGCGCCCCTGGAGAGGGATCAGGGACAGCGGACGACCTGACCGGCGTACGACAGGTTGCCGCCGAACCCGAAGAGCAGGATCGGGTCGCCCCCTGACACCCGCCCCTGCTCGACCAGCTTGGAGAGGGCCAGCGGGATGCTCGCGGCCGACGTGTTCCCCGACTCGGTGACATCGCGGGCGACGACCGCGTTGACCGCGCCGATCTTCTGCGCGAGCGGCTCGATGATCCGCAGGTTCGCCTGGTGCAGGACGACCGCCGCGAGGTCGGCGGGGGCGATCCCGGCCTTCTCGCAGGCGCGCCGGGCGATGGGCGGCAGCTGGGTGGTGGCCCAGCGGTAGACGCTCTGCCCCTCCTGCGCGAACCGGGGCGGGGTGCCCTCGATCCGTACGGCGTGGCTCATCTCGGGGACCGAACCCCACAGCACCGGCCCGATGCCGGGCTCCTCGCCGGGCCCGCACGCCTCGACCACGGCGGCGCCCGCGCCGTCGCCGACCAGGACGCACGTCGTACGGTCGGTCCAGTCCGTCACCTCGGACATCTTGTCGGCGCCGATGACGAGGGCACGGGTGGCGGCGCCCGCGCGGACGGTGTGGTCGGCGGTGGCGAGCGCGTGGGTGAAGCCGGCGCACACGACGTTGACGTCTATCGCGGCGGGCTGCGGGATGCCGAGCCGGGCGGCGACCCGCGCGGCCATGTTCGGGGAGCGGTCGATCGCGGTGGAGGTGGCGACCAGGACGAGGTCGATGTCCGCGGGGGTGAGGCCGGCCGCGGCGAGGGCCTTGGCCGCGGCGTGGGCGGCCAGTTCGTCGACGGGTTCGTCGGGTCCGGCGATGTGCCGGGTGCTGATGCCCACCCGGCTGCGGATCCACTCGTCACTGGTGTCGACCATGCCCGCGAGGTCCTCGTTGGTGAGTACCTTCGCGGGCTGGTAGTGGCCGACGGCGGCGATGCGCGAGCCGTTCATGGGTGGTGGGTCCCCCTCGTTGCCTCGGTATGGGCCCACCAGTCTGTTCAGTGACTCACGGGTACGACGGCACGTAAGGCCACAGGAAACGGGCGCCCGAGTTGTCGGCTTCTTGCAGACCCTCGGACGCCCGAGCATTCCGGGCGGTCATCCGTTGAACAGCTGTGTCGCCTTCTGTACGAGTTCGTACACCCCGTAGGCGAACGGCGCGCCCACCCAGATCCAGGCGACCGCGATCAGCCAGCGGCGGTCGGGCTCACGCAGGCTGCTGTCGTTCGACATCGACGGCCTCCCTCGGGGCGGGGATGTGGTGGCGGGCGTGGACGGGCCGGACCAGCTCGTTGGCGATGAACCCGACGACGAGCAGGCCGATCATGATGCCGAAGGAAAGGGTGTAGAGGTCGGAGCCGTGCTTGCCGGCGCTCTTCTGGTGGTCGGCGATCCAGTTGACGATCAGCGGTCCGAGCACACCGGCGAGGGACCAGGCGGTGAGCAGCCGGCCGTGGATGGCGCCGACCTGGTAGGTGCCGAAGAGGTCCTTCAGGTAGGCGGGGACGGTCGCGAAGCCGCCGCCGTAGAAGGAGAGGATCACCAGCGCGCAGAGGATGAACAGCGGTTTCGACGAGTCGCCGAAGAGGGCGATGAGCAGGTACATCAGGGCGCCGACGCCGAGGTAGACGCGGTAGATGTTCTTGCGGCCGATGAGGTCGGAGGTGGACGACCAGCCGATCCGGCCGGCCATGTTGGCGGCGGACAGCAGGGCGACGAACCCGGCCGCCGCGGACACCGACACCGGGGTGGAGCTGCCGGCGAAGAAGTCCGTGATCATCGGGGCGGCCTTCTCCAGGATGCCGATGCCGGCGGTCACGTTCATGCAGAGCACGACCCACAGGCACCAGAACTGCGGGGTGCGGATCGCGCTGTTCGCGGAGACCTGCACGCCCTCGAAGGCGCTCGGCGCGTCCTTGACCGGCCGCTCCGTGCGCGGCACCCGGATCAGCAGCACGCCGAGGGTCATGAAGACGGCGTACGACAGCCCGTGCACCAGGAAGGCGACCGCGATGCCATCGTTGTCACTGCCGAAGGACGAGAGCATCTGCGCGGACCACGGAGAGGCGATCAGCGCGCCGCCGCCGAAGCCCATGATGGCGATGCCGGTGGCCATGCCGGGCCGGTCCGGGAACCACTTGATCAGCGTGGAGACCGGCGAGATGTAGCCGATGCCGAGCCCGATGCCGCCGACGAAGCCGTAGCCGAGGACGATCAGCCAGAACTGCTTGGTCTCGGCGCCCAGCGCGGAGACCAGGAAGCCCGAGGAGAAACAGATCAGGGCGACCGTCATGGCCCAGCGCGGTCCGTTGCGCTCGACGAGGGTGCCGCCGAACGCGGCCGACAGACCGAGCATCACGATCGCGAGCTGGAAGGGCAGCGCGCTCTCGGTGCCGCTCAGGTTCAGCGCGGATTCGAGCGGCGGCTTGAACACGCTCCAGGCGTAGGCCTGGCCGATGGAGAGGTGGACGGAGAGGGCGGCGGGCGGGACGAGCCAGCGGCTCCAGCCCGGCGGTGCTACAGGGGGGCTGCTCATGAATCCCGAACGGTAGGGCCGGGCCAGGTGGTTGAGAAGGCGACGGCTCGATCGTATGCGATGAGCGGTATCCAGAATGCGCCGAACGGTCGCTGTCCGAACCCTTGTCGCTCCCGGCTCCATACTGTAGACAATATTTCGTCGACATGATGCGGTCGAAGATCGAAGATCGAAGCAGCTCCACAGGATCCGGCCCACGAACGCGGCCCGAAAGAGGCCGCGTCCGAGGCCACCTCCGCGGTATCCCTCAAACCGAACGGAGCGTTCCGTGAAAGTCGCAGTCCTCGGCGCCGGTGCGATCGGCGCCTATGTCGGTGCCGCGCTCCACCGCGCGGGCGCCGATGTGCATCTCATCGCCCGTGGACCCCATCTGGCGGCCATGAGGCAGTACGGAGTACGGGTGCTGAGCCCGCGCGGCGACTTCACCGCGCACGCCCACGCCACCGACGACCCGGCCGAGGTCGGCCCGGCCGACTATGTCTTCCTGGGCCTGAAGGCCACCTCGTACGCGGCGTGCGGGCCGCTGATCGAGCCGCTGCTGGACGAGCGGACGGCGGTGGTCGCCGCCCAGAACGGCATCCCCTGGTGGTACTTCCACCGGCACGGCGGCCCCTACGACGGCCACCGCGTCGAGAGCGTCGACCCGGACGGCACCGTCAGCGCCGTACTCGCCCCCGAACGCGCCCTCGGCTGCGTGGTCTACGCGGCCACCGAGCTCGACGCCCCCGGTGTGGTACGGCACTTGGAGGGCACCAGGTTCTCGATCGGCGAGCCGGACCGCAGCGTGTCCACGCGCTGTCTGCGGTTCAGCGAGGCCATGCGGGCCGGCGGCCTGAAGTGCCCGGTGGAGCAGGACCTGCGCAACGACATCTGGCTCAAGCTGCTCGGCAACATCTCCTTCAACCCGATCAGCGCGCTGGCCCGCGCCACCATGCGGCAGATGTGCCTGCACGGCGGCACCCGCCGGGTCATCGAGATCATGATGCGCGAGACGCTGGACGTCGCCGAGGCACTCGGCTGCGAGGTCGGGGTCTCCATCGAACGCCGGCTGGCGGGCGCGGAGAAGGTCGGCGACCACCGCACCTCCACACTCCAGGACCTGGAGCGCGGCAAGCCACTGGAACTGGACGTCCTGCTCGCGGCCGTCGTCGAGCTGGCGGACATCACCGGCGTCGAGGTGCCCACCCTGCGCACCGTGCACGCCATCTCGGACCTGCTCGCGCTGAGGAGCGCCGCATGAGGAAGAGGCAGCAGAAGACCTACACCCGGCTCACCCACCCGCTGGTCCGCGACGGTCGCGACGAGCCGTTCCGGCAGGCGGGCTGGGCGGAGGCCCTGGACCGCGCGGCCCGCGGTCTGGAGCGCAACCGGGACGCGTTCGGGATGTTCTCCTGTGCCCGCGCCACCAACGAGATGAACTACGTGGCGCAGAAGTTCGCCCGGGTGGTGATGGGCACCAACAACGTCGACTCCTGCAACCGGACGTGCCACGCGCCGAGCGTCGCCGGTCTGACGGCCGCCTTCGGCTCCGGCGGCGGCACCTCCTCGTACGAGGAGATCGAGCACACCGACGTCATCGTGATGTGGGGCTCCAACGCCCGGTTCGCGCACCCGATCTTCTTCCAGCACGTGCTGAAGGGGATCCGGGGCGGCGCCCGGATGTACGCGGTCGACCCGCGCCGCACCTCGACCGCCGAGTGGGCGGAGAGCTGGCTCGGGCTGAACGTCGGCACGGACATCCCGATGGCGCACGCGATCGGCCGGGAGATCATCCACGCCGGTCTGGCCAACGAGGCGTTCATCGAGCGGGCGACCAGCGGCTTCGAGGAGTACAGGGCGCTCGTCGAACCCTGGACGCTGTCCCTCGCCGAGAAGGTGACGGGCGTACCGGCGCGCGCGACAAGGGAGTTGGCGCACGCCTACGCCCGCGCCGAGCGCGCCCAGCTGTGCTGGACCCTCGGCATCACCGAGCACCACAACGGCACCGACAACGTCCGCGCCCTGATCAACCTCTCCCTGCTCACCGGCCAGGTCGGCCGGTACGGCGCCGGGTTGCAGCCGCTGCGCGGCCAGAACAACGTGCAGGGCGGCGGCGACATGGGCGCCATCCCCAACCGCCTGCCGGGTTTCCAGGACATCCTCGACCCGGCGGCGCGGCTGAAGTTCGAGTCGGCCTGGGACACGGTCATCCAGCCGCACTACGGGCTGAACCTCACCGAGATGTTCGAGGCGATGGAGGAGGGCACGCTCCGGGCGGTCTACTGCATCGGCGAGAACCCGGCCCAGTCGGAAGCCGACAGCGAGCAGGCCGTACGCCGGCTCCAGGCCCTCGATTTCCTCGTCGTCCAGGACATCTTCCTCACGAAGACGGCGGAACTGGCGGACGTGGTGCTGCCCGCGACCGCCGGCTGGGCGGAGACCGAGGGCACGACCACCAACAGCGAACGCCGGGTTCAGCGCGTGCGCCGTGCGGTCACGCCGCCCGGCGAGGCCCGTGAGGACATCGACATCATCTGCGCGCTGGCGGCCCGGCTCGGCCATGACTGGAGGTACCAGGACGCGGAGGCCGTCTGGAACGAGCTCCGCGCCGTCTCCCCGGACCACTACGGGATGACGTACGACCGTCTCGCCGAGCACCAGGGCATCCAGTGGCCGTGCCCGAGCACCGAGCGCCTCGAACCGACGTACCTGCACGGCAGGTTGTGGGAGACGGACCCGGACAGGCGCGGGACGCCGGCGCCGTTCGGGCTGGTGCGGCACGATCCGCCGGTCGACCTCACCGACGAGACGTACCCCGTCCGGCTCACCACCGGGCGACGGCTCGACTCCTACAACACCGGTGTGCAGAGCGGCGGTTTCGCCTCCCCGCTGCGGCGCGGCGAGTACATCGAGCTGTGCCCCGAGGACGCCGAGCGGTACGGGGTGACCGTCGGCGAGGAGGTCCGGGTGTCCTCGCGGCGGGGCGCGGTGGTGGCCCCGGTCTGGATCGACACGGCGCTGCGTCCCGGTCTCGCCTTCATGACCATGCACTTTCCCGACGAGGTGGACACCAACCAGCTGACCATCGAGGCCAACTGCCCGATCGCGGGGACGGCGGAGTTCAAGGCGTCGGCGATCCGTATCGAGAAGCTTCCGGTCGCGACCATCGTGAGGTGACGCACGTGGACCTGCACTTCGGCGACAGCAAACCGACGGATGACGAACGGGCCGCCGTGGACGCCCTGTTGGGCCCTCCGGAGTCCTCCTGGGAGGGCGCCGACCGCACCGACGCGGATCTGCGGTGGGCGCGCGGCGGCCGGGCGGCCCGGGACCGCCGCGACCTGCTGCTGCCGGGGCTGCACGCGATCAACGACCGGATCGGCTGGATCAGCGAGGGCGCCCTCGGCTACCTCTGCCGCCGTCTGACGGTACCCCCGGCGGAGGCCTACGGCGTCGCCACCTTCTACGCGATGTTCTCCGTCCGGCCCCGCCCCGCGACCGTCCTGCACGTCTGCACGGACCTGGCCTGCGCGGCGGCCGGGGCGTCCGCGCTGTGCGCCGGCGTGGAGGCGGGTCTCGGCCCCGGCGTGCACGTCGAGCGCAGTCCCTGCCTGGGCCTGTGCGAGCGCGCCCCGGCCGCCCTCGCCGTCCGGGCCGGGGATCCGGTGCGTACGGCGGTGGCGGCACCGGCGACCGTGGAAGCGGCCGTCCTCGCGGCCACCGCGCCCGACTCGGCACCCGAGGAGCCGCCGGCGGCGCTGGCCGTGCCCCAGGCGGGGCAGGAAGGCCTGACCCTGTTGCGGCGGGTGGGCGTGGTCGACCCGTCCTCGCTCGACGACTACCGGGCGAACGGCGGTTACACCGCCCTGCGGCACGCCTTCGCGCTCGGCCCCGCCGGGGTCATCCGCGAGGTCACCGACTCGGGCCTGGTCGGGCGCGGTGGCGCCGCCTTCCCCACCGGCCGCAAGTGGCAGGCGACGGCCTCCCAGCCCGGCCGGCCGCACTACCTGGTCTGCAACGCGGACGAATCGGAGCCGGGCACCTTCAAGGACCGCGTGATCATGGAGGGCGATCCGTACGCGCTCGTGGAGGCGATGACGATCGCGGCGTACGCGATCGGGGCGCACCGGGGCTTCGTCTACCTGCGCGGCGAGTACCCGCGGGCGACCCGCCGTCTCCGACACGCCCTCGACCAGGCGCGCGCCCGTGGTCTGCTCGGCGACGACGTCCTCGGCCAGGGCTTCGCCTTCGACATCGAGATCCGGCGCGGCGCCGGGGCGTACATCTGCGGTGAGGAGACGGCCCTGTTCAACTCCATCGAGGGGTACCGGGGCGAGCCGCGCTCGAAGCCGCCGTTCCCGGTGGAGAAGGGGCTGTTCGGCAGACCGACGGTCGAGAACAACGTGGAGACGCTGGTCAACGTCCTGCCGATCCTGACCATGGGCGCCCCGGCCTACGCGGCGACCGGCACGGCGAAGTCCACCGGCCCCAAGCTCTTCTGCGTGTCGGGGAGCGTGGCCCGCCCCGGCGTCTACGAACTGCCCTTCGGCGCCACGCTCGGCGAGCTCCTCCAGCTGGCCGGGGTGCGCGAGAACGTGCGGGCGGTCCTGCTCGGCGGTGCCGCGGGCGGTTTCGTACGGCCCGACGAACTGGGCATCCCGCTCACCTTCGAGGGCACCCGGGAGGCGGGCACCACGCTCGGCTCGGGCGTGGTCATGGCCTTCGACGACAGCGTGCCCCTCCCCCGGCTCCTGCTCCGTATCGCCCAGTTCTTCCGGGACGAGTCCTGCGGGCAGTGCGTGCCCTGCCGGGTCGGCACGGTCCGGCAGGAGGAGGCGCTGCACCGGATCGTCGCGCGCAGCGGCGCCGACGCGGCCGGGGACGTCGCGCTGCTGCGCGAGGTGGGACGGGCCATGCGGGACGCCTCGATCTGCGGTCTCGGCCAGACCGCGTGGAACGCCGTGGAATCCGCCATCGACCGTCTGGGGGCGTACGAATGACCGTGACACCGCTCGGGATCCCGCGCCGGCTGCTGGAGTTCACCCTCGACGGCCGGGAGGCGCGGGTCCCGGAGGGTTCGACGATCCTGGACGCCTGCCGGGCGGCCGGGAAGGACGTGCCGACCCTGTGCGAGGGCGACACCCTGCGTCCGAAGAACGCCTGCCGGCTGTGCGTGGTGGAGGTGGAGGGGTCGCGGACCCTGGTACCCGCCTGCTCCCGGAAGGCCGAGCCGGGGATGGTCGTCAGGACCGGCGGCGAGCGCGTACGGCACAGCCGGAAGATCGTCCTGGAACTGCTCGCCTCCTCGGTGGACCTCTCCACGACCCCGCGCGCCGCCGAGTGGATCAGGGAGTACGAGGCGAAACCGGACCGCTTCGGCCCCGACGCGGCCCGCCTGAACGAGGAGCCCAGGATCGACAACGACCTGTACGTGCGCGACTACGGCAAGTGCATCCTCTGCTACAAGTGCGTGGACGCCTGCGGAGACCAGTGGCAGAACACGTTCGCCATCTCTGTTTCCGGGCGCGGCTTCGACGCCCGGATCGCCGTCGAGCACGACGCCCCGCTGACCGACTCGGCCTGTGTCTACTGCGGGAACTGCGTGGAGGTATGTCCCACCGGGGCGCTGTCGTCCAAGTCGGAGTTCGACATGCGGGCGGCGGGTACCTGGGACGAGTCACGGCAGTCGCGGACGACCACCGTGTGCGCGTACTGCGGTGTGGGCTGCAGCCTCACGCTCCACGTGCAGGACAATGAGATCGTCAAGGTCACCTCGCCGCACGACAGCCCGGTGACCCACGGCAACCTCTGCATCAAGGGCCGTTTCGGCTACCAGCACGTACAGAACCGGGGCTGATCAGACCATGGGACGAGTCACGGAACGACGCAAGGTCATCCGCATCCGCGACGGAGCGGTCTCCGCCCGGCCGGACACACTGGTCGCCGAGGAACCGCTGGAGATCAGGCTCAACGGGAAACCCCTCGCCATCACCATGCGCACACCCGGCGACGACTTCGCGCTGGCGGCCGGGTTCCTGGTGAGCGAGGGGGTCCTGGCGGCCGCCGGCGACCTGCAGAACATCGTCTACTGCGCGGGCGCCACCGCCGACGGCTCCAACACCTACAACGTGGTCGACGTGCGCACCACACCGGGCGTCCGGCTCCCCGACTTCACCCTGGAGCGGAACGTCTACACCTCCTCGTCCTGCGGGCTGTGCGGCAAGGCGAGCCTCGACGCGGTGCGTACGACGGCCCGCTGGCCGATAGCCGACACTCCCCCGGTCCGCGTCGGCCCCGAGCTGCTCGCGAGCCTCCCCGACCGGCTCCGCGCGTCGCAGCGGGTGTTCGACCGGACCGGGGGGCTGCACGCGGCGGCCCTGTTCACGGAGGACGGCGAGCTGCTGGACATCCGCGAGGACGTGGGGCGGCACAACGCGGTGGACAAACTGGTCGGCCGGGCCCTTCAGAACGGCGATCTGCCGCTGTCCCGGACGATCCTGCTGGTCTCCGGGCGGGCCTCCTTCGAACTGGCGCAGAAGGCCGTGATGGCGGGCGTCCCGGTGCTCGCGGCGGTCTCCGCGCCGTCCTCGCTGGCGGTGGACCTGGCGGTGGAGAGCGGGCTGACCCTGGTCGGTTTCCTGCGGGGCGACAACATGAACGTGTACGCGGGCGAGGACCGCATCGCTCTGCGGGCCGCGGCCGCCCAGGGCTGACCGGTTCCCCGCGGCACGGCGGCGGGGCCCCGACCGGCGGGGAGCGCCCCCTGCGCCGCAGGGGCCCCGCCTCAGCCGGAGCCGGCCGGCACGAGGCCCGCCGCGGCCGCGGCGAACCCGGCGACCAGCGGGGAGCGGCGGCCGGCAGCCCCCGGTGGGTTCGGCGTCGACGACCGGGACGTAGAGGATGTCGAACTTCTCCTCGATGGTGCGCAGCGGCAGGTCGCCGGGCCGGGCGGACCGGTGGTGCTCACGACGGGTACGGCACCCGGTCGGTGGTGGTCGTGAACGGGGCGGGGACGGGGGCGGGGCGCCGGTCTGAGCGGTCAGGCGGGTCAGGCGGGGGTGAGGCGGACGCCGGCGGCGGTCACGACGGTGCCGAGGCGCGGGAAGTCGAGGCGGACGGACGCCTCGTGCTCGGGGCCGGTGAGGGCGGCCATGGCGTCCTCGACGAAGACCAGGTCGTAGCCGAGGTCGGCGGCGGCACGGGCGGTGGACTCGACGCCGAGGTTGGTGGCGATGCCGCCGAACACCAGCCGGGTGACGCCGAGTCCGCGCAACCGGGCGTCGAGCTCCGTGCCCTGGAAGCCGCCGATGGTCCGCTTGACGATCTCCACGTCCCCTTCCTTCCTGAGTCCGGGCACGAGTCCGCTGCCCGGCGGCTGCTCGGCGAGGGAGGGCCGTTCGACGCGGACGAGCACCACGGGCGCGCCGGCGGCACGGAAGGAGTGGGCCAGCTCCTCGGCGGTGTGCAGCACTGCGGTGCCTTTGCGGGGCTCCAGGGGCAGCGCGACGATGCGGTCCATCAGATCGACGAGGACGAGGGCGGTGTGCGCCGGGTCGAGCGCCAGGGGTGCGGTCATGACGGAACGTTACCTCTCATGAGCCGTCCGTACCGGAAATCCGGATCAACAGGCCCGTGAACCGGTCGCGTTCGGCAGCCGGCAGCGGGCGCTCAGCGGCGCCGGGGCCCGGTGCCGACCGCGGGCCGTGACCCCGCCGCCGGGGCAGCGGGGGGCACGGCCTCCTCCTGGGCCTCGGGGTCGTGGGCGCGGCGCTTGGCGATGACGGCGCAGACCATGAGCTGCATCTGGTGGAAGAGCATCAGCGGCAGCACGGCCAGCGAGGCGTGGGCGCCGAACAGGACGCTGGCCATGGGCAGCCCGGAGGCGAGGGACTTCTTCGACCCGGCGAACTGGATGGCGATGCGGTCCCCGCGGCCGAAGCCGAGCGCCTTGGCGCCGTACCAGGTCAGCAGGAGCATCACGGCGAGCAGGACGGCCTCGACGGCGAGCAGCCCGGCCAGCCGGACCGCGCTGACCTGGTGCCAGATGCCCCGGACCATGCCCTCGCTGAACGCGGTGTAGACGACGAGCAGGATGGAACCGCGGTCGACCAGCCCGAGGATCTTCTTGTGCCGGGCGACGAAGCCCCCGATCCAGGGACGCAGCAGCTGGCCGGCGACGAACGGCACCAGCAGCTGGAGCACGATCTTCACGATCGAGTCGGCGGAGAACCCGCCCCCGCTGTTGCCGAGCAGCGCGGCGGCGAGCAGCGGGGTGAGGACGATGCCGACGAGCGAGGAGAAGGAGCCGGCGCAGATCGCGGCGGGCACGTTGCCGCGGGCGATGGAGGTGAAGGCGATCGACGACTGGATGGTGGAGGGCACCAGGGTCAGGAAGAGGAGGCCCTGGTAGAGGGGATGGGTGAGCAGGACCGGCACCAGCCCGCGGGCCGCCATGCCGAGCACCGGGAAGATCACGAAGGTGCAGACCAGGACCGTGACATGGAGCCGCCAGTGGCGCAGCCCGTCGACGGCCTCGCGGGTGGACAGGCGGGCGCCGTAGAGGAAGAAGAGGAAGGCGATCGCGGCTGTGGAGGCACCGGAGGCCACGTCGGCGGCCGTGCCCCGGGCCGGGAGGAGCGCGGCGAGGCATACCGTCCCGAGCAACAGCAGGACGTACGGGTCGATCGGCATCCAGCGGGGCCGGCTCAGGCGTTTCACGGTGCTCCACTTGCGGGTCGGTCGAGGTGGCGGGCCGGCGGGGACGGCCGGGGTCTCGCCGGGGCAGGGAAGCCCCTCTCCATCGTCCTCCTCGCCCACTTGATCGGGAATCCGGTATACCACTCTGACTGCCATCGCGTTCCGCGATAACCTGTCGGCGTGTACGACCCTTCGCAGCTGCGTACCTTCCTGGCGGTGGCCCAGACGCTGAGCTTCACCCAGGCCGCCCGGCGGCTCGGGCTGCGCCAGTCCACGGTGAGCCAGCATGTGCGCCGGCTGGAGGACGCGGCCGGCCGCCAGCTGTTCTCCCGGGACACGCACTCCGTGGAGCTGACCGAGGACGGCGAGGCGATGCTCGGGTTCGCCCGCCGGATCCTGGAGGTGCACGAGCAGGCGGCGGCCTTCTTCACCGGCACCCGGGTGCGCGGCCGGCTCCGCTTCGGCGCGTCGGAGGACTTCGTCCTCACCCGGCTGCCGGAGATCCTGGAGGGCTTCCGCTACGACCACCCCGAGGTCGACCTCGAACTGACGGTGGAGCTCTCGGGCACCCTGCACGAGCAGCTGGCCGCCGGAAAACTGGACCTGGTGCTGGCCAAGCGGCG
Organism: Streptomyces sp. NPDC086519; assembly: GCF_040686075.1. Taxonomy (NCBI): domain Bacteria; kingdom Bacillati; phylum Actinomycetota; class Actinomycetes; order Kitasatosporales; family Streptomycetaceae; genus Streptomyces; species Streptomyces sp. NPDC086519. The sequence goes on from NZ_JBFBJL010000065.1 coordinate 35,016, forward strand.
CGCCGAGGACCCGATGGGCGAGCTGGTCTGGCACGACAAGCTGGTGTGGATCGGCGCGGAACGGCTCCGCCTGGACCCCACCCGCCCGGTCCCGCTGATCGTCTACCCGCCGCCGGGCATCACCCGCGCGCTGGCCCTGGAGGCACTGGAGCGCCAGGGCCGCGACTGGCGCATCGTCTGCACGAGCGGCAGCCTCAACGGCCTGATCGCGGCGGCGCGAGCGGGCCTCGGCGTGATGGCCCACTCGAGGGGCCTGATCCCCCCGGGCCTGTTCCGCGTCCCGGACCGCGCGGGCCTGCCGGAACTGGGCAAGGTCGACTTCGTACTCGTACCCGGCCCGAGACGATCACCGGCGCAGACGGCGGCGGATGCGTTGGCGGCAGCGATCCTGGCAAGCGGAGCCCGCCTGCGACACCCCTGACCGCGGCACCGCCGTCACGGCGATGCGCGACGGCCCGGCGTCGGCCGCGGCAGACACCACCTCCCCGTGGACGGCCTGCGGGGGTAACGAAATCGGCCGCGCCGGCGCTGTCTTCAGAGGGTGGCGTGTCGCCCCGGCCCGACCGGCGGGTAACCAGCCGGGGGCCGTAATCGGGTCGTACAGATTCCGTGGAGATTACGGAGCCGGAACTTACCGAACCGTAGGTATTCTGTCCGGCACTTCCCCATGTGGGGGCATTTCGCAGGCGTGAGCGCTGCCATACGAGAGCAATGGACGTTTTCGTACCCCCTCCCGAACGGTCTTCCGGTGGGGTAGCTTTCACGGCGCCATGCGGAGCGTCACTACTACCGTCACTGTGGAGTGAGGAGCGGGGAGCGGGGTTTGCGCGAGTTCACCAACCCGCCGTTGGCGTCGGCACCGCCGGTCGGCGGTCTTGCCGACAGCGTGTTCGAGCATGCCCGGACGGACCCGCGGCACGTCGCGCTGGGCCGCAAGGACGAGCTCGGCCGGTGGCGTGATGTGACCTCCGCCGAGTTCCGCGACGAGGTCCTCGCCCTCGCCAAGGGGCTCCTCGCCCGCGGCATCCGATTCGGCGACCGGGTCGCGATCATGTCCCGCACCCGCTACGAGTGGACGCTCTTCGACTTCGCGCTGTGGACGATCGGTGCCCAGGTGGTGCCGGTCTACCCGACCTCGTCGGCGGAGCAGTGCTTCTGGATGCTGTACGACGCGGAGTGCACGGCGGCGATCGTGGAGCACGAGGACCACGCGATGACGATCGCCACCGTCATCGACCGGCTGCCGCAGCTGCGCCAGCTGTGGCAGCTGGACTCGGGGGCGGTGCAGGAGCTGTACGACGCGGGCGCGCACCTGGAGGACGAGGTGGTGCACCGGCACCGGCAGGCGGTCACGCCGGACTCGGTCGCCACGATCATCTACACCTCGGGCACCACCGGGCGGCCCAAGGGCTGCGTCCTCTCGCACGGGAACTTCATGTACGAGGCGGACACGGTCGTCGCCCGCTGGGAGTCGGTGTTCCGCGCGAAGAAGGGCGAGGAGGTCTCCACCCTGCTCTTCCTGCCGCTGGCGCACGTCTTCGGGCGCATGGTGGAGGTGGCGGCGATCCGGCACGGGGTGCGCTTCGGCCACCAGCCGCAGCTGCACGCGGCGGCGCTGCTGCCCGACCTGGCCGCGTTCCGGCCGACGTTCATCCTGGCCGTGCCGTACATCTTCGAGAAGGTGTTCAACGCGGCGCGGCGCAAGGCGGAGAAGGAGGGCAAGGGCGGGCCGTTCGAGAAGGCGGTCGAGATCGCGGTGCGGTACGCGGACGCCGTCGAGGCCAAGGCGTGGGGCACCGGTCCCGGCCCGTCGGCGTCGCTGCGCATGCAGCACCAGCTCTTCGACAAGCTCGTCTACGCCAAGGTGCGCTCCGCGATGGGCGGCCGGATCCGCAACGCCATGTCCGGCGGCTCGGCCATGGACCGCCGGCTCGGTCTGTTCTTCGCCGGCGCGGGCGTGCAGATCTACGAGGGCTACGGCCTGACCGAGTCGACGGCGGCGGCGACCGCCAACCCGCCCGAGCGCACCCGGTACGGCACGGTCGGCCAGGCCATCCCGGGCACCACCGTGCACATCGCGGACGACGGGGAGATCTGGCTGCACGGCGGCAACGTGTTCCAGGGCTACCTCAACAACCAGAAGGCCACCGACGCCACCCTGCACGACGGCTGGCTGGCCACCGGTGACCTGGGCTCCCTCGACGAGGACGGCTATCTGACCATCACCGGCCGCAAGAAGGAGATCCTGGTGACCTCCGGCGGCAAGAGCGTCTCCCCCGGTGTCCTGGAGGAGCGGGTCCGGGACCATCCGCTGGTCAACCAGTGCATCGTCGTCGGCAATGACCGCCCCTACATCGCCGCCCTGGTCACCCTCGACACCGAGGCGGTCGAGCACTGGCTGACCATGCGCGGCAAGCCCCAGATGTCCGCCGCCCAGCTGGTACGGGACCCCGACCTGGAGACCGAGGTGCGGCGCGCGGTGGTGGCCGCCAACACCCTGGTGTCGCAGGCCGAGTCGATCCGTACGTTCCGTATCCTCGCCCAGCCGTTCACCGAGGAACACGGGCTGCTGACCCCGTCGTTGAAACTGAAGCGCAAGGCGATCGAGAACGCCTACGCCAACGAGGTCGAGGCCCTGTACCGGGCCTGACATCCGATCAACTGATGTTGACCCGGAAGATCTTGTCGGATCCGTCCGGCTCGTTTCCGTTGTTGTCGCAGTTTGTGGTGGACAGCCACAGCTGGTCGGCGCCCGGCACCTTGGTCACGGTCCGCAGCCGGCCGTAGGTTCCCACGTAGTACGCCGTCGGGGTGCCGACGTTCTCGGTGTCGCCGTTGATCGGGATGCGCCAGAGCCGTTCGCCGCGCAGCGAGGCCATGTAGACGACGTTGCGGACGATGGCGATACCGCTCGGGGACGCCTCGGAGACGTTCCAGGTGGCCTTGGGATTGGTCATCCCGGAGACGCTGCAGGTGCCCTCGCAGGTCGGCCAGCCGTAGTTGGCGCCCGGCTTGATCAGGTTCAGCTCGTCCTTGGAGCTGTTGCCGAACTCCGCCTCCCACAACCGGCCGTCGCGGTCGAAGGCGAGGCCCTGCGGGTTGCGGTGGCCGAGGCTGTAGACGTAGTTCCCGAAGGGGTTGCCGGGGGCCGGTTTCCCGTCGGTCGTCATGCGCAGGATCTTGCCGTTGAGGGAGTTCTTGTCCTGGGCCAGGTCGGGTGTCTGGGCCTCCCCGGTGGAGACGTAGAGGTAGCCGTCGGGGCCGAAGAGGAGCCGGCCGCCGTTGTGGTAGCGGTTCTTCTTGATGCCCTGGAGGAGGATCTTGTAGTCGCTGAGCTTGGTGCCGTCGTAGGTCATGCGCACGACCCGGTTGCCCTCGTCCGCGGTGTGCATGAAGTAGACGTAGTGGTTGGTCTCCCACTTGGGGTCGACGGCGACGCCGAGCAGGCCGCCCTCGCCGTTGGTGGTGACGGCGTTCGGGACGGTGCCGACCTGGGTCCTCGTGCCGTCCTTGGTGACCTTCCAGACCTTGAAGTCGTCCCGCTCGGTGACCAGGGCGGTCTTGCCGTCGGGCATCCAGTAGGTGCCCCAGGGGATGGTCCAGCCGCTGGAGAGCGTCGCGATCGAGGAGGGGACGCCGCCGTCGGTCGCGCACGCCTTCGTGGTGAAGGTGACGGTGTTGCCGGCCTCGGAGACGTTGCCGGCCGCGTCCCGGGCGACGACGTTCAGGCTGTAGGGGCTGTTGCAGGCGAGCCCGGTGAGCGTGGTGGACGTGCCGCTGGTGACGGTGTCGTAGACGGTGGTGTCGCTGCGCACGTCGTAGGCGACGACCGCCCTGTCGTCGGTCGAGGCGCCCCACTTGAGGTCGGCGCTGTTCGCGGTCACGTTGCTCGCGGACAGCGTGCCCGGCTTGCTCGGCGGGGTGGTGTCGGAGCTGGGCTTGGTGGTGCAGTCGACGACCGGGCTGGCGGGCGAGGTGTTGCCGGCCGCGTCGCGGGCGATCACCGTGAGGTTGTAGTCGGTGTTGGGGGTGAGCCCGGTCAGCGCCTTGGAGGTCGAGCTCCCCGGCGCCTCGCTGATCTTGTTGCCGTGCTCGTAGATGTCGTACGCGCTCACGCCCACGTTGTCCGCGGCCGCGCCCCAGGCCAGGGTGAGCGCGTCCTCGCCGATGTCCGAGCAGCTGGGCTGCCCCGGGCGGGTCGGGGCCTGGGTGTCGGCGGCCGCGTCGAGGCTGACGCGGTCGAGGTTGGGGCCGCCGTTGGCGGTGGTGGCGGTGGCCCTGATCTTGTCGGTGCCCGCGCTCAGCGGGACGTCGACGGTCTTGGTGACCCAGGTGTTCCAGTCGGCGGTGGCCGGGAAGGACACCCCGGAGGCGACGACCGTGCCGTTGACGGAGATGTCCATCGGCCGGTCGGTGGAGGTCCCGTTGGCGTAGCGCAGGGTGAGGGCGGAGGTGCCGGTGGAGGCCGCGCTCACCGTGAACTCCACGTAGGAGCCCTTGACGTTGGTGTAGTCGACGAATCCGGTGCCGGTGTACCCGGTGTGGTTGGTGGCGACGGTGCCCTGGGAGATCGTCGCGTCCTCGGCCTGGTAGTCGGTGGCCGCCAGCGCGGTGCCCTGGCCGAGTCCGGCGAGCGGCAGCGCCAGGGCCGCCGCGACGCCGTACGGCAGAACTCTTCTGATGTTCACGGATGTTCCCCTCAGCCCGTGTACTGGGTGAAGACCTTGAGGTAGTCGTACGGCTGCTGCGTCACGCCACTGCAGGCGTCGCCGTCAGTGCCCGAGCCGCAGGCCCGGTCGCGGTTGACGGCCCAGTAGGTGAGCCGCCCGATGTGGTGCTGCTGGGCGTAGGCGAGCATGGTCTTGAAGTCGGCCACCCTGACCCGCTCACCGGAGTCGTCGGTCTTGCCGTTCATCGACGACAGCCCGATGTGCGTGTAGGCGGTGGCGTCGCTGTAGCCGTACGCCGACTTCACCTGCGCTTTGAGGCCTTCCCTGGCCTTGGTGGTGAGGCTGCCCATATTGGTGGTGCCGCCGCCGAAGTCGAACGGCATGATGCACCAGACGTCGTTCGCCAGACCGGAGTTCGCGGCCCGCTTGATCATGTCGGTGCCGGTGGAGTCGGGGCCGCTGGAGGTGGTGCCGAAGGTGATGACGGTCTTCAGACCCGGGTTGTTCGCCTTCACGGTCTTCAGCGCGTCGACGACTCGCTGCCGCACGGTCGCGTTGGACCACTCGGTGTTCTCGATGTCGATGTCGAGCGCCTTCAGCTTGTAGGCGTTGATCACCTTCTGGTAGGCGCCGGCGAGCGCGGAGGCGCTGGAGCACTTCTCGCCGAGCTTGTTCCCGCTCCAGCCGCCGACGGAGACGACGACGTCACCGCCCGCCGCTCTGATCGCGTTGATGGTGGACTGGTCGCTGCCTCCGGTCAGCGGGCGGGAGCCGTCCCACTTCGGGTTGCAGGTGCCGTCGGAGAGGACGAAGGCGAGCGTGAACCACTTGACGCCGGTCGCGGACATCACGGAGGTCGGGTTCTGGGGGCTGCCCCAGCCAAGGTACTCGTAGGGGGCCACGGCGAATCCCGGCGAAGCCGCCGCCGCCTTCAGGGAGTTGACGGGCTTGACCCGGATGAGCCTGGTCTCGCCCGGACGCAGGGTCGCGCTGTAGGAGTCGGCGACCACGCCCTTGTGGGATCCGGACCAGAGGTCGGTCACGTCGCCCGAGCCGCTGAAGCCGACCTGCGACCAGTTCACGCTCACCGTCGCGTTGCCCGAGGTACCGGTGTTGAACAGGGCCACGACGTACTGCCCGTCGCTCTCCTTCTTGCTCCAGACCTGCTTCGCACTGCTGCTCACGATCCGCTTCGCGGCGACCCCGTCCTGGTCGACGCCGATCAGCCGGTCGTTGGTCAGCATGGCCTTGTCGACGGGGTCGAGCTGGGTGAGGTCGGTGCCCAGCAGCAGCGGGGCCGCCGCCATCGACCAGAGCGTGAAGTGCGAACGGCGCTGGTCCGCCGTCAGGCCCACCTGGTCGCCGTTGCCGATCTCCAGCGAGTCCAGGTCGTTCCAGCCGCCGGGGCCGGCGTACGGCTGCCAGGAGGCGGCCGAGTCGAAGCGCTTGGAGACGTGGGACCAGTCGGTCAGCGGATAGCCGCTGCCGTTGCTCCCCGGCCCGCAGTAGCACTCGACGTCACCCTGGGTGCGCCAGCTGTTCGCCAGTTTCCGCCAGGTGGCGGCGTCGGCGATCGGCAGGTTGTTGGACAGGGCGAAGTTGATGGGCCGTCCGCTGGCCCGCAGCGCCTTGTCCCAGGCCTGGACGTCGGGGATGTCGGCGCTGCCCACCCCGTCGATCTTCAGGTAGTCGACACCCCAGGACGCGAACTGCTTGGCCCAGGAGTCGACGAAGTCCTGCGCGCCCGGCTTGGAGTAGTCGATGGCATACATGTTCTTGCAGTTGTAGTTCTTCTCGGTCGTGGACGTGTCCGCGATGTCCTTCGCGTGGTACGAGGTGCCCTCGATCGGCGTGTTCTTGGTGACGGCGTTCTTCGCGATGCCGGGGGTGACGTAGAAGCCGAACTTCAGGCCCTTGGAGTGGACGTAGTCGGCCACCCCTTTGATGCCGTCCGGGAACTTGCTGGTGTCGACGGCCCAGCGGCCGTAGCCGTCCACGGAGAAGCCGTTGGAGTCGCACTTCTGCCAGAAGTCGTCGAGGTTGACGTAGACGAAGCCGTGGTCCTTCAGGCCGCTGGAGACCAGCGCGTCGGCCTGCGCCTTGATCTTCGCCTCGGTCGGCGTGCGGCGCACGAAGCTCCAGCTGGACCAGCCCATGGCGGGCCGTGCGGACTGGCCGTTGTCGGAGGCGGCCGCCGGGTGGGCGGTGCCCACGAGCGGCACCGCCGCGGCGAGCAGCAGGCCGGCCGCCGCGGCCGTGAGCGATCTGACCCGGATCATGACTGTCCCCCGTTCGCGGGTGTGGCGTACGACGTGCCGATCCACGCCTCGTCGACCCGCAGTCGCTTGTAGCGGGTGGTGTCGCTGGAGGCGGCCCAGGTGGTGTCGACCTCGAGCCGGACGTAGCGGGCGTTGGCCGCGGTCAGGTCGATGCCCTGGATGCCCCGGCGACTGGGCAGCTGGCCGGTCTTGACCGCGCTCCCCCAGTTGGTGCCGTCGTTGCTGACGTACACCTTGTAGTCCTTGATCCGCGCGGACTGCTCGGTGTCCGAGCGGGCGTAGGCCACGGAGTCCTCGCGCTGGTTGAGCCCGATGTACTGCACCTTCTTGGCCGAGCCGAGGTCGAAGGTGAGGTTCACCGGCAGCGTCTTGTTGTTGTCCCAGTAGGTGAGGTAGTCGCCGTCACCGGCCGCCGACGCGGCGTGCCCGCTCGCGGAGGCGCTCGCGCTGACCTTGACGCCGGTGAGGATGCCCTGGCGGCCGGCCGTCGTGACCTTGAAGACCGTGTCGTACGGGTCCCAGTTACCGAGCCCGTTCAGGGTGAGCACGCCGCCGGACTGCGACCACGAAACGGCCGCTCCCGTGCGGAGGTTGGTGACGGAGGCGATGCGGTAGCCGTTGTCCCGCACGCGCAGCGCGCTGGTGCTGGGCGGGGTCAGGACGTGGATGTACTGCCGGTTCGCGTCGTCCTTGGCGATGGTCGTCACGCCGTACGCGCCGTCGTTCCAGGCGCCGGGCTTGAGGCCGCCGTACATGTAGCCGCCGCCCTCGGTGCCGTGCAACGACTCCCAGATGGGGTCGAGGTAGGAATCGGCGAAGTTGTTGAAGGCGGCCTGGTTCGATGGGAACTTCCCGTTGACCTGGGCGGTCTCGGCCATCAGGGCCTTCACCGAGGAGCCGACGTTGGTGACGAGGCGGCCGAGGGTCAGCATCTTGTCGACGGACGGGTCGGAGCCGTCGTACCACCAGGCGCCGGTCGAGGGCAGCTTGAAGTCGGCCTCGGTCAGGCGGGGCTGGGCGGTGTAGACGGCCTGGGGGTAGTCGTAGGACGGCGTCATGCCCGTCTTCTGCTCATTACTGATCATGTCCATGATCGGCGTGTCTTCGTTGTTGTTGCTGAGCGTGTAGTTCGGGCGCTTGTCGTAGATCTGCTGGTAGAGGTTGTGGCTCTCCCAGTAGGAGTTGTCGTTGTCGATCCAGAAGCCCCCGAGGTCCGGATAGCGGTCCATGACCTCGAAGAAGTTGTCGTAACTGAACTGTCCGAAGCCGTCGTTGGTGGTCAGGTCGACGTTCTTGCCCTTGTAGGCGGAGTACGCGGCCGAGTCGAGCCACTCGTGGCCGCCCTCGTCGTGCCACTGCGGGTCGTTGGTCATGTAGAGGATGACCTTCATGCCCTTGGCCTTGGCGGCGGTGATCAGCTCCCCGAGGAAGTCCCGCTTGGTGGAGCAGGAGCCGGGGATCTTGGAGGGCCAGGGGCGGGCGTAGCCCAGCCGGCTGTGGAAGGTGGCGAGGACCAGGTACTGCGTGTGCAGTTTCTGGGCCTCCTTCACCCAGTAGTCGGGGGTCCAGCCGCCGTTGGTGACGTCGTTCTCCCAGGCGCTGCAGCTGGTGTGGGCCGGTGCGGTGCGCAGGCCCCAGTGCAGGAACAGGCCGCCGACGGAGGCGCGGAGGAAGTCCTGGCGGGGGTTCTCCAGGTCGAGCGGCTTCACTGCCGCGCTACTGCCGCAGCCCTGGCCTCCCGAGACCCGCAGGGCGCCGCCGGAGGTGTTGTGGCTGTCCGTCAGGCAGCCGCCGGTGACGTCCTGGAAGCCCACGTCGAAGGGCGAGTTGCTGCCCTTCTGCGCGGTGAACCGGGTGAGCCGGATGCCGCTCGCCGCGTTGGCGACGAACGCGGGCCGGCCGTCGTTCGAGGCGAACTTGACCGAGCTGTCGGTGAACTGGACGTTGTCGGCGTTGTGCAGGTACCAGCCGTAGGCGGGCCGGGTGCCGATGCTCTTCGGGTTGTAGTCGGTCGAGTCGTTGCTCGGCACGCCCGTGGACATGGTGCCGTTGCCGCCGGGGACCGTGATGTTGACGTCGGTGAAGGTCACGCCGTTGATGCGGTGCCCGGACTCGCCCCACAGGGTCGGGCTGAAGGAGGGGCTGTTGCCGGTGGCGGTGATGTTGTCGTACGTGACATCACTGATCGATCCGACACCCGGGCTGTTGCCGCAGCGTTTGCGGGTGCCGATCTTCTCCATGATCGGCGAGTGCACGTTCGTCATCGTGATGTCGCGGTAGTGGACGTCGGAGATCTTCGAGCCGTCCATGGAGACCATGCCGAGACCGGACTTGTCGGCGCCGTCGATGCGGATGTTCTCGAACTGGTAGTCCGAGAAGTCGCCGCAGGTCTCGGAGCCGAACATCAGGGCGTTGCAGCACTTGGCCCCGAGCAGCGAATCGCTCACCCGCACATGCCCGTTGGGCAGCTTGGCGCCGAGCGCGTAGTCGCTCTTGAAGACCAGGGCGTCGTCGTTGGCGTGGATGGTGGCGTTGGTGATCGTCGCGTTGGTGGTGGAGATGACGTTCCAGCCGTCGCGGTCGCTCGCGGTGTCGATGGTCAGGTGGTCGGAGGTCACGTTGGTGCAGCCGTTGATGAGAGCCGCGAAGTGGCCGCCGCGGCGCAGGGTGAGGCCGTCGCCGATCCGCAGGCCGTCGCACCGGGTCAGCGAGATGATCTTGTCGGCCTCGCCGGTCTTCGGGTTGCCGGTGATCAGGTTGCCCGCGCCGTCGATGACGCCCTGGCCGACGAAGCCGATGTCGGTGAGCTTGTCGCCGTAGATCATCGCGTCGTGGAAGTGGCTGTGGCCGTAGTCCTGGTAGGAGTCGTACGGGTTGGACTCGGCCTTGTCGTAGGTGTCCGCGCTGGAGCCCTGAAGGGTGGCGCCCTTGTCGAGCTGGAGCGTCACATGGCTCTTCATGTGGAGGGTGTTCTTGGACTTGTAGGTGCCGGCGGTGAAGCGGACGGTGCCGCCGCCGGCCGCGTTCGCGGCCGTGATCGCCTTGTCGATGGCAGGGCTGTCGTTGGTGGAACCGTCGCCCTTGGCGCCGTAGTCGCGCACGTCGTAGACGGCGGCGGCACGGGCGGCGGTGTGCGGGGCGGCCAGGGCCGCGGGGTGGGTGAGGCCGAGGACCACGGCCACCACGAAGAGGATGACGGCCGCCGCTCGGCGGCCCGGACCGGTGGGGGGTTTCATGCGGCGTCTCCTCACACCAGTTGGTAGCCGCGGAGGTTGGTGAGCAGGAGGTAGGTGTCCTGCAGGGAGCCGGAGGTGTCACCGAGCGAGCGGTAGATGCCCCACTTCGGGCGCACCCGGTCGGCGAGGAAGGTGTCGACGCCGGTCTTCGACTTGTCGATCACCGTCGAGCCGCCGGACTTGAGGATCCAGCGGACGGAGCCCGCCGAGCCGTTGCCGACCTTGATCTGGAAGTCGACGTCGGTCCAGTTGCCGTGCAGCGGATCGAGGTCGGTGCGGCCGACGATGATCCCGTCGGTGGCGAGGTTCAGCTCGATGGTCTGCTTGCCGTTCACCCGGCGCAGCGACTGCGTGACGATCGGGGACGTGCCGCTGCCGGGCTGCTTCATCTGCATGATGTGGGTGAAGGTGGTGGTCGCCTTCAGCGAGCTCGGGATGTACATCGAGTAGGTGATCCGCCAGGTCTGGCCCTCGTTCCACTTGAGGTAGCTGCCGGCGCTCGTGCGCAGCCCCGTGACCTCCTGGCGCTGCCGGTCGGTCGAGGTGTCCCGGTCCACCATGTGCATGTTGAAGCGCCAGTTGCTGCCGGTGGCGAAGATGTGCGGATGCCCGGCGGGGTGCGAGTCGGCGCGGTCGTCCTCGACCGTCTCGAAGGCGCCGAGACCGTCGCTGCTCGCGGAGGGGGCCCACTTCTGCTGCCAGGACGCGGCGTGGGCGGTGGCGGGCAGTCCCAGCGCCGCTCCGGCCGCGCCCGCGGCCGCCGCGCCCAGCAGTGCCCTTCTGGACGTGCTCATGACATTAGTCCCCTCGCAGTTGTTCGTTCATGATCAGGAAGGCGCCCAGACCGTGGAAGTCGTTGGTGGCCCGGTCACGTGCGATGTAGTAGGCGTAGTCGCCGACGTTGGTGCCGACGGAGATGTCGGCGAGGTTGGTGCGGCCGTCGGAGCCGACCGAGAGCTCCGCCAGCACGCCCTGGTAGCCGCGGTGCGCGACGGCGGCGTAGTGCGGGTCGAGGTAGCCCTGCTGGACGCCGCGGGAGAGGGCGTAGGTGAACATGCTGGAGCAGGAGGTCTCGGTCCAGTCGTCGGACCGGTTTCCCTTGTCCATCACCTGGAACCAGCGCCCGGTCGCCGGGTCCTGGTACTTCTCCAGACCGGCGGCCAGCTTGCGGAAGATGGTGAGGAGTTGGGGACGCCGGGCCTGGTTCGCCGGAATGGCGTCCAGGACATTGACGATCGCCATCGAGTACCAGCCGACGGCCCGGCACCAGTGCTCGGGGGCGAGGCCGGTCTGCGGATCGGCCCAACTGGCGGTCTTCGACTCGTCGTAGGCGTGCTTGAGCAGTCCGTTCGCGACCTGCAGATGACTGCCGTAGACGTACAGCTGCTTCGCCGCCTCGTCGTCGGTGTAGGCGCTGTCGCCGAACTCCTTGCCGTACTCGACGAGGAACGGGTTCACCATGTATACGCCGTCCGCCCAGAGTTGATGGGCGCGGCTGCTGGTGTCGGCGTGCCAGAAGCCGCCATCGCTCGTGCGCGGGTAGGTGTTCAGACGGTCGCGGATCTTCTTGGCCGCCTTGCGGTAGCGGTCCTGGCCCGTCTCGTGGTGCAGGATCACCAGGAGCCGGCCCGCCTGCATGCTGTCCAGGCTGTTGAAGGACTGGTCGATGGAGCCGTCGCTCTTCACGAACCGGTCGACGTAGTTCTTGATGTAGGTGAGGTAGCGGGGGTCGTGGGTGCGCCGGTAGGTGAGGTACTGGCCGTAGAGGTAGAGGCCGACCGGGTAGGACCAGCCGCCGATGGTGCTCGGGGTGTAGCGGGCCATGGTGGAGTCGACGACCGCGGTGGACCAGTCGGTGGCCGCGGCCGGCCTGGCCGGGGCGGCGGCCGCGGCGAGGGCGGGCGGGGGGACGGCCGCAGGGAGCGCGACCAGGGGGGCGGCGGTGAGGGCGACGGCCGCGAGGGCGACTCGCAGGCGTTTCATGGTCCTCCTTCTGCAAGGGCTTCTCTGGGGGCGGCGGCCTCGGAGGTCCGGCGCCGGGGTACGAGGTGGTGGGCGGGGGCGTGGCGGCAGGCCGGGTCGGTGTTGCGGGCGTCTCCGGTGAGCGCGTACGCCTGGCAGCGGCAGCCGCCGAAGTCGGTGGTGCGCAGGGCGCAGCCACGGCAGGGCTCGCGCATCCAGGACTCGCCCCGGTAGGCGTTGAACGCCTTCGACTCCGCCCAGATCCAGGCCAGTCCACGGTCCCTGACATGGGGCGGGTCGAGGCCGGGCAGGGTGGCCGCGGCCGGGCAGGGCAGGACGGTGCCGTCGGGGGTGACGGTGAGCGAGATCCGGCCCCAGCCGCCCATGCAGGGTTTCGCCGTGCCGGTGAGGAGGTCGGGGGCGACCCAGACCAGCTCCGGTTCGTCCAGGCGCCGGCGCCAGCGCAGGACCGCCTCGCGGGCCCGCTCGACCTGGCCGGGCAGCGGCAGCAGCGCGGCGCGGTTGCGGGCCGCCCAGCCGTGGTACTGGGTGTTTGCCAGCTCGATCCGGTCCGCGCCCCAGGCCACACCGAGCGCGATCAGGTCCTCGACGGCGTTCAGGTTGCCCCGGTGCAGGACAACGTTCAGGCCGAAGGGCAGGCCCGCCGCCCGGATCAGCCGGGCCGCGCGCTCCTTGGCCGCGAACGAGCGGGCGCCGGCGATGCGTTCGGCGGCGGTCGGCTCCGCGTGCTGCACGGAAAGCTGCACACCGCGCAGCCCGGCGCCGACCAGCTCTGCCAGCCGCCGCTCGCTCAGCCCGAGCCCGCTGGTGACGAGCTGGGTGTGCAGGCCGGCGGTGTCGGCGGCGCCGACCAACTGGGTCAGATCGCGTCTGAGCAGCGGCTCGCCACCGGACAGGTGGGTCTGGACGACGCCCAGTTCACCGGCCTGCCGGAACACCTCGCCCCACTGCCCGGTCTCCAGCTCCGCTGACCGACCGATCAGTCGGACAGGATTCGAGCAGTAGCCGCAGCGCAGCGGACAGGCGTGGGTGAGTTCGGCGAGCAGCGCCCAGGGCGGCGCCGGCCTGCCCGGCTCCGGGGTCGTCATCGCAGCCATCCCTCCTTCCGTAACGCCGTCAGGAACTCCGGGACCTCGGCCGCGACCGGGGCGCCCGGGAACGCCTCGGCCAGTTCGGCGACGATCTCCGGGACCGCCCGGCTGCCGTCGCACAGCCGGAGCACCCCGCCCGCCCGGCCGTGCAGCACGACCACGCGCTCGGGCAGCAGCAACAGGTCGGTGCCGCGGACCCGGTCGTGGCGCAGTACGACCGTGCGGGCGAGGGCGGGCCGCCAGGTCATGGCCCCCCGCCGTCCCGGGCGTCGCCCCAGCCACCGGTGTCCCCGCGGTCGACGGCGTCGAGCAGTGCCCACAGCACCTCGCACTTGTAGGCGAGCGCGGCCACGGCGCGCTGCTGCTCCTCGCGGGTGCGGGCCCAGGCCTGGACCAGCGCGAGGGCCTCCGCGCCGTCCCGGGCGCCCTGGTCGACGCGGGTGCGGAAGTAGCCGAGGCCGGCCGGGTCGATCCACGGGTAGTGGCGTTCGAAGGCGGTGATGCGGGTGCGCATGAGACCGGGAGCGGACAGTTCGGTGAGGGAGGCGGCGACCGCGTCCAGGGCAGGGCGCAGCCGGCAGAAGGTGACGTACCCCTCGACCGCGAAGCGCACCCCGGGCAGCACCCGGGAGCTGTCCCACAGCTGTTCGCGGGGGACCCCGGCGGCCTCGCCGAGGTGCAGCCAGCGCTCGATGCCGCCCTCGCCCTCGGCGGTGCCGTCGTGGTCGCGGATGCGCCGCAGCCATGGACGGCGCAGTGCCGGCCGGTCGAGTTTGGCGAGGATCAGGGCGTCCTTGACGGGGATGTGGCGCTGGTAGTGGAAGCGGTTGGTGATCCAGCAGCGCAGTTCGGCCGGGGTCAACTCACCCCGGTGCATGCGCTGGTTGAAGGGGTGCCGGTCGTGATAGCAGTCGGCGGTGACGGCGCGCAGCCGTTCGGTGAACTCCGGAACCGGCCAGGGGTCGGCGGCCGTCCCGGCGTGGACGGCGATGACGGTCATGATGGCTCACCCAGGACGGATCAGCGGTCGCCGAGGGCGTAGCCGGTCACTTCCAGGGCGGTCTCCACGACCTGGTAACCAGGGCTTCGCCAGACGTTTTCATCCGATGTCTGCGGGGCGGCGGGCTCCGGCTGACGGTCCTCGGAGGTCGTCTCGTTCATGGGGCGGATACCTGCTTTCCTGAGGTTGGGGGGAACTCAGAGTGCAGAGAGAGGGGTCTCCTCTCACAGGGATCGATCGGAAAACCCACAAGGACGTTCACATCCCTGTACCGGGTTCAGTGATAGGTCCGACGATGCGCACAAGAGTCTCGGCAGAGACGGGCCGCGGTCAATGGTCCGGACCCATAACGTCGGATGCATTTCCGGCCAATCTCCGCCCGCGGCGGCTGACCCACCGGCCAGTTCCGCCAGATTCCGCGGTCAGGAATGCGTCGGGCCCGGTGATCGTTGACGATGGGAGTACCACTTGTCGACAACCTAAGGATCGAGAGCTCGTGAGCAGCAAGGTCCCCCCGAAAATCCTCAACAACGGCGTCGAGATGCCCCAACTGGGCTTCGGCGTGTGGCAGGTGCCGGACGACGAGGCCGAGCGGGCCGTCGCCACGGCGCTGGAGGCCGGGTACCGCAGCATCGACACAGCGGCGATCTACGGCAACGAAGAAGGCACCGGCAAGGCGATCGCCGCGTCCGGCGTGCCGCGCGAGGACATCTTCGTCACCACCAAGCTCTGGAACGCCGACCACGGGTACGACGCCACCCTGCGCGCCTTCGACGCGTCGCTGGCGAAACTGGGCCTGGACTACCTGGACCTGTACCTCATCCACTGGCCGCTGCCGGCCCGGGGCAAGTACATCGACTCGTACAAAGCGTTCGAGAAGCTGCACGCCGACGGCCGTGTCCGGGCGATCGGCGTCTCGAACTTCCTGCCGGAGCACCTGGAGCGGCTGATCGCGGAGACCTCGGTCATCCCGGCGGTCAACCAGATCGAGCTGCACCCGTATCTGCAGCAGCACGCGTCCCGGGAGCTCCACGAGGAGCAGGGGATCGCCACCGAGGCCTGGTCGCCGCTCGGCCAGGGCAAGGGGCTGCTGGAAGTGCCGGCGATCGTCGCCATCGCGCAGAAGCACAACCGCACCCCGGCCCAGGTCGTGCTCCGCTGGCACATCCAGCTGGGCAACGTGGTGATCCCGAAGTCGGTGACGCCGTCCCGGATCAAGGAGAACATCGAGGTGTTCGACTTCAGCCTGGACACCGAGGACCTCGCGGCGATCAGCGCGCTCAACGAGGACCGGCGCATCGGCCCGGACCCGGCGGTCTTCGACATGGGCTGAGCGAGAACCGCGGCACGGACCGGGCGGGAGCCCGGTCCACCCCGGCCTCTAGTCGAAGTACGGCGGCAACAGCTTCGCCGGCTGGAAGGACGGCACCCCGCTCCAGAACGACATGATCGACGCTCTGCTGTCGTTCCCCGGCC
>NZ_JBFBJL010000066.1:0-48555 GCF_040686075.1 Streptomyces sp. NPDC086519
GTCGGTCCTGACCGGCAAGGTCAGGACCGACCTGCCGGTCAGGCCGGGCGTACCACGCTGTGGATGATCGACTCGCCCCCGTAGTAGATCGACTCCTCCCGGACGTACGCGCCGGGCTTCGGGGCGTGGATCATCATGCCGCTGCCGATGTAGATGCCGACGTGGCTGACGTCGCCGTAGAAGAAGACCAGGTCACCGGGCTGGGCGTCGGCGAGGGAAACGGTGGTGCCGGCGTTCACCTGGTCGTAGGTGGTGCGCGGCAGGGAGACGCCCGCGGCCTTCCAGGCGGCCTGGGAGAGCCCGGAGCAGTCGTAGGAGCCGGGACCGGTGGCGCCCCAGACGTACGGCTTGCCGATCTGCGCGCGGGCGAACGCGATCGCCTTCGCGGCCTTCGTGGCGTAGGCGGAGCCGGACGCGGAAGAGGAACTGCCCGACGTCGAGTTCGAGGACGTCTCCTGGCCGGCGGCCGCGGCCTGCTGCCTCGCCAGTTCCGCCGCCTTGCGGGCCGCCTCCTCCTGCTGCCGCTTCTCGATCGCCGCCAGCCGTGCCTTCTCCGCGGCCGTCAGCCGCGACAGCAGCTCCCGCGCGGAGGCCAGCTTCGCCTGGACGGTGGTCTTGGCGGTCTTGAGGTCGTCCTGCGTCTCGGTGAGCGCCTCAAGGCTCCGGGCGGCCTCCTGCCGCTTCTTCATGGTCGCGGACTGCTGCGTGACGTAGTCGTCGACCGCGCCCTTCTGGCGCGAGGTCAGCCGGCTCATCAGCTGGGTCTGGTCGAAGTAGTCCTGCGGACTGTCCGCGAGCAGGAAGGTAGCCGTGTCGGGGGCGGCGGCCCCGGTCCGGTACTGGGCGGCGGCGAACGTACCCAGTTCCTCGCGCGCCGTGTTCAGCCGGTCCGCGCGCCGGGCGACGTCGTCGAGCAGGGTGTCGACCTGCTTGCGCTGCCTGTCGGTCCGCTCCTTGGCGGCGTTGTACTTCTCGGTCGCCGACTCCGCCTGGCGGTAGAGGGCGTCGACCTTCTTCTCGACCTCCTCCAGGCTCGGCTTGCCGTCCGTGGAGGGCGTGGCCTCGGCCGTCTGGGAGAGCAGGGCCACTGAGGTGAGGGCGGCGGTGGCCAGGGCGGGCGTGCGTATGCCTGCCGCGCGCGTTCCTGACGGCCGGGACTTGCGATGCGACGCCAACGGGGGCGACTCCTTCCAGAGTTCCGCCTACCGAGTTAGCTGTCGGGTTCGGGCGGGTGGTTCGGAAGGGTTGCCCTACGGTCCGCTCCCCGGAGGGGGAGTCGGGACCGATTCACCCCGGGATCGGTGTGGGTCCCCGGCTCCGGATGCGCGGCGGCGCCCCGGACTCGGCGGAGGCCGTGCGGCCCGGCGACGTTCGCCGGTGGGGGTCGTACGGCCTGCCCGGCACGCTAACCAACTCGTGTGGTCTCTGTGAAGGTTGATGTGCGATATGCCCGATACATTTTCGTGACCTGGGTGTTGAGGTCTGTTCAGGTGGGGTGGTCGGGGATGTTATGGGCTGCTTGTCCGGGTGGAGGGGGTGGCTCACGGTGAGCGTTCCCGGCTCCGGAACCCGTGTCGGCCGGCCGTGACGGAGTGGATCCGTTCGGTCACGCGGGCGAGTTTTCGGGGCGGCGACCGGTTGTCGGTGGGGCGCCCTAGACTCGGAGAGCGATGAGCAGCCTCTTTGACGACAGCTTCCTGGCGAACCTCCAGGCCCCCCGCGGCCATGACGAGGAACCCCCGCCGCCGCCCGAGGACGAGCACGCTCCGGAGTCGATTCCGGACGATCTGTTCGGCGGGAAGTTCGACGTGCCCCCGGACCGGGACGCCTACTACCGCGACGGTGCCGCCCGCCCGGCCCCGGACCCGGCCGCGCTCCTGGAGGGGCTGAACGAGAACCAGCGGGCGGCGGTCGTGCACGCCGGCTCCCCGCTGCTCATCGTGGCCGGCGCCGGTTCCGGCAAGACGCGCGTGCTCACCCACCGCATCGCCCACCTGCTCGGCGCACGCCAGGTGCACCCCGGCCAGATCCTCGCGATCACCTTCACCAACAAGGCCGCGGGCGAGATGAAGGAGCGCGTCGAGCACCTCGTCGGCCCGCGCGCGAACGCGATGTGGGTGATGACCTTCCACAGCGCCTGCGTCCGGATCCTGCGCCGGGAGAGCAAGAAGCTCGGCTTCACCTCCTCCTTCTCGATCTACGACGCGGCCGACTCCAAGCGCCTGATGGCCCTGGTCTGCCGCGACCTGGACCTCGACCCCAAGCGCTACCCGCCCAAGTCGTTCAGCGCCAAGATCAGCAACCTCAAGAACGAGCTGATCGACGAGGAGGACTTCGCCGCCCAGGCGAGCGACGGCTTCGAGAAGACCCTCGCCCAGGCCTACGCGCTCTACCAGTCGCGGCTGCGCGAGGCGAACGCCCTCGACTTCGACGACCTGATCATGACGACGGTCAACCTGCTGCGCGCCTTCCCGGACGTCGCTGAGCACTACCGCCGCCGCTTCCGGCACGTCCTGGTCGACGAGTACCAGGACACCAACCACGCCCAGTACGCCCTCGTGCGCGAACTGGTCGGCACCGGCACGCGCGCCGAGGGCACCGACGTACCGCCGGGCGAGCAGGACCTGGAGCCCGCCGAGCTGTGCGTCGTGGGCGACGCCGACCAGTCGATCTACGCCTTCCGGGGCGCGACGATCCGCAACATCCTCCAGTTCGAGGAGGACTACCCGAACGCGACCACGATCCTCCTCGAACAGAACTACCGCTCCACGCAGACGATTCTGAGCGCCGCCAACGCGGTCATCGAGCGCAACGAGTCCCGCCGCCCGAAGAACCTGTGGACCAACGCGGGCGCGGGCGCGCAGATCACCGGCTATGTCGCCGACACCGAGCACGACGAGGCGCAGTTCGTCGCCGACGAGATAGACCGTCTGACGGACGCGGGCGAGGCGAAGGCGGGCGACGTCGCCGTCTTCTACCGCACCAACGCGCAGTCCCGTGTCTTCGAGGAGATCTTCATCCGCGTCGGCCTGCCCTACAAGGTCGTCGGCGGCGTCCGCTTCTACGAGCGCAAGGAGGTCCGGGACGTCCTGGCCTACCTGCGGGTGCTGGCCAACCCGGAGGACTCCGTCCCGCTCCGGCGCATCCTCAACGTCCCCAAGCGCGGTATCGGCGACCGCGCGGAGGCGATGATCGACGCCCTGGCGCAGCGCGAGAAGATCAGCTTCCCGCAGGCGCTCAAGCGGGTCGACGAGGCGTACGGCATGGCCGCACGGTCGACGAACGCGGTCAAGCGGTTCAACACGCTGATGGAGGACCTCCGTACGGTCGTGGAATCCGGCGCCGGACCCGCCACGGTCCTGGAGGCGATCTACGAACGCACCGGATACCTGGCCGAGTTGCAGAACTCGACGGATCCCCAGGACGAGACCCGCATCGAGAACCTCCAGGAACTCGCCTCCGTGGCACTGGAGTTCGAGCAGGAGTCCGGTGAGGGGGAGCAGCCGGGCGGGCTCGCCGACTTCCTGGAGCGGGTGGCCCTGGTCGCCGACTCCGACCAGATCCCCGACGAGGACGAGAACGGCGACGGCGTCATCACCCTGATGACCCTGCACACCGCCAAGGGCCTCGAGTTCCCGGTGGTGTTCCTGACCGGCATGGAGGACGGCGTCTTCCCGCACATGCGCGCCCTCGGCCAGACCAAGGAGCTGGAGGAGGAGCGGCGCCTCGCCTACGTCGGCATCACGCGCGCGCGGGAGCGGCTGTATCTCACCCGGTCGTCCATGCGCAGCGCCTGGGGCCAGCCGTCGTACAACCCGCCCTCGCGCTTCCTGGAGGAGATCCCGGGCGCGTATCTGAAGTGGAAGAGGACCGGAGCGATGGCGCCGGTCTCCACAGGGCCCGCGTCGGGCGTGGCGGCCTCGCTCTCCTCGACCCGCTCGCGCTCCTCGGCGTCGGGCGCGTCGGGCTTCGCCACCCGGCGGACCTCGGAGAAGCCGGTGGTCTCGCTGGCCGTGGGCGACCGCGTCACCCACGACCAGTTCGGCCTCGGCACGGTCGTCGCGGTCAAGGGCACCGGCGGCAACGCGGAGGCGACGATCGACTTCGGCGACACCAAGCCGAAGCGGCTGCTGCTGCGGTACGCGCCGGTGGAGAAGCTGTAGCGGAGAAGGTGCACGACCGGGCCCCGCCGCGGCGGGGCCCACCGGTACGGCCGGGTCAGGTCGGGTCGAGTCCGTGGCTGCGCAGCCAGGGCAGCGGGTCTATGGCGGCACCACCGGCCGGCCGCACCTCGAAGTGCAGATGCGGGCCGGTCGAGTTGCCGGAGTTGCCGGAGAACGCGATCGGGTCGCCGGCCTTCACCGTCGTACCGGCGGCGACGCGGTACGACGAGAGGTGGCAGTACCACGTCTCCGTGCCGTCCTTCGCCGTCACGATCATCATGTTGCCGTAGGCGCTGTTCCACTTGGTGGAGACGACGCCGTCGGTCGCGGCCATCACCGTCGTGCCGTAGGAGACGGGGAAGTCGATGCCCGTGTGGACGGACATCCAGTTCACGCCGGCCTGACCGAAATAGGCGCTGAGCCCTTTCTGGGTGACCGGGAGGACGTACTTCGGGCGCAGCCGCTCCTTGCGGGCCGCCTCCGCCGCCGCCTTCTTCTTCTCGGTCTCCTGCTGGGCCTTGAGGTCGATGCGCTCCTGCGTCCGGCTGGCCCGGTCGGCGAAGTCGTCGGCACCCGCCGAGAGCGTCCTCAGCTGGGCGTCCAGCTTGCTGTTGGCGGCGGACGGTTTCACGGACTGCCCGTCGGAGGCGGAGGCCGTGGTGTCCTTGCCGTCGTCGGTCAGGCTGCCGACGGAGGCGGCCGCGATCCCGGCGACCCCCATCACGCACACGGAGGGCACGGCGACGGTCAGCAGCGCGGACCGCTTGGGAGGCGTACGGCGGCGGGAACGCGCCCCCGCGCGGGAGCCGGCGCGGGTCGCCGCCGCCGACGCGGCCGGGGTGACCTCTTCCTGATCCTCCAGGAGTGGCGTCACTACAGGTAGTTCACCGGTGGCGGCCAACTCCCCGTCGTGCGGCAAGTCCTCCGCGGACTCCTCGAACTCCCCGTAGGAATGGCCGTGCTCGGGCTCGGCACTCTGCGCCGGGGTGCCGTCGGAGTTCCACTGCGTGGCGTCGTACCCGCCGGTGTCGAAGGCCTGGGTGCCCCACTCCCACTGCTGGGTCGCACCGGCCAGGCCCGACTGGTCGGGCTGGAGCCAGGCGCTCGCGTCCCAGTGGCCGCTGGTGTCGGCGACCGTCTCCTGAGCCGGAACGGTCCACGCGGTGCTGTCGTAGGCGCCGGAGTCGTAGGCGGCGTGGTGCTGGGCCGCGTACGGGTCGTAGTTCAGGGTCTGGCCGCCGGCTGTCTGCCACTGCGTGGTGTCGTACCCGCCGGTGGTCTGGCCCTCGCCCGGAAGGCTGCCGAAGAGCGGGTCGTTGTGGAACGAGGCGCCGGCGGCGGTGTGATCGCCGTACGTGGTGAAGTCGCCGTACTGGGCTTCCTGGCTGCCGTACGACGCGTAGTGCGCCGGATCGGCGTCGGAAGCCGGGGCCGGGGTGGTCATGGTCCCCGACGGGTGACGGTCGTTCACCAACTTCTCTTTCGCCTCGACAACAGGGGCTGCCAGAGCAGTGCGGCGACTGTACCCGGCGGTATGCGGGCGCGACAATCTTCAACAGGTTTCGCTGTTGCGGGAAACGGGCATTCGGCCGTGTTTCGGGGGACGACGGGCGCGGGTTTGGCCTTGTGTTCGAGGATTGTTCGATGTGGTGACCGCTCTCAGGCCACCGTCAGACCGCCCGCTGCCCGCTCTTCGGGGTGTGTTTCGTCGAGGGCCTGCCGTATGCCGGTCGCGACCGCCGGGTGGACGGGCAGGGCGAGGTGGCCGATCCCGGTCACCCGCACGTTCGTCGCCATCAGGTCCGGGTGGTCGATACGGGCCGTCTCCACCGGCTCCATCACCGAGTCGAGGTCGCTCCAGAAGCTCACGAACCGGGTACGGCAGCCGGGTGCGGGCCGGGCCAGCTCCTCGATCACCTGTGAACCGGGGCGCATCTGCCGCACGATCGGGTGCGCGTCCGCGAGCGGCACCGCCCGGGTGCCGGCGTGCGGGGTGCCGAGTGTCACCAGGGTGCGGACGCGCAGGTCCCCGCCGAGGCGCTGGACGTAGTACCGCGCGATCAGCCCTCCGAGACTGTGTCCGACGATGTCGACCCGGCCGGAGCCGGTGCGCTCGCAGATCTCCTCGACGTGCCGGCCGAGCAGTTCGGCGGCGGTGCGGATGTCGCAGGTCAGCGGTGAGTAGTTGAGCGACTCGACGCGCTGGCCGCCGTGCTGGGCGAGGGTGCGGCGCAGCAGGACGAAGACCGAGCGGTTGTCGATGAAGCCGTGCAGCAGCACGACCGGCGGGGCCGCCCGGACCGGCAGCCGGGTCGTGCCCTCGGGCTCCGCGGACGGGACCGGCGGTACGGGCGGGCGGCGCTCCGGGGTGAGGCCCGTCGGGTAGAGCAGCAGATGCCCGGCCAGGATCGCGGCCTCCAGGGCGGTCGACTTCAGGAGGGCCAGCGACAGGCCGGCGAGCCTGCTGGGCGCGAGGCGGCGGCAGAACGGGAAAAAGGGCTCCAGTACCCCGGTGACCTTCATCGGCCGACCTCCTGTCGGCACGCCGAGGACGGCTCCGTCCCCCGTGTGCCCTCATGGGGAGGCCGGGCGAAGGCGGCGGGGCGGGTGGCGACGACCTGCCGCGTCGCGTGCCCGTGCTGTCCCCGCGGACCACGCTGCGGCTCCCTACGTGTCCCGCTGTGTGTGATTTCCCCCTCTGTAACCTCCGCGAAACGGCCGGTTGCGGGATGCTGGAGATAACGTTCGTTCACTTGCGACGGGTGGCGGAACGCGCCGAATGTGCGGTACTTCTCGGTACGGATGGATGTTGGCGTGTTCGTTTCATGGTCATGGAGGCAGTGATGGGTGTGGCAGCCGGTCCGATCCGTGTGGTGGTGGCCAAGCCGGGGCTCGACGGCCACGACCGCGGGGCCAAGGTCATCGCGCGGGCGCTGCGCGACGCGGGCATGGAGGTCATCTACACCGGGCTCCACCAGACGCCGGAGCAGATCGTCGGCACGGCCATCCAGGAGGACGCCGACGCCATCGGCCTCTCCATCCTCTCCGGCGCCCACAACACGCTGTTCGCCGCGGTCATCGACCTCCTCAAGGAGCGTGACGCCGAGGACATCCTCGTCTTCGGCGGCGGCATCATCCCCGAGGACGACATCGCCCCCCTCAAGGAGAAGGGCGTCGCCGCGATCTTCACTCCGGGTGCGACCACGGCGTCGATCGTGGAGTGGGTCCGGGAGAACGTGCGGCAGCCGACGGAGGCGTAGGCCGCGATCGCGGGGAGCCGACCTCGGTGGCGGGGTCGTGTGTGCTGGTGCGGGGCCGGCGGGGGCTGGTCGCGCCCACGCGGCGGAGCCGCATATCCGCACAGCCCCACACCCCTTACGGAGCGTGGTCGCGGTCGTCCAGTTCCGCGAGCATGGCCGCCCGCAGCCTCAGGGTGGTCACCAGACGCTGGAACGCCTCCGCCCAGTAGCCGCCGGCGCCCGGTGACGCGTCCTCGCGTTCGTCCGGTATCGCGAGGAGCGCGTCCAGGCGGCCGGCTTCCGCGGGATCCAGGCAGCGCTCGGCCAGGCCCATCACCCCGCTGAAGCTCCACGGGTAACTCCCCGCGTCGCGCGCGATGTTGAGGGCGTCCACCACGGACCGGCCGAGCGGCGCGGACCACGGCACGGCGCAGACGCCGAGCAGCTGGAACGCCTCCGACAGACCATGCGCCGCGATGAAGCCGGCCACCCAGCCGGCCCGCTCCTCGCCGTCCAGCGTGCCCAGCAGCTTGGCGCGCTCGGCCAGGGACACCGCGCCCGGACCGCCCGCCTCCGGCGCCGCCGGAACTCCGAGCAGCGCTCTCGCCCACTCGGCGTCCCGCTGCCGCACGGCGGCCCGGCACCAGGCCGCGTGCAGCTCGCCCTGCCAGCCGTCCGCCACCGGCAAGGCCACGATCTCCGCGGGCGTACGGCCGCCGAGCCGGGCCGGCCAGGTGACGAGCGGGGCCGCCTCCACCAACTGCCCCAGCCACCACGACCGTTCGCCGCGCCCGGTCGGCGGTTTGGCCACGACGCCGTCCCGCTCCATCCCCGGGTCGCACTCCGGCGGTGCCTCCACCGCGATCACCGGCCCGTCCCCGGTGTGGTCGACCGCCACGCAGGCCCCGGCCCGCACCGCCATCCGCCCGGCGAGCGCCGAGCCGGGCAGCGCGGACAGCAGCTCCGCCGCCGTCGTCCGCACGTTACGGCTCCGGTCCGACAGCGCCTGCTCCAGGAACGGCTCGTCCCCGGCGGCCAGTCCGGTGCGCAGCGAGTCGAGGAACATCAGCCGGTCCTCGGCCCGCTCCGTCGCCCAGGTCCCGGCCAGCAGCTCGCGCGCCGCCTCGGGCGCCCGGGACCGGAGCGCGGCCAGCAGCGCGACCCGCTCGGCGAACAGCCCCTCCTGCCACAACTGCCGTATCGCGTCGGTATCCTCGGGGCCGGGCAGGGCCGCGCCGCCGCCCGGGGCCGCACGCAGGGCGAACCGCCAGTCCTGGTTGAACCGGGCCAGCCACAGGCCGCGCGGTCCGGCGAAGGCCAGCGCGGCGGGCCGCAGGTCGGTACGGCCCCGGGCCGCGTCCAGCAGCGCGGGCAGCGTCTGCGGGGGTGCGGCGAACCCGCGCGCGTTGGCCGCCGCGAGCCACTGCGGCAGCAGCTCCATCAGGTCGGGCGAGGTGCCCCGGCGGCCGCCGGCCGGGGTGCCGGGGCGGTCGGCCAGCAGCATCGCCAGCCTGCGTGCCGCGGCGGGCGGCGGCGCGGGGCGCGGATCCTCCGGGGCCAGCTCGGGGCGGCGGGCGGCCGGTGCCGGACGCAGCCCCGCCCGTCGCCGTACGGTCGCCACGGCCGCCTCGTCCAGCAGGGCCACCGGAGCCTCGCGGCCCGGTGCGCCCGGTGCGCCGGTCGCGGGCGGACGCCGGTCCGTGCCCAGCAGGGCCGTGGTGACGAGATCCTCCCAAGCGGTCACGGGGTTTCCTTTCCGCGAGTTGCGTGAGTTGCGTGAGTTACAAGAGATGTAAGAGTTGCGTGGGTTGTATGGGGTGCAAGGGTTTCGAGAGTTCCCCGAGTTCCCCGAGTTCCCCGAGGTCCGCGAGTTCCGTGACTGGCTCTGCGGGCCGGTTCGGGGGCCGGCCGGGTCAGCACAGCGGCACCGCCTCGCCCGCTTTCTCCGGCCAGGCCGTCAGCGGGGTGAAGCCGCGGTGGCCGCACTCGCCGAAGACCGTGACCGGGGCGCCACCCGAGAGCGCGACGAGCCGCCACAGGCCCGGCCCGGAGCGGGCGGCGGGAGCAAGGGGCAGCGCCGATTCGCCGTCCGCGTCCGCGAGTTGCCAGGAGTCGCCGTCCGGGACGGGCACGACCCGGTCCAGCGTCACCGGCACCGACTCCAGCCACGGGTCCTCGCGCAGCGCCTCCCCGTACCGGGCCGCCGCCCGCGCCGTCGGTACGCCCGGCGGCCGTATCGGCAGGGGCGCGGGGGCGGCGAACCGCTCGCCCAGCGCCGCCCGGTGCCCGCCCGCACCCGCGTAGGCGGACAGCTCCGCCTCCAGAGCGAGGCCGACCGGCAGTGCCAGCTCGGGTGCGCGGCCGGCCGCGCCGTAGGAGAGGAGCAGTGCCGCACGGCCCGAGTCGGCGCCGTGCAGCCAGATCCGGCGGGTCGTCAGCTTCGCGTCCGCCGTGTCGTACTGGGCGAGGACCAGCCAGCGGTCGCGCACCGGCGGGCCGTCCGCCGGGGCGGGCAGGCCGACACGGGAGCGGACCGTGGCCGCGAGGCCCGCCGGGAGCCGGTCGCGGCGCAGCCAGCCCTGGTCGAGGAGGTGCAGCAGCGCGCACTCCTCCAGCAGCCGCACCGGCCAGCCCGGACCCGAGCCCGGGATCGCCCCCAACTCCCTCACCCGCGCCGCGAGTCCGGGGGCCTGCGCGTCGACCATGCGGGCCGCCGTCTCCTCCCAGAGTCCGTACCCCGCCTGCTCGGCCGCGGCCAGGCCGCCGCGCAGCAGGTCGGACAGGCGCTGCTCCAGCTCCGTGGCGCCCGCCGTGACCCGCTCGGCCCGCTTGTCCGCGCGGCGCCGGGCCGCCTCGGGATCAGCGGTGGCCGGGGAACTCCCGCCGTCCGCCGCCCGTTTGTCCTCCGCGCGCCGGCGTCTGCCCGCGAGCCACTGCTCGGCCCAGTCCGGCGCCTGTTCCACCGTCGGCACCGTGTCGTCCCCGGCCGCCCAGAGCAGAAGCAGTCCGAGTGCGTGCTTGCAGGGGAACTTCCGGCTAGGACAGCTGCACTTGTAGGCGGGACCCGCCGGGTCGGCGATGTCCACGATCGTCTGGTACGGCTTGCTGCCGCTGCCCTTGCACAGTCCCCATACCGTCCCCTCCTCACAACTCCCGGCCCCGGACCACGGTCCCGCCGCTCCGAGTCTGCTTCCCGCTTTGCGTGACGCGGCGTCAGGCGCCAAGGCCAGCACCTGGTCCGCACTCCAGCGCACCCCCTGCTGAGTCATGTCATCGAAGGTAGATCCCGCCACTGACAATCGCCCCGGCGGACGTGTTTATGCAGGTCAGAGCGATTGTCAGTGGCGTGGTGCACGGTGGACACCAGATCCGAACCGGCCGAGCTGGAGGGGGCCTCAGCCATGACTGTGTCCGTGGAACCGACCGACCCGACGACCACCGAGAGTGCGCTGCGACCGCACGCCGAGCACGCCTTCGCCGCCGAACTCACGGCGCTGGCCGCGCAGGACGACCGGCCGCGCCCGGCCCGCTGGAAGCTGTCGCCGTGGGCGGTGGCCACCTATCTGCTCGGCGGCACGCTTCCGGACGGCACGGTGATCTCACCGAAGTACGTCGGCCCGCGCCGCATCGTCGAGGTCGCCGTCACCACCCTCGCCACCGACCGCGCCCTGCTCCTGCTCGGCGTGCCCGGCACCGCCAAGACCTGGGTGTCCGAGCACCTGGCGGCCGCCGTCAGCGGCGACTCGACCCTGCTGGTGCAGGGCACGGCCGGCACCCCGGAGGAGGCGATCCGCTACGGCTGGAACTACGCCCAGCTGCTGGCCCACGGCCCGAGCCGGGACGCCCTGGTGCCGAGCCCGGTCATGCGGGCCATGGCGGAGGGGATGACGGCGCGCGTCGAGGAGCTCACCCGGATCCCCGCCGACGTGCAGGACACGCTGATCACGATCCTGTCCGAGAAGACCCTGCCCATCCCCGAGCTCGGCCAGGAGGTGCAGGCGGTCCGCGGCTTCAACCTGATCGCCACCGCCAACGACCGCGACCGGGGCGTCAACGACCTCTCCAGCGCCCTGCGCCGCCGTTTCAACACCGTGGTGCTGCCGCTGCCGGAGAGCCCGGACGCCGAGGTCGACATCGTGGCGCGCCGCGTCGACCAGATCGGCCGCTCCCTGGACCTGCCGGCCGTGCCGGACGGCATCGAGGAGATCCACCGCGTCGTCACCGTCTTCCGCGAGCTGCGCGACGGCGTCACCGCCGACGGCCGCACCAAGCTCAAGTCGCCGAGCGGCACGCTCTCCACGGCCGAGGCGATCTCCGTCGTCACGGGCGGCCTGGCCCTGGCGGCCCACTTCGGGGACGGCGTGCTGCGGGCCGGCGACGTCGCGGCCGGCATCCTCGGGGCCGTCGTCCGCGACCCGGCCGCCGACCGGGTCATCTGGCAGGAGTACCTGGAGACGGTCGTCCGCGAGCGGGACGGCTGGAAGGACTTCTACCGCGCCTGCCGCGAGGTGAGCGCATGAGTGACGACACGCGGTGGCGGCGGTCGCCCGGCCCGGGGCCGCTGCTGCTGGGGATACGGCACCACGGACCCGGCTCCGCGCGGGCGGTGCGGGCCGCGCTGGAGGCCGCCCGGCCGCGGGCCGTCCTGATCGAGGGGCCGCCCGAGGCCGACGCGCTGATCCCGCTGGCCGCGGACCCGGAGATGCGGCCACCGGTCGCGCTCCTCGCGCACGCCGTGGACGAGCCCGGCCGCTCGGCGTTCTGGCCGCTCGCCGACTTCAGCCCCGAGTGGGTGGCGGTCCGCTGGGCCCTGGAGCACGAGGTCCCGGCCCGTTTCATCGATCTGCCGGCCGCGCACACGCTGGCATGGGAGAAAGCGGAGGAGGAACCGGCCGCGCCCTCCGACACCGCGCCCTCCGACACCGCGGCCCCCGACACCGCGGCCCCCGACACCGCGGCCCCTGGCACGGTGGCCCCTGACACCGCGGTCCCCGACACCGCGGCTGACGAACCCGCCGCCGCGCGGCGGATGCGTGTCGACCCCCTCGCCGCCCTTGCCGAGGCCGCAGGCTACGACGATCCCGAGCGCTGGTGGGAGGACGTGGTCGAGCACCGGGGCGGAGCCGGGGAGCGGGACGTGTTCGCGCCGTTCGCCGCGGTGGCGGAGGCGATGGCGGCGCTGCGGGAGGCGTACGGGACCGGAGGCCGCGACCGGGATCCGGCACGGGAGGCGCACATGCGCCTCCGGCTGCGGGCGGCACAGCGGGAGTTCGGGGAGCAGGTCGCGGTGGTGTGCGGGGCGTGGCACGTGCCCGCGCTGCGCGCGAAGACCACCGTCGCCGCCGACCGGGAACTGCTGAAGGGGCTGCCCAAGGCAAGGACCGACATGACCTGGGTGCCGTGGACCAACCGCCGGCTGGCGCGGGCGAGCGGATACGGCGCCGGCATCGACTCGCCGGGCTGGTACGGGCATCTGTTCCGCGCCCCGGACCGCCCGGTGGAGCGGTGGCTCACCAAGGTGGCCGGACTGCTCCGCGAGGAGGACCGGATCGTCTCCTCGGCCCATGTCATCGAGGCGGTGCGGCTCGCCGAGACGCTGGCCGTGATGCGCGGCCGCCCGCTGCCCGGTCTCGGTGAGACGACCGACGCGGTGCGGGCGGTGCTGTGCGAGGGCTCGGACGTCCCGCTGGCGCTGGTGCACGACCGGCTGGTGGTCGGAGACGTGCTGGGGGAGGTACCGGAGGCGGCGCCCGCGGTGCCGCTACAGCGGGACCTGGGCCGGGAGCAGCGCCGGCTCAGGCTCAAGCCGGAGGCGCTGGAGCGGGAGCTGGAGCTCGACCTGCGCAAGGAGACCGACGCCGGGCGCAGCCGGCTGCTGCACCGGCTGCGGCTGCTCGGCGTCGGCTGGGGCGAGCCGGTGCGGTCGCGGGGGAGCACGGGCACGTTCCGGGAGACCTGGCGGCTGCGCTGGGAGCCGGAGCTGTCGGTGCGGGTGGCCGAGGCCGGGGTGTGGGGGACGACCGTCGAAGGCGCGGCGACGGCCAGGGCCGAGGCCGACGCCGCGCACGCGAGCGCCCTCGCCGATGTCACCGGGCTCGCCGAGCACTGCCTGCTCGCCGGGCTGCCGGACGCGCTGCCGGTGGTGATGCGGGCGCTCGCCGACCGGGCCGCGCTGGACACGGACGTCGGCCATCTCGCCCAGGCCCTGCCGGCCCTGGTCCGCGCCCTGCGCTACGGCGATGTCCGGGGCACCGACACCCGGGCGCTCGCCGAGGTCGCCGCGGGCCTCGCCGAGCGGGTCTTCGTCGGCCTCCCGCCGGCCTGCGCCGCCCTCGACGCGGACGCGGCCGAGGAGATGCGCGGTCATGTGGACGCGGTGCACACGGCGGTGGGGCTGCTCGGCGAGCCGGCGACGGAGGGCGAGCCCGGTCACCGTGACCTCCGTCGCCGCTGGCGGGCCGTGCTGCGCACGCTGGCCGGGCGGGACAGCGTGCCCGGGGTGCTGCGGGGCCGGGCCGTGCGGATCCTGCTGGACGAGGGGGAGCTGGGGCCACCGGAGGCGGCCCGGCTGATGGGGCTGGTGCTCTCGCCGGGGACCCCGCCGGCGGACGCGGCCGCCTGGATCGAGGGGTTCGTCGGCGGGAGCGGCGGGGGCGGGATGCTGCTGGTGCACGACGAGCGGCTGCTCGGCCTGGTCGACGCCTGGCTGACCGGAGTGCCGGCGGCGGCGTTCACCGACGTGCTGCCGCTGCTGCGGCGGACGTTCTCGGTGTACGAGCCGGGGGTGCGCCGGACGATCGGCGAACTCGTGCGCCGTGGCCCGGGGGAGCGGCTCCAGGGGGCTGGACAGGCCGGCGGGACACCGGGTTTCGGCGCCGAGGCGGACACCGGGCGCGCCGACGCGGTACTGCCGGTGCTGCGCCTGCTGCTCGGCCTCGACGAGACGGAACCTGACAACGACCTGGTGGGGGCGGGGAGATGACCACGATGGACACAGGCACAGGAACAGGCACAGGAACAGGCACAGCCGCAGGCACAGGCACCGCCGCAGGCACGGACACGGACACGACGGCCGTCGGCGCCGGTGCCGACGCCGACGCCGGTGATCCCGCGCGGGAGCGGCTGCGCCGGTGGCGGCTGGTGCTGGGGGGCGAGGCCGCCGACGGCACCGGGTGCGCGCTGTCGGGGCGGGACGCGGCGATGGACGGCACGCTGGCCGCCCTGTACGGGAAGGGGGACAGACCGCAGTCGGGGCGGGAGCGCTCGGCGGGGCTCGGGGCGTCGGCGCCGTCGGTGGCACGCTGGCTCGGCGACATCCGGACGTACTTCCCGTCCTCCGTCGTCCAGGTCATGCAGCGGGACGCCATCGACCGGCTCGGGCTCGCCTCGCTGCTGCTCGAACCGGAGATGCTGGAGGCGGTCGAGGCGGACGTGCACCTGGTCGGCACCCTGCTCTCCCTCAACAAGGCGATGCCGGAGACGACGAAGGAGACGGCACGGGCGGTCGTCCGCAAGGTCGTCGAGGACCTGGAGAAGCGGCTGGCCACCCGCACCCGGGCGACCCTGACCGGCGCCCTCGACCGCAGCGCCCGCGTCAACCGGCCGCGCCACCACGACATCGACTGGAACCGCACCATCGCGGCCAACCTCAGGCACTACCTGCCCGAGTACCGGACGATCGTGCCCCAGCGGCTCATCGGGTACGGGCGGGCGTCGCAGTCGGTGAAGAAGGAGGTGGTGCTCTGCATCGACCAGTCCGGGTCGATGGCCGCGTCGGTGGTGTACGCCTCGGTGTTCGGGGCGGTGCTGGCGTCCATGCGGTCGATCGACACCCGGCTCGTCGTCTTCGACACCGCGGTGGTCGACCTCACCGACCAGCTCGACGACCCGGTGGACGTGTTGTTCGGCACCCAGCTCGGCGGCGGTACGGACATCAACCGGGCACTGGCGTACTGCCAGTCGCAGATCACCCGGCCGGCGGAGACCGTCGTCGTCCTCATCAGCGACCTCTACGAGGGCGGCATCCGCAACGAGATGCTGAAGCGGGTCGCGGCGATGAAGGCGGCGGGGGTGCAGTTCGTGGCGCTGCTCGCGCTGTCCGACGAGGGGGCCCCGGCGTACGACCGGGAGCACGCGGCCGCGCTCGCGGCGCTGGGGGCACCGGCGTTCGCGTGCACGCCGGACCTCTTCCCCGAGGTGATGGCGGCGGCGATCGAGAAGCGGCCGATTCCGGTGCCGGACACTCTGCGATGACCGCGCCCGGAGGGTGACTTGTCGACTCGGCGATGTCCGGCGCGGCCGTCAAAACGGACATGAGTATCCATCGGTAACAGGGGGCTTGCGCAACCTTGGGAGTCCCGTGCGAGGATCGCAGTCTCCACTGGTCTTTCACCGGCCTTCACGCCGTTGGGCCACTTCTGCTCTGTTCCGCCGCACGGGAGGATCCTCCCCGTCTTGACCTCGCCAGCAGTCCTGTCCGGTGTGGCCGTGCGCGTGTCGCGTACGGCGCCGGGACGGCGTGCGCTGCAACTGGCGCTGCTGGTCGGCGGATTGCTCGCGCTCGGCTTCTTCTGCGGGCAGCGGGCACAGGCGGCCGAAGGGGCGACGCCTCCGTCGCTGACGTCGGCCGTGACCCAGCAGGTGCCGTTGCGGGACATGGTGACGCCTCATCGGATGCCGGGGGCGGCGCGGAAGCCCGTCACCAAGGCCGTACCGGTGGTGGGCGGCGTCGATGAGGTCGTCCGGTCCGTGTCCGGCACGGTGACCGACACGGTGACCGACACGGTGATCGCGACCACGGCGGTGACCGAGACGGTGACGGAGACGGTGATCTCTCCCGTCACCTCGGCCCTGACCGAGACGCTCGCCGAGGCGGTGCGGCAGGTGACGGGACTGCCCGTCGTGCCGGTGGTGCAGGTGCCGGGGCTTCCCGTCGTCTCCGAGCCGCCGGTCGTGTCGCCCCCGGCACCGGTGACGCCGGTGCCCGGCCCCGCGCCGGGCCGGGCGCAGCCGCGGACACCGGTCACGCACGGGACCGGGCGCGAGACGTCCGGTACGGATCCGGTGACGGAAGCGGCGGCGACCACCGCCGTGTCGTACGGGGCGCGGATCACCGGCGCCGTGACCTTCACGCCCGGCAGGGCGACGCCCGCCGGCGGCCACCGTGCCGCCCGCGCCGTCGGGGCTCCCGCCCACCCCGCGCCCACCGGCGACCCGGACGGCGCGCTGGGCAAGTCGGCGGTCGACGGCAGCCCCTCCCAGCACGGTGACGCGCACGCCGTGACCTTCGCCGGCCGGGCGCCCTTCACGCTCGCGCCCGGTGCCGCCGCGCGTCCCGACGCGGCCGGGACCCGGGACAGGTACCGGGACATCCCGCTCTTCCCCGGCTAGGACCGGCGGCCACCTTCCCCGCCACAGACCTGTCGCGCGGGGGCGGAACAGGTCTGCCCGTCCGTCCGGACCCCTGCGGATCCCCCTCCTGGACTCCGTGAGCCAGCCTCGGTTTCCCTGCCGAGCGCTCCGGACGGCGATGTCCCCAGCCGCGCTTCCGGCCACACCGGAAGCTTTCCCGGCTCCGTATGCGCGTGGCGAACGCGCCGGAGCCCCGAAGGACTGACGCACGCATGAACGAGTACATCGGCCGTTCCATGGTCATAGCCGCCGGCGGAAGCTGGTCGTGGGCGTTCGGCCGGCCCGTGGCGGCCGACGCCGAACAGCAGCCTCCCGTGTCGAGCCGGGCGGCCCGGATCCGCGGGGCCCAGGCCATCCAGGGCGCCCGTGCGGCCCGCGCCGCGGCGGCCACGGCCAGGGCGCAGGCCACCGCCCGGGCGCACGCCGAGGCCCTCCAGAACCGCGCGGCGACCATGCTCACGGACACCGCACCCGGCCACTTCCCCTTCCCCGCGCCGTTCCCCGCGCCGTTGCCCACGCCGTTCCCGTCGGCCGTTTCTCCCATGGCCCCGGAGGCCGGCCGCGGGGCGTAGGCCTGGCTGACCGGCTTTCTGTGACTCCGTGGGTGGCCCGGTGCGGGCGGCCGAATGCCGTCGGTCCGTCCGGCCGGGATCCCACGGTTCGGGCCGGCCTCCCCCGTGGGGCGGGGTGCGGCCGCCCGGCCCGAGGACCGTGGGTCCTCGGGACCTGAGGCCTCACCGGGCCAACCCCAGCCCGGTGAGGCCTCGCACTTCACCCGCAAGGCGGCACGCCGTGCCACCAGAACCACGGATTCCCGGCATCATGTGACAGGTATCACCGCTCAGGTGTGACTCCCGATTTAGAGACCCTCAGCGAGCGGCGATAATCTGCGAGACGGACATGCCGCGCGCTCGGACACCGTGTGCGCCCCCCTTGTGACACATGCGGACGTCACGTTGCCCTCGCGGCACGCCCACGCATCCAACGAACCGCGAGATCACTGATAGGGACGGAAGCGCGTGGACCTGTTCGAGTACCAGGCGAGGGACCTCTTCGCCAAGCACGATGTACCGGTGCTGGCCGGTGAAGTCATCGACACGCCTGAGGCGGCGCGCGAGATCACCGAGCGGCTGGGCGGCAAGTCCGTCGTCAAGGCGCAGGTGAAGGTCGGTGGTCGCGGCAAGGCCGGTGGCGTCAAGCTGGCCGCCTCCGCGGACGAGGCCGTCGCCCGTGCGACGGACATCCTCGGCATGGACATCAAGGGCCACACGGTCCACAAGGTGATGATCGCCGAGACCGCCCCGGAGATCCTCGAGGAGTACTACGTCTCCTTCCTCCTCGACCGTGCCAACCGCACCTTCCTCTCCATCGCCTCCGTCGAGGGCGGCATGGAGATCGAGGAGGTCGCGGCCACCCGCCCCGAGGCCGTCGCCCAGACCCCGATCAACGCGATCGACGGTGTGGACCTGGCCAAGGCCAAGGAGATCGTCGCCGCGGCGAAGTTCCCGGCCGAGGTCGCCGACAAGGTCGCCGACGTCCTGGTCAGGCTGTGGGACACCTTCGTCAAGTCGGACGCCCTCCTCGTCGAGGTCAACCCGCTCGCGAAGGTCGCCTCCGGTGACGTCATCGCGCTCGACGGCAAGGTGTCGCTGGACGACAACGCCGAGTTCCGTCACGACTGGGACGAGCTGCACGACAAGGCCGCGGCCAACCCGCTCGAGGCCGCCGCCAAGGAGAAGAACCTCAACTACGTCAAGCTCGACGGCGAGGTCGGCATCATCGGCAACGGCGCCGGTCTCGTCATGAGCACCCTGGACGTCGTCGCGTACGCCGGTGAGAAGCACGGTGGCGTCAAGCCCGCCAACTTCCTCGACATCGGCGGCGGCGCCTCCGCCCAGGTCATGGCCAACGGCCTGGAGATCATCCTGGGCGACCCGGACGTCAAGTCCGTGTTCGTGAACGTCTTCGGTGGCATCACCGCCTGCGACGAGGTCGCCAACGGCATCGTGCAGGCCCTGAAGCTCCTGGAGGACCGCGGCGAGGACGTCACCAAGCCGCTCGTCGTCCGTCTCGACGGCAACAACGCCGAGCTGGGCCGACAGATCCTCACGGACGCCAACCACCCGCTGGTGCAGCGCGTCGACACCATGGACGGCGCGGCCGACAAGGCCGCCGAGCTGGCCCACGCCGCAAAGTAAGCACTCAGGACGAGGACACAACACACCATGGCTATCTGGCTCAACAAGGACAGCAAGGTCATCGTCCAGGGCATGACCGGCGCCACTGGCATGAAGCACACCAAGCTCATGCTGGCGGACGGCACCAACGTCGTGGGCGGCGTCAACCCGCGCAAGGCCGGTCAGAAGGTCGACTTCGACGGCACCGAGGTACCGGTCTTCGGCACCGTCAAGGAGGCCATCGAGGCCACCGGCGCCAACGTCTCCGTCATCTTCGTGCCGGAGAAGTTCACCAAGGACGCGGTCGTCGAGGCCATCGACGCCGAGATCCCGCTGGCCGTCGTGATCACCGAGGGCATCGCCGTGCACGACTCGGCGTCGTTCTGGGCGTACGCCGGCAAGAAGGGCAACAAGACCCGGATCATCGGCCCGAACTGCCCCGGCATCATCACCGTCGGCCAGTCCAACGTCGGCATCATCCCGGGCGACATCACCAAGCCGGGCCGTATCGGCCTGGTCTCGAAGTCCGGCACGCTGACGTACCAGATGATGTACGAGCTGCGTGACATCGGCTTCTCGACCGCCGTCGGCATCGGTGGCGACCCGATCATCGGCACCACCCACATCGACGCGCTTGCCGCGTTCGAGGCGGACCCCGACACCGACCTGATCGTCATGATCGGTGAGATCGGCGGCGACGCCGAGGAGCGGGCCGCGGACTTCATCGCGAAGAACGTGACCAAGCCGGTCGTCGGCTACGTCGCGGGCTTCACCGCGCCGGAGGGCAAGACCATGGGTCACGCCGGCGCCATCGTCTCCGGTTCGTCGGGCACGGCCCAGGCGAAGAAGGAGGCCCTGGAGGCCGCGGGCGTCAAGGTCGGCAAGACGCCGACCGAGACGGCGAAGCTGGCGCGCGAGATCCTCGCCGGCTGAACGACTCCGTGACTGTACGCCGGTAGGTCCGTTTCCCTGGGCGGGGACGGACCTACCGGCGTTTCACCTGCCCGCGGCTGTGTGGCCGGCGCCGGTGCGGTGCCCCGTAAGGGGCGCGGGGCTGAATCGATCTGCGGCTCCGCCACGCGGGCGCGAGTCCCCCACCCGCCCGCACCCGAACCCACTACCTCGCCAGCGGTACCAGCCTCTCCGGGCCGCTCTCCGCGGACCTCCGCAGCTTCGCCTGCAACGCCCGTTCCCCCGCCGACAGCGGCCCCAGCCCCACCTCCGCCGGTACCCCGCTGATCGCCTGGGCCGGGCCGATCGGGGCCTCGTAGTGGGTCGGCGCCGTCCGCAGCGTGAGTGTGGTCGCCGCGATGATCGTCGCCGTGAAGGCGAGCGCGGACCGGGTCCAGAAACGGGTCTGCCGTTCGGCGTACGTCCGTACGGTCGGTGGCTGGGCCGCCCGCAGGCGCTCCGTCGAGGCCAGTTCGGCGAGCCGGCGGTGCAGCGCGGCGGGGTCGGCGAGTTCTGGCACCCGGTCGGTGACCAGCCGCCGCGCGCGGGTCAACCGGCTGGCCGCCGCCGGCGTGCTCGCCTCCGTCTCCGCCGCGGTCTCCGGCAGGTCGAGGCCGACGCCGTCGTACAGCAGGAGCGTGCGCCGGTAGGTGG
Source organism: Streptomyces sp. NPDC086519 (assembly GCF_040686075.1). Lineage (NCBI taxonomy): Bacteria > Bacillati > Actinomycetota > Actinomycetes > Kitasatosporales > Streptomycetaceae > Streptomyces > Streptomyces sp. NPDC086519. The sequence continues at coordinate 20,596 of NZ_JBFBJL010000066.1, forward strand.
GCGGCAGTTTCAGCAGCGCGTCCAGCAGGGCGCGGTCGGCCGCGTCGGTCGGCGGGGGTTCGGGGTGGCGGTAGCGCAGCCGGAAGCGGTGCCAGGGAGAGAGCGCGCACTCGTGCGCCACCGCCCGAACCCAGCCGGCCGGGTCCCGGTCGCGGGCCACCCGCGGCCAGTTCTGCCAGGCGAGTTGGAAGGCCCGTTCGACGGCCTCCTGCGCCAGCTCCCGGCGGCCGGTGAGCAGGTAGGCCTGCCGTACCAGGGCCGGGGCGCAGAACGCGTAGAGCGCGTCGAAGGCCTGAGCGGGTGTCAGGGCGGGGGACGGCGGTCCGGCCTCGTCGGTACGGGCAGGGCTCTGCGTCATCGGGCGCACCTCCCTTCGAAAAAACACATAAACATATATTGGGCGACACTTCGGCTGTTCGCCGGTTACGCCGGGAAAGCGCGTGTCGTTGGGAACATGGCGGTCGTGATCCGGATGACCGCTCGCCGACCGTCGTTGCCCTCCCGCCGACCGTCGTTGTTGTCCTGCCGATCGTCGTTGTCACAACTGCTCGGCCGGGTGCGCGACCGTTCCCCGGGACTGGCCGGGAGCGTGACGGCCGGTGCGCTCGCGGCCGCGCTCGGGCTGGGCGCGTTCGCCGTGCTGACGATCGCGCTGTGGGTCAGCTCGCCGTACCCCGACAGCGGTCCGGGCGGCGCGATGCACATCGCGGCGGCGCTGTGGCTGCTCGCGCACGGCGTCGAACTGCTGCGCACCGACACGCTGTCCGGGGTTCCGGCTCCGGTCGGGGTGACGCCGCTGCTGCTGCTCCTGCTGCCGGCGCTGCTGGTGTACCGGGCCGCCCGGGACGCCGTGGACGCGCCGGACAGCGCCGACGCCGAGGCACCGCCGCCGGTCCGCGCCCGTACCGCCTGGACCGGCGTCGTCGCCGGCTACCTCGGCGTCGGCGGCTGTGCCGCGCTGTACGCGTCCGGCGGCGAACTGCGGCCCCAGTGGCCGTCGGTGGTGGTGTGTCTGCCCCTGTTCGCGGCGGCCGCGGCCGCCGCCGGGGTGTGGACGGCGTACGGCCGTCCGCGTGAACCGCTGCTGAACCTGGCGGCGCTGCTGCCGGGCTCGGTACGGCTGCGGCTGCTCGGGCGCGACGCACGGGCGCGGTGGGGTACGGCCCTGCGCGCGGCCCTGGCCGGGACGGCCGTGTGCTTCGGGGGCGGGACGCTGCTGCTCGCGGTGTCGCTGGTGGGCCACGGCGACGCCACGCGGGCGTCGTTCCTACAGCTGACGGAGGGCTGGTCGGGCCGGGCCGCGGTGCTGTTCCTCTGCGTCTCGCTGATCCCGAACGCGGTGGTGTGGTCGGCGTCGTACGCCGTGGGCCCCGGCTTCGCGCTCGGTGCCGGGCATCTCGTGAACCCCCTGGCCTCGGATCCGGCACCGCTGCTCCCGCCCTTCCCGCTGCTGGCGGCCGTGCCGCGGCACGGTCCCGGAACCGCGGTGCACTGGCTGGCCGGGGTGGTGCCGGTGGCGGCCGGGGTGACGGTGGCGTGGTTCGTGGCGGACCGGGCGGTCCGGCGGCGCTGGCCCGCCGGGCGGACGGCCGGGGTGGCGGCACTGACGGCGCTGCTGTGCGGGCTGCTGCTCGCGGCACTGGCCGAGCTGGCCGGCGGCCCACTGGGCGTCGCCGCGCTCACCCGCTTCGGCCCGGTCTGGTGGCAGACGGGCACGGCGACCGGCGTCTGGCTCCTCGCGGTGGGCGTCCCGGCGACTCTGGGGCTGCGGGCATGGCGCGGGGAGGGAGTCGCCTCGCTCGCCGCATGGCTGGGGTTCGCCAGAAGCAGGCCGGGGGAGTCCCAGGCCGCGGAGAAGGCGAAGGCGAAAGGGAAGGAGAAGAAGAAGGGGAAGGGGAAGGCGAAAGAGAAAGTGGGGGAGAGGGGGAGAGAGGGAGAGGAAGGTCAGGGAGGTCAGACGCCGTCAGCCTCAGCCTCAGCGTCGACTGCGGCTTCCGCCTGGGCACCCGCACCCGCCCCGGCCTCCGTCGTCGTGGCCGGACTCCTGCCTGACCCCGCCGACGGCGACACCTCCGAGCGCTACGAGGCACTGCCGGCCGAGCCGTACGAGGCGCTGCCCGGCTCCTGGGAGGAGGAGACGGCGCGCAAGGCCCGCTGGACGGCGTCGCGGAACCTGTCCGAGCCGACCGCGACCGAGGACGCGGACGGCCCCTGAACCTCCCGATGCTCCAGCCGTCCGGTCAGCTGTTCCCGCTCCCCAGGACCCCCCGCAGTTCCTGCGGCAGCAGGCGGTCGCAGGACTGCTTGGCCTCGTTGGTGAGGGCGTCCGTGACGCAGCTGTAGTAGTCGCGGTAGACCATCTGGGCCGTGAAGTTGGCCGCCACCAGCGCCAGCGCCAGGGTCGCCGTGACCAGGCCGCTGACCGCCGCCGTCGTCTGGGGGCGGCCGGTGGTCGCCTCCTCGGGGGTGCGGGGCTTGGCGCGCAGGGCGCTGATGCCCCAGTAGAGGGCCAGGGCGCCGAGCAGCAGCGCCACGTACGGCCAGCTGAAGAGCGCGAAGAGGAAGGCCCACATGCCGCACAGCAGGGCGTACCGCGCCCGCCGCTGGGCCGGGTCGGTGGGGTCGAAGCGCATGCCGGGGCCGCCGGGGCCGCCGGGGCCGTTCTGGCCGCCACCCGGGCCGCCGTCGGGACGCTCGCCGAAGCCGCCGGACTGCCGGCCGGGCTGGCGGTCGCTCCACTGGCTGCCCCAGGGCGCCCGCTGATCGTCCTCACCGGCCGGGCGGCGCGGCCGCCAGGGCGTGTCCGGCGTGCCCTCCGGCGGCGGGGCGAAGGGGTTGTCGTCCTGCTGGTCGCCCTTCGGCCGGTCCGAGGGCGCGTCCGGCGGCGAGGCCGGCCGCTCCCGCAGCAGCACGGCGGAACGCGTCCCCTTCTGTACCGACTGCGGGGGGAGCACGTGAAGTCCCAGGCTGCGGTCCGGCATCAAGTGAGCGTCTTCCCCTAGATCAAGATGAACAGAACAGAGCTGATAAATCGGCTGGCTACGGCTGGCTACGGCTGGATACGACTGGACGCGGCGGATGTCTGCGGGTGATCGGCACGGCAGCCGGAACGACCACCTACCCCGTGAACGCGCCGCATCCCGGACGCGTTCCCGCCTCGGTACCTCCCAGACGCTACCTTCCGGCCACGGCCCCGTCCCGTGGGGGCCGCCCGGTGTGCCGGTATCGTTGCTGACGGTCGGCCGCTTCGTAGACTTCCCCGTATCCCGGGGCGCGAAGCACTCGTACGAATGTACAAAGCGAGTGCGAGTCCGGCCGCCGTACCGACGCTCCCCCTAGAAAGGGCCTCACCGTGGCCGCCAAGCCCGTGGCCAAGCGCCTCGTCGTGCTGGTCTCCGGATCCGGCACCAACCTCCAGGCGCTCCTCGACGCGATCGCGGAGCACGGCGCCGAGGCCTATGGCGCCGAGGTGGTCGCCGTAGGTGCCGACCGCGCCGGCATCGAAGGGCTCGCGCGAGCCGAGCGGGCCGGGATCCCGACGTTCGTGACCAGGGTGAAGGACTTCGGGACCCGGGAGGAGTGGGACCGGGCGCTGGCCGAGGCCGTGGCCGCCCATGAACCCGACCTGGTGGTCTCCGCCGGGTTCATGAAGATCGTCGGGAAGGAGTTCCTGGCGCGGTTCGGCGGGCGGACCGTCAACACGCACCCCGCCCTGCTGCCCAGTTTTCCCGGGGCTCACGGCGTACGGGACGCGCTCGCGTACGGCGCCAGGGTCACCGGCTGCACCGTCCACTTCGTCGACGACGGCGTCGACACCGGACCGATCATCGCTCAGGGCGTGGTGGAGATCCGGGACGAGGACGACGAGAGCGCTCTGCACGAGCGCATCAAGGAAGTCGAGCGAAGGCTGCTCGTCGAGGTCGTGGGGCGGATCGCCCGCAACGGCTATCGCATTGAGGGACGAAAGGTAGTTATCCAGTGACCGCCGAGAGCACTGTCACGGCCGAGAGCGGCAAGCGGGCCATCCGTCGCGCGCTCGTCAGCGTCTACGACAAGACCGGGCTCGAAGAGCTCGCCCGCGGGCTGCACGAGGCCGGTGTCGCACTCGTCTCCACCGGCTCCACCGCCTCCCGTATCGCCGCCGCCGGCGTGCCCGTCACCAAGGTCGAGGAGCTCACCGGCTTCCCGGAGTGCCTGGACGGCCGGGTCAAGACCCTGCACCCGAAGGTGCACGCCGGCATCCTCGCCGACCTGCGCCTGGAAGACCACCGGCGGCAGCTCGAAGAGCTCGGTGTCGAGCCGTTCGACCTCGTCGTCGTGAACCTCTACCCGTTCCGCGAGACCGTCGCCTCCGGGGCCTCGCCCGACGAGTGCGTGGAGCAGATCGACATCGGCGGCCCGTCGATGGTGCGCGCCGCCGCCAAGAACCACCCCTCGGTCGCCGTCGTCACCAGCCCCGCCCGGTACGCCGACGTCCTCGCCGCGGTCGCCGACGGCGGCTTCGACCTCGCCACCCGCAAGCGGCTCGCCGCCGAGGCATTCCAGCACACGGCGTCCTACGACGTGGCGGTCGCGAGCTGGTTCGCCTCCGCGTACGCCCCCGTCGACGAGTCGCGGTTCCCCGACTTCCTCGGCGCCACCTGGGAGCGCGAGAACACCCTGCGCTACGGCGAGAACCCGCACCAGCCCGCCGCCCTCTACGTCGACGCCGCCGGCGGCGGCCTCGCGGAGGCCGAGCAGCTGCACGGCAAGGAGATGTCGTACAACAACTACACGGACACGGACGCCGCGCGCCGTGCCGCGTACGACCACGACGAGCCGTGCGTCGCGATCATCAAGCACGCCAACCCCTGTGGCATCGCCGTCGGCGCGGACGTCGCCGAGGCGCACCGCAAGGCGCACGCCTGCGATCCGCTGTCCGCGTTCGGCGGGGTCATCGCCGTCAACCGGCCGGTGAGCAAGGAGATGGCCGAGCAGGTCGCGGAGATCTTCACCGAGGTCATCGTCGCTCCGGACTACGAGGAGGGGGCCCTGGAAGCCCTCACCAGGAAGAAGAACATCCGGGTGCTGAAGGCGCCGGGCGCCCCCGCCAACCCGGTCGAGGTCAAGCACATCGACGGCGGTGTGCTGCTCCAGGTCACCGACCGCCTCCAGGCCGACGGCGACGACCCGGCCAACTGGACCCTCGCGACCGGCGAGGCGCTCAGTGCGGAGGAGCTGGCCGAGCTCGCCTTCGCCTGGAAGGCCTGCCGGGCCGTGAAGTCCAACGCCATCCTGCTCGCCAAGGACGGCGCCTCGGTCGGCGTCGGCATGGGCCAGGTCAACCGCGTCGACTCCGCGAAGCTCGCCGTCGAGCGGGCCGGTGAGGAGCGGGCGCGTGGCTCCTACGCCGCCTCCGACGCGTTCTTCCCCTTCCCCGACGGCCTGGAGATCCTGACCGCGGCCGGCGTCAAGGCCGTGGCGCAGCCGGGCGGTTCGGTCCGTGACGAACTCGTCGTGGAGGCCGCGAAGAAGGCGGGCGTGACGATGTACTTCACCGGGACGCGGCACTTCTTCCACTGAGCTGCCACGAGGTGCCAGTGGGATGCCACTGAGCTGCCACGAGCTGCCAGTGGGATGCCACTGAGGTGCCGCTGAGATGCCGTTGAGGTGCCACCGCGCTCGCCGCTGAGTGCGCGCTGAGCCGCCGCGCGGCGAGCGCAAACACCAGGGCCGTGTCCCCCTGCGCGGGGACACGGCCCTTGGGGTACCGGCGCGTGCTCAGTTGCTGCGGATCACGATCGTGCCGCAGACCTTGTCGGCGAACGTCTGGCGCTTGGCGTCCCACGCCGGCCACAGCCAGCCCAGGTAGCAGGCGAGGCTGTCCAGGATGTGCGCGATACGGCGCACGAAGGCCATGCCGACGCCGATCGGCTGACCGGTGGCCTCCTTGACCAGGCGGATGCCCAGCGCCTTCTTGCCGACGGTCTGGCCGGTGCGGCCCTCCATGATCAGCTGCCAGATCGCCAGGCCGAGGAGCGCGAGACCGCCGATGAGCCCCAGCACCGCGGCCTTGCTGCTGAAGAGCACCATGATGTACGGCACCAGGAAGACCAGGCCGTCGACGATCGTGCCGCCGAAGCGCTGGCCCCAGTTCGCGTACGGCGGCGTCGCGCCGTACCCCTGCTGCGGGTAGCCGTAACCGCCCTGCTGCGGGTAGCCCGGCTGCTGGGGGTAGCCGTAGCCCTGCTGCTGCGGCACGCCCTGCGGGGCCTGCGGGTAGCCGGGCTGCTGGGGGTAGCCGTAGCCGGGCTGACCCTGCTGCGGGTCCTGCGGCTGACCGTAGGGGTTGTTGGGCGCGCCGAAACTCATGCCGGGTTCCTCCGTTTGACCTGCGGGGACGACGCGGACAAGGACGGAGGTACGTCATGAATTGAGCGGTTTTGCCCCCCACCGGACCGCGGTACTGCGCCGCTCATCGTTGAGTACGCACGAGTTGTTGTCCAGTCCGATTAGCGATGTGTTGTGCAAGTGCAACATCATTGATCATGACCGCACACCCGACTGGAACCGGGAGACCGGCATCCGCGAGGATGGAGCCATGACCGCCCAGATTCTCGATGGCAAGGCCACCGCAGCCGCGATCAAGTCCGATCTGACCGCCCGCGTGGCGGCGCTGAAGGAGAAGGGCGTCACGCCCGGCCTCGGCACGATCCTCGTCGGGGACGACCCCGGCAGCCAGAAGTACGTCGCCGGCAAGCACCGCGACTGCGCGCAGGTCGGCATCGCCTCGATCCAGCGTGAACTCCCGGCCACCGCGACCCAGGAGGAGATCGAGGCGGTCGTCCGCGAGCTCAACGACGACCCCGCCTGCACCGGCTACATCGTCCAGCTTCCGCTGCCCAAGGGCATCGACGAGAACCGCATCCTGGAACTGATGGACCCGCACAAGGACGCGGACGGCCTGCACCCGATGAACCTCGGCCGACTGGTGCTCGGCGAGCCCGCGCCGCTGCCCTGCACCCCCAACGGCGTGCTCACCCTGCTGCGCCGGTACGGCGTCGAGATCAAGGGCGCCGAGGTCGTGGTCGTCGGCCGGGGGGTGACCATCGGCCGCCCGATGCCGCTGCTGCTCACCCGCCGCAGCGAGAACGCCACGGTGACCCAGTGCCACACCGGCACCCGGGACCTCGCGTCGCATCTCAAGCGCGCCGACATCATCATCGCCGCCGCAGGTTCCCCGCACCTGGTCCGCCCCGAGGACGTCAAGCCGGGCGCCGCCGTCCTCGACGTCGGTGTCTCCCGCAACGCGGACGGCAAGATCGTCGGGGATGTGCATCCCGGGGTCGCCGAGGTCGCCGGGTGGCTCTCGCCGAACCCCGGCGGTGTCGGGCCGATGACCAGGGCGCAGCTGCTCGTCAACGTGGTCGAGGCGGCGGAGCGCAGTGTCGGCTGACCGCGGTCACGAGCAGGGCGCGAGGCGCCGGGCGACCCGGCGCTTCCCGCTGTTCACCCGGGACACGGCACGCCCCGAAGGGGGCGGCAGGGCGGCGTCGGGGGATCTGCCGGCGCCGGCCCGGCAGTGGCCGGTGCTGGTGGTGCTGGCGACCGTCGCGGTGGGGCTGCTGCTGACCTCGCTGGACCAGTTCCGGGTGGGTGCGCTGCTGATCGGGGCGGCGCTGCTGGGCGGGGCGGTGATGCGCTGGATACTGCCGAGCGTGGGGATGCTGGCGGTCCGGTCGCGGTTCACGGACATCGTGACGTACGGGGTGCTGGGGCTGGCGATCGTGCTGCTGGCGTTGATGGCGCAGCCGAAGCCGTGGCTGGTGATCCCCTATCTGAAGGACACGCTGCATTTCACGATGAGGAACTAGCGGGTCCGGTCCCGGCTGCGGGCCGTCGGCGACCGCTCGCGCCCGCGCGGCGCTAGCCGCACAGGGGACACGGCCCCGCCCCCTCACGGGGCGCTGGTCCCCAGGCGTTCGGCACCCGCCCGAGTAGCAGGCACGCGCCCGAGTAGCAGGCACGCGCCCGAGTAGCAGGCACGGCGCCTGAGTAGCAGGCACGGCGCCTGAGAAGCAAGGCATGGCCCGCACCTCCCCCGGTGGGTGCGGGCCTCCTCCCCCGGTTCGAAGGTAGGGATCCGGCTGCGTCCGCGAATCCCACCCCCGGTTGAACCGTCTACAACTTCCGCGGTACGTCAGGCGATGGACTCGCCGTTTCCGAGGCCCGCGTTACGCTGCGGCGATGCGACCGCGGAACCTGCCCCCACTCGCCGTCGACACGCTCATCGCGTGCATGACGGTCGTGACGGCCGTGTTCCTGGGGCGCGAGTCGCCCGCCCAGGGGTGGCCACAGCTCGACGCGCGGGCGTACGCGCTGATCGGGCTGGCGCACCTGCCCGTCGCCCTGCGCGGGCGGTGGCCGGTCGCGGTCTTCGCCGTCATGCAGGCCGCCTCGATCGTCTACGTCAGCCTCGGCTTCTGGCCCGTGGTGTGCACCTTCGGCTCCCTGCTGGCGCTGTACACGATCGCGTCGCTACGGCCGGTCCGGGTCGCCGTCGGCTGCGCCCTCTGCATGACGGGCATGTGGCTGTACGCGGGGATCGTCACCCACGGCTCCTCGATGCCGTCCGTCGTCACGCAGGCGGTGCTGTACTCCTCGGTGCTGGTCTGGTTCGGGCATCTCGCGCAGCGGTCGGCCGCGCTCACCCGGCATCTGCGGGCCGAGCAGGCCGAGCGGGCGCGGCGCGCGGTCGTCGAGGAACGGGGGCGGATCGCCCGGGAGTTGCACGACGTCGTCGCCCATCACATGTCGGTGATCTCCGTGCAGGCGGGGCTCGCCCGGTTCGTCTTCGAGTCCGACCCCGGCAAGGCACGCGGGGCGCTCGGCACCATCGCCGACACCAGCGGGGAGGCCCTGGACGAGCTGCGGCGCATGCTCGAGGTGCTCAGGGACGAGGACCCGCGGGCCGCCGAGCGCGCTCCCATGCCGACCCTGGAGCGGCTGGCCGAACTCGTCGAGAGGGTGCGGTCCGGCGGACTGCCCGTCGGCTTCGTCGTCGAGGGCGCGCCCCGGCCGCTGCCGCCCGGCGTCGAGCTGTGCGCCTACCGCGTGGTCCAGGAGGCGCTCACCAACGTCCTCAAGCACGCCGGCCGCGCCCACGCGCGCGTGCTGCTCCGGTACGGGGCCAGCGAGCTGACCGTGTCCGTCCTCGACGACGGGGAGGGGGTGAATCCGGACAGAATGCGAACGGGCGCAGGCCATGGCTTGATTGGTATGCGTGAGCGGGCCAAGCTCTACGGCGGGACGATCAGTGTCGGCCCACGCTCCGAGGGCGGCTTCGCGGTCGAGCTGACCCTGCCGACCTCGGCCGCACTCGCACGGCGGGGGGACGACCGTACCGGATGACCAGAGTGCTCGTGGTCGACGACCAGTTCCTCATCCGCGCCGGGCTGGTGGGCCTGCTGGAGGCCGCCCCCGGGTTCGAGGTGGCCGGCGAGGCGGGGGACGGCGCGGAGGCGGTGCGGCTGGCCGCCGAGACCCGGCCCGACGTCGTCCTCATGGACATCCGCATGCCGGGCGTCAACGGCATCGAGGCCACCGAGCGCATCCTCGCCCAGGCGGCCGGACCCGCGCCCCGCATCCTCGTCCTCACCACCTTCGACCTCGACGAGTACGTGTACGGCGCGCTGCGCGCCGGCGCCTCCGGGTTCCTCCTCAAGGACTCCGGCCCCGAACGGCTGCTGACCGCCATCACCGCGGTGGACGGCGGCGACGCCCTGTTCGCGCCCAGCGTCACCCGGCGCCTGGTCGAGGCCTTCGCCCGCCGGCACGGCCCCGGCGCCGTGTCACCGCCCGGCCTGGACGTGCTGACCTCCCGCGAGGTCGAGGTCCTCAAGCTCACCGCGCGCGGGTTGTCCAACCTGGAGATCGCCGACCGCCTCTACATCAGCGAGGCGACCGTGAAGACCCACCTCAACCGCACCATGACCAAGCTCGACCTGGGCAGCCGGGCGCAGGCGGTGGTGGTGGCGTACGAGACGGGGCTGGTGACGCCGGGCAACCCGGCGGACTGACCGGCCGGCCGACCGGTGGTCCGTCCCCTGGAGCTGACCGAAAGGCGGCCCGTCCCCTCCCCCGAGCAGGACGGACCGCCGTCCGGAACCAGCCTTCCCAGCGGGCGGCGGCTGTTCAACGGCTGTCCGCCGGCTGTGGCAGAGAGGTGACGGTTCCGCTACGGGCCGCCCGTACCGACGCGGCCCGTGGGAACCGTCCCGCCGCCCGCCGTCGTCACCGGCTCTGAACTGGCAACTGCCTGACACCCGACGGGCAGCCGACGGGCAGCCGACGGGCAACTGGCGGGCAACTGGCGGGCAGCGATGCAGGCCGTGGAGGTGTGTGATGGGCGGCTGGCAGCCGCTGCCGGAGGGACTCCCGCCGGAGGTACGGCACTTCGTGGAGCAACTGCGGCTCCTCAAGGACGCCACCGGCCTCAGCCTGGTCGCGCTGGGGGCCCGCACCGCGTACAGCAAGTCCTCCTGGCAGCGCTATCTCAACGCGGTGCAGCCGCCGCCCCGCCAGGCCGTCGTCGCGCTGTGCCGGGTCGCGGGCCTGGCCGGTGCCGACGCCGAACGGCACGCCGTGCGCTGGGAACTCGCCGTCGAGGCCTGGCCGCGCCCGGCGACCGCGCCGGACGGCCCGCCGGGCGCCGGGGAGGCGGAGGGGTACGAGGACGATCCGACCCTCCCGTGGTGGGACCGGCCCGAGCAGGACCCGGCGCCCCACCCGCACAGCCGCCTCCTGCTGTACGCGGTCCTGCTGCTGCTCGCGCTGCTCCTTGTGGCGGTCGTCGGTGCCGTGACGCTCGGGTGAGCTGTGCGCCCCTGTGATCTGGGGTGCCGGTAAGAACCGTGTCACCAGCCGCAAGCGGCGCGGTGGTCACTCGGCGAGGGCGCTGGCGGATACGGGCCGGGTGCCGCGCACGAGGCGGAACATCTCGGAGATGTGCACGGTGTCGCCCGGCCGTGCGTACGTCGGCATTCGCCCGACTTCGGCCGCTGGAGCGGGTGGAGGCGGCTGGAAGTGCCCACTTTGCTGCGCGTGGGGCCGGAGTGGCGTCTCCCAGCGGGACGAGCCGGAGGCCCGTTGGACCGTACGGCGGTCGGCGTGCGACGGTGCTGCCGGGCGGCCCAGTGCTCCTGTGCGCCCCCTGCCCGGGGACTGTCTTCCCGGGGCTGCCGCATCCCGGTGGGTAGCCAGAACGGGGGCCGCCGCGGGGCACCGCGCGTACGGGGGAGGCGCGGGGTGGGAAACGGCGCCGAACCGGCGGACCCCCGAACCGGCGCACACTGGATCGGGGAAACCGGTGGAGTCGGTGGAGCCGGTGGAGCCGGGAGAGTCGGGGGAAACCGGTGGAAACCGGAGTAAGTCTGGGGAAAGGGGATCGGGAATGGAGGGGGGAAGCAATGCCTCGTTGGAAAGCTCTGCCGGATGAACTCGATCCGCAGGTCAAGGAGTTCGCGACCCAGCTGCGGCGGCTCGTGGACCGCGGTGGGCTGAGCGTCGCGGCACTGTCCGACCGCACCGGCTACGCCAAGTCGTCCTGGGAGCGCTATCTCAACGGCCGTCTGCTGGCGCCCAAGGGCGCGGTGGTCGCGCTCGCCGAGGTCACCGGCACCGATCCCGTCCACCTCACGACCATGTGGGAGCTGGCCGAACGGGCCTGGAGCCGTTCGGAGATGCGCCACGACATGACCATGGAGGCGATCCGGATCGCCCAGGCGCGGGCCGCGCTGGGGGAGTTCGGTGCGCCGCCGGCCACATCCGGGTCCGCGTCCACGACCGCCGCCGATGGCGGCAGGAAGCCGCGCCGGGCGGCCGGCGCCGTGGCGATGCCGGGGATCGCCGGGCCGGCGGGGGTCTCGCCCACCATCCCGCCCCAGCCGACGGCCCCCGACGCGAACCGCCGCGAGGGCACCGGCTCCCGCGGCCCCGCCGCGCCCCCGCCCGCCGCCCCGCCCGGCGGCGGCAGGCGTCGGCTGTCGATGTTCCTCGCCGGGGTCGTCGGCGTGGTCGTGGTCGTCGCCGCGGTCCTCTTCCTCACCGGAGGCGACGGCGGCGGGAAGAAGAACCAGGGCAGCGGTGCCTCGGCCACCCCGTCCACCGGCACCAGCAGCGCCCTTCCGGCCGGGGTGAAGTGCGCGGGCGCCGGCTGCACCGGCAAGGACGCGGAGGCGATGGGGTGCAGCGGCGACCTCGTGACCACGGCCAAGACCGTCACGGTCGGCGCGACCACCCTGGAGGTCCGCTACAGCAGGACCTGCGGCGCCGCGTGGGGCCGTATCACGGGCGCCGCCCAGGGCGACTCGGTCCGGGTCACGGCCGGCACCACCACGGAACGCGGCTCCATCACGGCCACCGGCGACACGATCGCCTACACGCCGATGGTGGCGGTGCGGGACGCGGCGGCGGCGAAGGCCTGCGCCACGCTGGCGTCGGGGCAGCGAGGGTGCACGGGGTGACAGAGGTCTGACCGTCGGCCCGTCCGGCGTCCGAGGCCGAGGACGAGGCCGAGGACGAGGCCAAAGGCCGAAGGCCGACAGCGGGGCTCAGGGGGTGGCAGCCCCCAGTGCCCCGCGGCAGTGCCGGCGGCAGACGAAGAAACCGGCGGCACACAGGAATGCCGGCCTCCTTCCTGGGCACGCGACACGTATCCCCCCACGGGAGGCCGGAAACCGGTACCCCCGAGTGGCGGCCGTCCTGCCCCACCTCTCCCGGACAGGCGGCCGCCTCTTTTGTGGGGTGAGCCACACCGACCCCTCGCTCTGCGGCATCCCCGATGCGCGATAGCCTGACCGGTGGATCTCTTGATACCAAGAGATCGATCATTTGTACGTCCGCACCCCAGGGCACCCAGGGCAAGGACGCCCACCGCCAGCTGTCATACGGAGAACGCCATGACCCGCACTCCCGTGAACGTCACCGTCACCGGCGCGGCCGGCCAGATCGGTTACGCCCTGCTCTTCCGCATCGCCTCCGGCCAGCTGCTCGGAGCGGACGTGCCGGTCCGGCTCCGCCTCCTGGAGATCACCCCGGCGCTCAAGGCCGCCGAGGGCACCGCCATGGAGCTCGACGACTGCGCCTTCCCGCTCCTGGCGGGCATCGACATCTCCGACGACCCGAACGTCGCCTTCGACGGTGCCAACGTCGCCCTGCTGGTCGGCGCCCGCCCGCGCACCAAGGGCATGGAGCGCGGTGACCTCCTGGAGGCCAACGGCGGCATCTTCAAGCCGCAGGGCAAGGCCATCAACGACCACGCCGCGGACGACATCAAGGTCCTGGTCGTCGGCAACCCGGCCAACACAAACGCGCTGATCGCGCAGGCCGCCGCGCCGGACGTACCGGCGGAGCGCTTCACCGCGATGACCCGCCTCGACCACAACCGCGCGCTGACCCAGCTCGCGAAGAAGACGGGCTCGACGGTCGCCGACATCAAGCGGCTCACCATCTGGGGCAACCACTCCGCCACCCAGTACCCCGACATCTTCCACGCCACGGTCGCCGGCAAGAACGCGGCCGAGGTCGTGAACGACGAGAAGTGGCTGGCCGAGGAGTTCATCCCGACCGTCGCCAAGCGCGGCGCGGCCATCATCGAGGCCCGGGGCGCGTCCTCCGCGGCCTCCGCCGCCAACGCCGCCATCGACCACGTCCACACCTGGGTCAACGGCACCGCCGACGGCGACTGGACCTCCATGGGCATCCCGTCGGACGGCTCCTACGGCGTCCCGGAGGGCCTGATCTCCTCCTTCCCGGTCACCACCAAGGACGGCAAGTACGAGATCGTCCAGGGCCTGGAGATCAGCGAGTTCTCCCGCGCCCGCATCGACGCGTCGGTCAAGGAGCTGGCGGAGGAGCGCGACGCGGTCCGCGCCCTCGGCCTCATCTGAGCCTCCCGCACACAACGGGCCCCGTTCCGGTCTCCACCGGGACGGGGCCCGTTCCCGTGCTCCCCGGCGTCACCGAGTACGTCCGCGGGGTGCGGCCGGCGACCAGGACCCGGACCTGTCGGCCGGGCCGGACGCCGAGGCCGGCGAACCGGTCGCCGTCGACGCGCGGACGGCGCTCGGGGGTGCCGGTCGGCAGTTGAAGACCGGCGGATCCAGGGCCGTTGTCAGTGGCGGATCGTAGTCTTCGGGGCATGACTGATGACACCCGGTCGGCCGTGTGGTGGGAGCCGCCCGTCGCCGGCAGCGAACTCGACACCCTCATCGGGGCTCTGGAGCGGCAGCGGCGCACCTTCGCCTGGAAGAGCGAGGGGCTCGGCGCAGCGGCGCTCGGCAGTCGCCTCGCGCCCTCCGCTCTCACCCTCGGCGGCCTGCTGAAGCACCTCGCCCTCGTGGAGGACCAGTACTTCACCGTGCGGCTGCTGGGGGAGAAGCTGCCCGCCCCGTGGGACGCGGTGGACTGGGACGCCGAGCCCGACTGGGAGTGGCGGTCGGCCGCCGCCGACAGCCCCGAGGAGCTCTACGGGCTGTGGGAGGCGGCGGTGGCCCGGTCCCGGACCGCCCTGCGCCGGGCGGCGGCCGGCGGGGACGCCGGTGCACTGATCGCGTACACCTCCCGCAGCGGCGCGCGGCCCAGCCTGCGCCGGCTGCTGACGGACATGATCGAGGAGTACGCCCGGCACGTCGGACAGGCCGACCTGATCCGTGAGTCGATCGACGGACGCGTGGGGGAGGACCCGCCGGCCGGCTTCTGACCGGCCGGCCGGCGTGCCGAGGTGCCGCTCCCGGACCGGTCAGATCTTCGTTCATTTAATTTCAGTATTCGCGGAGTGCAATCAGCCGCATATTCATAATTTCTTCCCCGTCGCCTCTTCCGGGTGACTGAATTCCCCCGAACGCTCCAAATCCTGCCCCGGGTGGCGGTCGTTAGGTGACCGTGACGCGATTGGACTGGTGCACAGCAGAAGATCATCCGACTACCGTGCTGCGCTGGCCCGGTGGTATGGATATCACCTCATGCTCGGACCTGCTCGATGATTTCCTGAAGAGAATCAATACGATGGAAAGCGAATATCGGCGGACTCTGGCGGATCTGTACGGGGCGTCCTGAGACAGGGTGCGGAGGTTAATTCGATGGACGGGATTCAGCACGACTCAGGTCCGGGGCTCTACGACCACACCGGCTTCTATGATCACCCCGGTCTCTACGACCACGCCTGGGGCGTCCCGGAGCCGGACGGTGCGCACAACGACTGGGACCCGGTCGAGGAACTGGCGCAGATACTGTCCGCACCGACCGGTGTGAACGCGGCCCCCACCCTGCTGGACGTGCCGGCCCAGCGCCGGGGCGGCCGCCGCCGGGTCCGCCGCGACTCCCACCTGCTCGACGGCGGCCGGAGCTTCACGCACATCACGCTCCTGATCGTGGCGGTCTCGCTGTGCGCGGTGTTCATGCTGGCCTGGTCCGTCTGCTACTCCTACGCGCAACTGCGCGGCATCGCCTCGTCGGTGCTCCCCGGAGGGCTGGCGCGGTACTGGCCGCTGACCGTCTACGGCCCGTGGTTCGTGGCGGCGCTGTCCGTCCTGCGGGCCACCGCGCAGCGCCGGAGCGCGCGGCGGTCCTGGTGCGTCGTGCTGGCCGCCTCCGCCGTGGCCGTGGGCCTGTGCATCAGCCACTCCTCCCACGCGCTGCTGTCCTTAGTGATCTTCGGGATCCCGCCCGTCACCGCCCTGGTCTGTTTCTGGGAGCTCGTGGGCCAGATCTCGACCCGGAACCGGCCCCGGCACGCCATGCCCGCCGCATCGGCGAGCGCCACGTCCTGAACCCGCAAGCGGCTCGGCCCCTCGCCCACCGAAGACTGTTTGTCCCGTTCTGTCCGGCTGTTCAGTGACGCCGCACACTTCCGGCCGACGATTGCGCATGCAATCCGAGGCCGAGGGCAGGTGCTGGCGGTCCCCGAGTGTGACCCGAACGCCACACCGGGGTGCCGAACAGGAACGGAAGGCAATACCGATCATGGCGGACAGCACGGCACGAGCGACCATCCATGTCGGAGGC
This sequence comes from Streptomyces sp. NPDC086519, assembly GCF_040686075.1. Classification (NCBI taxonomy): domain Bacteria; kingdom Bacillati; phylum Actinomycetota; class Actinomycetes; order Kitasatosporales; family Streptomycetaceae; genus Streptomyces; species Streptomyces sp. NPDC086519. The sequence continues at coordinate 36,640 of NZ_JBFBJL010000066.1, forward strand.
GAGTGGCTGGCAGCCGCCTCCGGCGCGACGCGCGAGATCATCGACCCCGCGGACGGCCTGCCCTTCACCGTGGTCGCCGAGGGTGACGAGAAGGACGCGGAGGCGGCGGTGGCGGCCGCCCGGCGCGCCTTCGACACCGGCGACTGGCCCCGGACTCCCGTCGCCGAGCGCGCCGCCCTGCTCCGCCGGGTGGCCGACCTCCTCGTACGCGACCGCGAACAGCTCGGGCTGCTGGAGAGCCGGGACGCGGGCAAGACCGTCGAGGAGGGCCGCGTCGACATCGACTGCGTCGCCGACGCCTTCCGCTACTTCGCCGACCTGGTGGCGGCGGAGGGCGCGGGCCGGGTGGTCGACGCCGGCTCGGCGGACGTCCACAGCGTCGTCGGGTCCGAACCGGTGGGCGTGTGCGCGTTGATCACGCCCTGGAACTACCCGCTGCTCCAGGCGAGTTGGAAGATCGCCCCGGCGCTCGCGGCCGGCAACACGTTCGTGGTGAAACCGAGCGAACTCACCCCGCTGACGACGGTCGCGCTGATCGGGCTGCTGGCCGAGGCCGGGCTGCCCGCCGGAGTCGCGGGCCTCGTCACCGGGCCCGGCCACACCGTCGGCGCCCGCCTCGCCGAGCACCCCGACGTCGACCTGGTCTCCTTCACCGGCGGCCTGGCCAGCGGCATCAAGGTCGCCCAGGCCGCCGCGCCCACCGTCAAGAAGGTCGCCCTCGAACTGGGCGGCAAGAACCCCAACGTCGTCTTCGCCGACGCCTGCGCCACGCAGGAAGGTTTCGACACCGCCGTCGACCAGGCCCTCAACGCGGCCTTCATGCACAGCGGCCAGGTCTGCTCGGCCGGCGCCCGGCTGATCGTCGAGGAGCCGCTCCGGGAGCGGTTCGTCGCCGAACTCGCCCGCCGCGCCGCCCGGATCCGGCTCGGCCGCGGCACCGCGGACGGCGTCGAGTGCGGCCCCCTCGTCTCCGAGCAGCAGCGCGCCAAGGTCGAGGCGTACGTGGCCTCGGCGCTGGCGGAGGGCGCGGTGCTGCGCGCGGGCGGCAAGCGCCCCGAACCGTCCGCCGACCGCCCCGCCTCCGGCTACTTCTACGAGCCCACCGTCCTCGACCAGTGCCACCGCGGGATGAGGGTCGTACGCGAGGAGGTCTTCGGCCCGGTCCTCACCGTCGAGACGTTCCGCACCGATGACGAGGCGGTCGCCCTCGCCAACGACACCGAGTACGGCCTCGCGGGCGCCGTGTGGAGCACGGACGCCGGGAAGGCCCGCCGGATCGCGGGGCGGCTGCGGCACGGCACCGTCTGGATCAACGACTACCACCCCTACCTCCCGCAGGCGGAGTGGGGCGGCTTCGGAAAGAGCGGGACCGGCCGCGAACTGGGGCCCGCCGGGCTCGCCGAGTACCGCGAGACCAAGCACGTCTACCAGAACCTCGCGCCGAAGCCGGTGCGCTGGTTCGCCGGCTGAGCCCCCACAACGCCCGGCCGGCGAACCGGCTCCGCCCCGTTCTCCCACCCCCCAGGAGTAACCACCCCATGCCCGATCACACCCCGCATCCCCAGGAATTCGACTACGTCGTCATAGGCGGCGGAACCGCCGGTTCCGTCATCGCCTCCCGCCTCACCGAGGACCCGGACGTCACGGTCGCCGTCATCGAGGGCGGCCCCAGCGACGTCGGCCGCGACGACGTCCTCACCCTGCGCCGCTGGACGGGCCTGCTCGGCGGCGAACTGGACTACGACTACCCGACCACCGAGCAGCCGCGCGGCAACTCCCACATCCGGCACAGCCGCGCCCGGGTGCTGGGCGGCTGTTCCAGCCACAACACCCTGATCGCCTTCAAGCCGCTGCCCTCCGACTGGGACGAGTGGGAGGAGGCGGGAGCCAAGGGCTGGGGCGCGGTGCGGATGGAGGCCTACTACGCCCGCCTCCTCAACAACATCGTCCCGGTCGACGAGAAGGACCGGAACGCCGTCGCCCGCGACTTCGTGGACGCGGCCCGGCGGGCGCTGGGCGTCCCGCGTGTGGAGGGCTTCAACCGCCGTCCGTTCACCGAGGGCGTCGGCTTCTTCGACCTCGCCTACCACCCCGAGACCAACAAGCGGTCCAGCGCGTCGGTGGCCTACCTCCACCCGGTGCTGGACAAGCGACCCAACCTGCGTGTCTTCCTCGAGACCTGGGCCTACCGGCTGGAACTGGACGGCGGCCGGGCCGAGGGGGTGCGCGTCCGCACCAAGGACGGCGCGGAGCTGCTGATACGGGCCCGCGCCGAGGTCGTCCTGTGCGCGGGCGCCGTCGACTCCCCGCGTCTCCTCCTGCACTCCGGCATCGGCCCGGCCGAGGACCTCGAAGCGCTCGGCATCCCGGTCGTGCACGACCTCCCGGGTGTCGGCGAGAACCTCCTCGACCACCCCGAGTCGGTGATCGTCTGGGAGACGAACGGCCCGATCCCGGAGAACTCCGCGATGGACTCCGACGCGGGCCTGTTCGTCCGCCGCGACCCCGCACACGCGGGCCCGGACCTGATGTTCCACTTCTACCAGGTCCCGTTCACCGACAACCCCGAGCGACTGGGCTACGAACGGCCCGCGCACGGCGTCTCGATGACCCCGAACATCCCCAAGCCCCGCAGCCGCGGCCGGCTCTTCCTGACCAGCGCCGACCCGTCCGTGAAGCCCGCCCTGGACTTCCGCTACTTCACCGACGCGGACGACTACGACGGCCGCACGCTCGTCGACGGCATCCGCCTGGCCCGCGAGATCGCGCGGACCGAGCCGCTGGCGGGCTGGCTGAAGCGCGAGGTGTGCCCCGGCCCGGAGATCGTCGGCGACGCCGAGCTGAGCGAGTACGCCCGCCGGGTCGCCCACACGGTCTACCACCCGGCGGGCACCTGCAAGATGGGCGCGGTCGATGACCGACTGGCGGTGGTCGACCCGGAGTTGCGCATCCGCGGCCTCGACGGCATCCGGATCGCCGACGCCTCCGTCTTCCCGGCGATGCCGGCCGTGAACCCGATGATCGGGGTGCTGATGGTCGGCGAGAAAGCCGTGGACCTCCTGAAGGGCGGCGCGTGATGAGCGGTACGACCCCTGTCTTCTCCGTCGACGGTCTGTGGAAGGTCTTCGGCCCCCACGCCGACCGCGTCCCGGCCGACCCCGAGCTGGCCCGCCTCTCGCCCGGCGACCTGCGTACCCGCACCGGCTGCACGGCCGCCGTCCGCGACGTCTCCTTCGACGTGCGCAAGGGCGAGGTCTTCGTGGTGATGGGCCTGTCCGGCTCCGGGAAGTCGACCCTGGTCCGCTGCCTGACCCGGCTCATCGAGCCCACCGCCGGCACCATCGCCATCGACGGCGAGGACGTCCGCGCGATGGACAAGGGCCGGCTGCGGGAACTGCGCCGGCACCGCGCCGCGATGGTCTTCCAGCACTTCGGGCTCCTTCCGCACCGGTCCGTCCTCGACAACGTGGCGTACGGCCTGGAGATCCAGGGCGTCGGCAGGTCCGAGCGGCGCGAGCGGGCGGCCGAGGTCGTCGCCAAGGTCGGCCTCGACGGCATGGAGCGGCGCCGCCCCGGCCAGCTGTCCGGCGGGCAGCGGCAACGGGTCGGCCTCGCACGGGCGTTGGCCGTGGACCCCGAGGTCCTCCTCTTCGACGAGCCGTTCAGCGCGCTCGACCCGCTGATCCGGCGGGACATGCAGGAGGAGGTGATCCGCCTGCACCGCGAGGAGGGCCGCACGATGGTCTTCATCACCCATGACCTCTCCGAGGCGCTCAAACTCGGCGACCGCATCGCCCTGATGCGGGACGGCCGGGTGGTCCAGCTCGGCACCCCCGAGGAGATCGTCGGCTCTCCGGCCGACGACTACGTCCGTGAGTTCGTCCGGGACGTGCCACGCGAGCAGGTGCTGACCGTCCGCACGGCGATGCGGGCGCCGGGGGAGGCCGGGGAGGCCGACGGCCCCGCGGTCGGCCCGGAGGCGACGGTCGCCGAGGCGATCGACGTGGTCGCGGGGACCGGTGTCCCGGCACGGGTCGTGGAGGACGGCCGGTGCGTGGGCGTGGTCGACGCCGACACGTTGCTCGGCGTCGTGGCGAAGGCCGACGCGGGCAGTTTTTCGGCTGCGGGCGGTGGTGGGCCGGTCGCGCCGTTCCCCGCGCCCCTGAGCAGGGATCCGCAGCCCCAGCTGGAACGCCCCCCAACCGCAGGCGGCCATGACGACCCAGCCGCAGCCGATGGCGGCGCTGCCTCCTCAGCCACGGGCAGTCGTACCGCTGGGGCGGCACCCCGCGAGCGCGGGCAAGTGACACCCCTTGCGCCCCGCACCGACCCGGAGGGCGTCTGATGGTGACGATCACTGTTCCGGCCCGTCACAGAGTGGCGCTCCCCGCCGGCCGGGCCGCCCGTAAGCTCCTCGCCCTGGCCGTGGCCGCCGCGATCCTCGTCCCCGTCGCCCACTCCCACTGGCCGTCGGCCGCCTGGCCCCACTCCCTCACCGTCGACCTCTCCTCCCCCCTCTCCTCCGCCAGCGACTGGGTCATCGACAACCGCGACACCCACCCCCTCTTCCTCTACTTCTTCGGCTACCTCAGCAACGCCGTCGTCCTCACCGTCCGCGCCGTCTACCTCACCCTCCTCGCCGCGGGCTGGCCCGGAGTCACCGTGCTCGCCGCCGCCGTCGCCCACCGCGTCGCGGGGGCCGGGCTCGCCGTGGGCACGACGGTCGCGTTCCTCGCCTGCGGCGCCCTCGGGATGTGGGTGCCGACGATGCAGACCCTCGCGCTGATGGTCGTGGCCGTCCTCGCCTCCGTCGCCGTCGGACTGGTCCTCGGCCTCGGGGCCGGTCTCTCCGACCGGCTGCACCGCGCCCTGCGCCCGGTCCTCGACACCATGCAGGTGCTGCCCGCCTTCGCCTACCTCCTCCCCGTCGTCCTGGTCTTCGGCATCGGCGTCCCCGCGGCCGTCCTCGCCACCGTCGTCTACGCCGCCCCGCCCATGGCCCGGCTCACCGCCCTCGGCCTGCGCGGCGCCGACCCCGAGGTCCTGGAGGCCGTGGAGTCGCTCGGGGCCACCCGCCGGCAGCGGCTGCTGACCGCGCGGATCCCGCTGGCCCGCCGGGAACTCCTCCTCGGCCTCAACCAGACGATCATGATGGCGCTGTCGATGGCGGTCATCGCGTCCGTGATCGGCGCCGGCGGCCTCGGCGACCGCGTCTACCAGGCGCTCGCCTCGGTGGATGTGGGCGCGGCCCTCGCGGCCGGTGTTCCGATCGTGCTGCTCGCGGTCGTCCTGGACCGCGTCACCGCGGCGGCGGGCGAGCGCGACGACGTCCGAAAGTCCCCCGTCGGCCTCCGGTACGGCCTCGGCGCCACCGTCGCCGTCGCGCTCGCCGCCCGTCTCCTCGGCCGCCTCGACTGGCCCACCGCCTGGACCCTGGACTTCGCCGAACCCGTCAACCGCGCCGTGGACTGGCTGACCGCCCATCTGTACTCGGGTGTGCCGGTGGTCGGCGGTACGGCGGTCTGGGCGGGGCACTTCACCACCTGGGTCCTCGACCCGCTCCGGGACGGGCTGCGGTGGCTGCCCTGGTGGGCGGTGCTGCTCGTGGTCGCCGCCCTGGCCTGGCTGATCGGCACCTGGCGCACCGCGCTCACCGCCGTTCTCGCGATGGCCGCGATCGGCGTGCTGGGGGTGTGGGAGCCGTCGCTGGACACGCTGTCCCAGGTGCTCGCGGCCGTCGCCGTGACCCTTGCGCTGGGCTTCGCGACCGGTGTCGCCGCCGCCCGCAGCGACCGGGTGGAGCGCGCCCTGCGGCCGGTCCTGGACGTCTTCCAGACCATGCCGCAGTTCGTGTACCTGATCCCGGTGGTCGCCCTGTTCGGCGTGGGCCGCGCGCCCGCCGTCGCCGCCGCCGTCGTCTACGCGCTGCCGGCCGTCGTACGGATCACCGCGCAGGGGCTGCGCCAGGTGGACCCGGCCGCCCTGGAGGCGGCGCGCTCGCTCGGCGCGACCGGGCGCCAGCAGCTGTGGCAGGTCCAGCTCCCGCTCGCCCGGCCCGCGCTGCTGCTCGCCGTCAACCAGGGCGTGGTGCTCGTCCTCGCCGTCGTCATCATCGGCGGGCTGGTGGGCGGTGGCGCCCTCGGCTACGACGTCGCCTTCGGTCTCGCCCAGGGCGACCTGGCCACCGGGCTGGTCGCCGGTGCCGCCATCGTCTGCCTGGGGCTGATGCTCGACCGGGTCACCCAGCCCACGGAACGCCGCATGAGGAAGGGAGCGTGACCATGCGCCGTACGGCACTCGTCGCCGCCGCCTCCGTGCTCGTCCTCACCACCGGCTGCGGTGCCGCCGACATGACGAAGCAGGCCTCGCCGTTCGCCGACGCGCGGGGGGCGAAGACCGTGACCCTCTCCGTGCAGTCCTGGGTCGGCGCGCAGTCCAACGTCGCCGTCGCCCAGTACCTGCTGGAGCACAAGCTGGGCTACCGGGTCGACACCGTGCAGGTCGACGAGGTCCCGGCCTGGGACGCGCTCAGCCAGGGACGCGTCGACGCGATCCTGGAGGACTGGGGGCACCCGGACCAGGAGAAGCGGTACGTCGAGGAGAAGAAGACCATCAGCCGGGCCGGGGGCCTCGGGGTCACCGGGCACATCGGGTGGTTCGTGCCGGCCTATCTGGTCAGGCAGCACCCGGACATCACCGACTGGAAGAACCTGAACAGGTACGCCTCCCTCTTCCGTACCGCGGAGAGCGGCGGCAAGGGGCAGCTGCTGGACGGCTCGCCGTCGTACGTCACCAACGACAAGGCGCTGGTGAGCAACCTGAAGCTGGACTACCAGGTCGTCTTCGCCGGTTCCGAGGCCGCCCAGATCACCCAGATCAAGCAGTTCGCCAAGGAGAAGAAGCCCTTTCTCACGTACTGGTACGCGCCGCAGTGGCTGTTCAAGAAGGTGCCGATGACCGAGGTGAAGCTGCCGGCGTACAAGGAGGGCTGCGACGCCGACCCGGCCGAGGTCGCCTGCGCCTATCCGCGCACCCCGCTGCAGAAGTACCTCAACACGGACTTCGCGCACAGCGGCGGCAGGGCGGCGGCCTTCCTGAAGAAGTTCACGTGGACGACCGAGGACCAGGACCAGGTCTCCCTGATGATCGCCGACCAGAAGCTGAGCCCCGAGGAGGCCGCGAGGAAGTGGGTGGAGAGCCACCCGTCGGTGTGGAAGAAGTGGCTCTCCTAGTCCGCTCCCCGTCCGCTCCTCCCCGTCCGCTCCTCCTCGTCCGTTCCTCCTCGTCAGGCCTCAGGTCAGGGACTTCCGCAGCGACCGCAGCGCCAGCCGCAGCAGGCCCGGGCCGAAGGTGATCCGGGTGGCGCCGAGCGCGCCGAGCTCGGCGGGCGCGGGGCTCGTGCCGTCCGGGTGGGCGTACATGTTCAGCGGGCCCTGGATGCCGGAGCGGAGCAGGGGGAGTACGGCGGCCGGGGCATGGATCGGGTAGACGCAGTCGGCGCCGGCCGCGACGTACAGCGCGGCTCGCTCGATCGCCCGGTCGGGGTCGGTGACCCCGCGGGCGAAGGTGTCGACGCGGGCGTTGAGGAACAGCCGGTCACCGGCGGCCGCGCGGACCTCGGCGAGCCACTCGGCGTGCTGGTGCGGATCCTTGAGGACACCCCCGCTGGAGTCCTCAAGGTTGCAGCCGACCGCCCCGGTCTCCAGCAGGCGCTCGACCAGCTCCTTCGGCGCCAGCCCGTAGCCGTCCTCCACGTCCGCCGACACCGGCACGTCCACGGCCCGCGTGATCCGCGCGAGGGCCGCGAACATCTCCGCCGCCGGGGTCTCGCCGTCCGCGTACCCCAGACTCGCCGCGACTCCGGCGCTGGGCGTGGCCAGGGCCGGGAACCCGGCCTCCACCAGGGCCCGGGCACTGGCCGCGTCCCACGGGCCGGGCAGGATCAGCGGGTCACCGGGCATGCGCCCGTGGTGCAGAGCCCGGAAGAGCGCGGCCTTGGTCACGCGTGCTGCCCCGGCTGGTAGTGCCCCGGCACCAGACGGCAGGTCACCCCGAACCGGTTCCACGCGTTGATCACCGTGATCGCGGCGATCAGCTGCGCCAGCTCCGCCTCCTCGAAGTGCTTGGCGGCCCGCTCGTACACGTCGTCCGGCACGAAACCGTCGGTCAGGACGGTCACCGCGTCCGTCAGCGCCAGCGCCGCCAGCTCCTTCTCCGTGTAGAAGTGCGCCGACTCCTCCCACGCGCCCAGCTGGATGATCCGCTCGACGCTCTCGCCCTGCGCGAGCGCGTCCTTGCTGTGCATGTCCAGACAGAACGCGCAGTGGTTGAGCTGCGAGGCCCGGATCTTCACCAGCTCCAGGAGCTTCGGGTCGAGGCCCTTGCGGGCGGCGGTGTCCAGCCGGACCATCGCCCGGTAGACGTCGGGGGCCAGCTCCGACCAGGGCAGACGGGGGGAGTGCTCGGGCGCGTACTGGGGGGTGTCTTCAGTGGTCATGCCTCGACCCTAGGAGCCGGGCAGCCCAGGGGTATGGTCCATTTGCATGGAGAATGCATGGGCCACTCGACCCGACCGGCCCACTCGGCCCCCTCGGGCCAGCCGGGCCGGTCAGGCCACTCTGGGGATCGATCTGCACCTGGAGCCGGCCGCGGGACCGGGCCTGCGCCGGGGCCTGACCGACGCCCTGCGTGAGGCCGTGCGCAGCGGCCGGCTGCTCCCCGGCACCCGGCTGCCCTCCTCCCGCTCCCTCGCCGCCGACCTGGCCATCGCCCGCAACACCGTCGCCGACGCCTACGCCGACCTGGTCGCCGAGGGCTGGCTCACCGCCCGGCAGGGCTCCGGCACCCGGGTCGCGACGGGCCTGCCGCCGGTGCGGCAGGCGCAGACCCCCGCGGGCAGGGCCGCCCACCGGCCCGCCTACGACCTGCGCGCCGGCTCCCCCGACCTCTCCGCGTTCCCGCGCACCGAGTGGCTCAAGGCCGCCCGCCGCGCCCTCACCGCCGCCCCCAACGAGGCCTTCGGCTACGGCGATCCACGCGGCCGCGCCGAACTGCGCAGCGCGCTCGCCGCCTACCTCGCCCGCGCCCGGGGCGTGCGCGCCGACCCCGAACGGATCGTGATCTGCGCCGGGTTCGCACACGGTCTGAGCCTGCTCGGCCGCATGCTGCGGGCCCGCGGGGCGGACACGATCGCCGTGGAGTCGTACGGCCTCGACGAGCACTGGCGGTCGCTGACCACGGCCGGTCTGAGCCAGGTCCCGCTGCCCTTCGACGAACTCGGCACGGACACCACGGAACTGGGCCGGCGTCCGGCCGCGGTGCTGCTGACCCCGTCCCACCAGTTCCCGATGGGCGTGCCGCTGCACCACGACCGGCGGGCGGCGGTGGTGGACTGGGCGCGCCGCACCGGCGGCCTGGTCCTGGAGGACGACTACGACGGCGAGTTCCGCTACGACCGCCGGCCCGTCGGCGCCCTCCAGGGCCTCGCCCCCGACGAGGTGGTCTACCTGGGCACCGCCAGCAAGTCCCTGGCCCCGGGGCTGCGACTGGCCTGGATGGTGCTGCCGCCGGCGGTGGCCGGGGAGGTGACGGCGGCCAAGGGCGGCGTGGACACCTGCGGGGCGCTTGACCAGCTGACGCTGGCCGAGTTCATCGCCTCCGGCGGCTACGACCGGCACGTCCGCGCGGCCCGCTCCCGCTACCGGCGGCGCCGGGACGCCCTGGTCCGGGCCCTCGCCGAGCGCGCCCCGGCGATCCGGGTCACCGGCATCGCGGCGGGCCTGCACGTCGTGCTGCGGCTGCCGCCCGGCACCCAGAGCCGGGTGATCCGGGCCGCCGCGGCCCGCGGCCTCGCCCTCGACGGCCTCACCCCGCGCCACCGCCACCCCGACGCGGCCACCGCACCCCCCGACGCCCTCGTCCTCGGCTACGGCACCCCGCCCGACCACGCCTGGTCGGGGGCGCTGGACGTCCTGTGCGCGGTGCTGTCCGACCCGGCCGTGACCGACGGCGCCTCCCCTGAGCAAGGGTGATCGGACACGAGCGGGCCGAGGAGGACGAGGAGGGCTCAGGCGCGGGCGGCGGCGCCGGAGCGGACGACGGGGTTCACGAGAGCGCCATGCCGGGAACGCGCTTGCGGATGGCCTCCATCTCGGCCTCGTCGGAGATGCCCTGCCAGTCGTACCGGGGGGTGTACGGGGCCTCCAGGGCGCGCACCTCGTCATCGGTGAGTTCGACATCGAGGGAGGCCACGGCCTCGTCGATCTGCCGGACGGAGCCGGCGCCGACCAGCGGGGCGGTGACGACCGGCTGGCGTCGCAGCCAGGCGAGCGCGACCTGGGCACGGCTGACGCCGTGAGCCTCCGCCACCCGCCCGACCGCGTCGATGATCGCGCGGTTGGACGCCTCCTGCTGGGGCGCGTACAGCAGGTCCGCATACGCACCGTCCGTCTCGGAGCGCGCCGTCGAACGGGCGTCGTCCCATGCGCGGGCGAGGCGGCCGCGGGCCAACGGTGACCAGATGATCGTGCCGACACCCTCGTCCAGGCACAGCGGGATCATCTCCCGCTCCTCCTCACGGGCGAGCAGGTTGTAGTGGTCCTGCATCGACACGAACCGCGCCCAGCCGTTCTGTTTCTGCAGGTGCAGAGCCTTCGCGAACTCCCACGCGTGCATGGACGAGGCGCCGAGGTAGCGGACCTTGCCGGCCTTCACGAGGTCGCTGAGTGCCTCCAGCGTCTCCTCCCACGGGGTGGCGTGGTCGTTGCGGTGGAGCTGGTAGAGGTCGATGTAGTCCGTGCCGAGGCGGCGCAGGGAATGGTCGACCTCGGTCATGATCGCCTTGCGCGACAGGCCGCGGCCGTTCGGTCCCAGCCGCATCGGATGGCGCAGCTTCGTGGCGATCACCACGGCATCGCGGTCCGCGAAGTCCTTGAGCGCGCGGCCGAGGATCTCCTCGCTGGAACCGTTGGAGTACATGTTCGCCGTGTCGAAGAAGTTGATCCCCGCTTCCAGCGCGTGCCTGATGAGCGGGCGTGCGTCCTGTTCGCCCTTCGACCAGACGGGGTGTCCGCGGTCGGGCTCGCCGTAGGTCATCGCGCCGATCGCGATCGGTGACACGTCCATGCCTGTCGTGCCGAGCTTGATGTACTGCATGACGCCCCTCTAAAATAAGTGGAGAACTCTCCAGATACCGTAGTGGAGAGTTCTCCACTTATCAAGTGAGGTCCTGTGGTTCGTTCAGATGCTCGCGAGAACCGGGCTCGCATCCTCGCGGCCGCCCGCGAGGCGTTCGCCGAGGACGGCGGTGTCTCGATGAACCGGGTCGCCCAGCGCGCGGGCGTCGGCGCGGGCACCCTGTACCGCAACTTCCCCACCCGCGAGGCGCTGGTCCTGGCCGTCTACCAGGAAGAGGTGGCGCGCATCACCGGCACCGTGTCCGACCTGCTGGCCCGGATGCCGCCGCTGGAGGCGCTCCGTCACTGGACGACCGACCTCGTCGAGGCCATGCGCCGAAAGCACGGTCTCGGCGACGCCCTCAGCGCCGGCGCGCACCAGGCGATCACCGAGCAGAGCTACGGCCCCGTCATCGCCGCCCTCACGCAACTCCTCGACGCCGGCAAGAGCGACGGCACCATCCGCGCGGATGCCGATCCCGGCGACTTTCTCCAACTCACCGGCGCGCTCTGGCGCGCCGCGTCCGGCCCCGAGGACCGGGCTCCTCGCATGCTCGCGCTCGTCCTCGACGGACTGCGCACGCACCGGTAGGCGCCGCGCACCGGACAGGGCGGCGCAGCGGTCCCTCCCGGCGGCGCAGCCGGCCCCCGCTGCCTACGTGGCCGTCGTGCCCCCGGGATCGGCCGCGCCCTCGTCGACACCCTGCCGTCGGGCAGCTACCTGATCCTCTCGCACGCCGCG
>NZ_JBFBJL010000067.1:0-48065 GCF_040686075.1 Streptomyces sp. NPDC086519
CCATCCCCCCTGCGCGGTCTTTTTGGGCCCATATTGTCTAGGGCCCCCCCGGGGGGGGGGCGGGGCGAACCCCCGTCCGCCCGGCCCCTCCGCGCTGCTGTGGTCAGACCGCGCTGAAGCCGACCTTGCGCACCGTCGGCTCGCCGAGCTCGATGTACGCCAGGCGGTCCGTGGGGACCAGGACCTTGCGGCCGCGCTCGTCCTCCAGGGACAGCACCTGTGACTTGCCGGCCAGCGCGTCGGCGACGATGCGCTCGACCTCCTCGGCGTTCAGACCGCTCTCCAGAACGATCTCGCGGGGCGCGTGCTGCACGCCGATCTTGACCTCCACGGCTATGTCCCTCCGACGGTCAGTGAAGTGCGCGACCTTCCGCGCCGTACGCAGCACACATTAGCCCGGTGAGGGGACGTACACGCTGCGCGCGACCACGCCAGGAGCGAACAGAGAACGGGAATTCCGGGCAAGGGCGTCAGTGGTGGGACTCGATGCCGTGCAGCGGGAAGCCGGCGATGCCCCGCCATGCCAGTGACGTCAGCAGCTGCACCGCCTGGTCGCGCGGGACGGTCCGGTCGCTGTGCAGCCAGGAACGCGCCACCACCTGGGCGAGACCGCCGAGGCCGGAGGCCAGCAGCATCGACTCGGCACGCGACAGACCGGTGTCCTCGGCGATGACCTCGCAGATCGCCTCGGCGCACTCGGTGGTGACCTTGTCGACACGCTCGCGCACCGCGGGCTCGTTCGTCAGGTCGGACTCGAAGACCAGGCGGAAGGCCCCGCCGTCGTCCTCGACGTAGCCGAAGTACGCGTCCATGGTCGCCCGGACCCGCTGCTTGTTGTCGGTCGTCGACGCGAGCGCGCCGCGCACCGCCTGGATCAGCGCTTCGCAGTGCTGGTCCAGCAGGGCCAGGTAGAGGTCGAGCTTGCCCGGGAAGTGCTGGTAGAGGACCGGCTTGCTGACGCCGGCGCGTTCGGCGATGTCGTCCATCGCGGCCGCGTGGTACCCCTGCGCGACGAATACTTCCTGGGCGGCGCCCAGCAACTGGTTGCGTCGGGCACGGCGCGGCAGGCGAGTGCCCCGCGGGCGTGCCGCCTCTGTCTGCTCGATGGCTGTCACGCCGCCTCCCAAGATGGTCCACATGCGGATCGCTCCGCGCGGCTATCGTACTTTTCGGTAACCGTGCTGTGCGCGGTGCGAGCGCAGAATTTCACGTACCGGACGACGGCGAAAGCCGCACCCGGAAACACCGGGAAGCGCGGACAGGCCAGGTGGGCCCGCCGGAGGCTGGTCGCGGTCAGCGGTAGTCGTCCTCGTCGAGGGAGACCACACGCGCCTGTTCGATGAGATCGGCCTCGTTGGCGCGGCCCGGGTCCACGCCGGTGAGCGGGTCGTCGTGGGAAGGTGCGACGTCCGCGTGCTGCTCGGCCGTGTCGCCCTCCGGGGCCTCGACGTCGATCTCCTGGGCGTCCTCCGCCTCTGCTTCGTCGAGCACGTCGGGGTCGGTGGGGTCGTAGGTCATGGTGGGCTCCCTTCCTTCGAACGTCCCTGGCACAGCAGGGAAGGCCACAACCGGGTGCCCTGTTTACGAGCCTAGGAGACACCGGATGCGGACGCTATGCCATGCGGAGCCCGGCCAGGGCCGTTCCCCCGACGGCGGTGTGACGCCGAACACATGAATCACTGTGTGATCGTCTCGTAACATTGGCCCATGTCTTCGACGGAGCTGCCCTCAGTGCCGCCCACCAGCGTGCTCCCCGAGGCGGCGGCGGTCAGAGTCGCGGAGGGTGAGCGGCTGCGCTCGGTGGGGCTGTCCGGCGTCACTCTCTCGGTCCGTGCCAGGCCGCCCGCGCGCGAGGGCCTGCCGCCCGCGCTGTACATCCACGGGCTCGGCGGCTCCTCGCAGAACTGGTCGCAGCTGATGGAGCGGCTCGAAGACGCCGTGGACGGCGAGGCGGTCGACCTGCCGGGCTTCGGGAACTCGCCGCCACCGGACGACGGCAACTACTCGGTCACCGGGCACGCGCGCGCGGTCATCCGCTACCTCGACGCCTCCGGCCGCGGTCCCGTCCATCTCTTCGGCAACTCCCTCGGCGGCGCGGTCGCCACCCGCGTCGCCGCCGCCCGCCCGGACCTCGTCCGCACCCTCACGCTCGTCTCACCGGCCCTGCCGGAGCTGCGTGTGCAGCGCACCGCCGTGCCGACGGTCCTGCTCGGGCTCCCCGGCGTCGCCGGGCTCCTCACCCGCACGACCGGCAAGTGGACGGCCGAACAGCGGGTACGGGGCGTGCTGGCCCTCTGCTACGGCGATCCCAGCCGGGTGACGCCCGAGGCGTTCCAGCACGCGGTCGAGGAACTGGAACGGCGGCTGCGGCTGCCGTACTTCTGGGACGCGATGGCGCGGTCCGCGCGCGGGATCGTCAACGCGTACACCCTGGGCGGCCAGCACGGGCTCTGGCGCCAGGCCGAGCGCGTCCTCGCCCCGACCCTGCTGATCTACGGCGGCCGCGACCAGCTCGTCGGCTACCGCATGGCACAGAAGGCCGCGCGCAGCTTCCGCTACTCCCGGCTGCTCTCCCTGCCGGACGCCGGGCATGTGGCGATGATGGAGTACCCGGAGACGGTGGCCGAGGCGTTCCGTGAACTCCTCGCGGCCGCCGTGGAGGCGGGCGACCAACCGGCTGCCCGGACCATCGGCGGCGGCCCGACCGCACCGGGGACGGGGAGCTGAGGGGGGAGTGGGACGCCACAGCCGCCGCGGCCCGGCACCCAAGGGTGACGCGGCGGACATAGCGAACGTACGCGCGGCCCAGAAGCCGGGTCCGGGGGACGGGGGGCGCGGGCCAGCGGGGGTGCCGGTGCCGCGTCCGGCCGCCGGGACACCCGCGGGCGGACCGCCGCGCTTCACGGACGGTACGCCCGCCCAGGGCACCCCGCGCGTGCCCGACGGCACACCTGCTCGAGGGGTGCCGCGTTTCCCGGACGGGACCCCGGCGCACGGCGTCCCGCGTTTCCCGGACGGGACCCCGGCGCATGGCGTCCCACGCGTGCGTGGTGGGCACCCCCAGCAGCGTGAAGCGGGCGGTGGCTGGGGCGGGCCGGGTGGGGCCGCCGGGGCCGGCTCCGGGGCCCTTGGTGCTGCTTCCGGGCCTGCCGGTGCCGCCTTCAGGGCGGCCGGTGTGTCCATACCGCGGCAGAGGCAGGGCGGGCCCGGCAGCCCGCGGCAGGACTATGTCGACGCCTTCGACGAGGACGTCGACCTCTTCGGGCCCCGCCCCCGGATCGGCGCCCAGCGCGCGGAAACGTATCCGCCCGGGGTCGGCCCGCACACCTCGGTGCTTCCGGCCGGAGCCGGCGGCGGTGACACCGATGACGTCGACGCCGCGCCCACCGGCGAGCCCGCGCAGCCGGGGGGCGGCAAGAGCCGGACCTTCGCCGGGGTCGCGGCCGCCGCCGTCACCACCGTGCTCGCGGTGATCGTCGTCGGCCACGTCGTCGACGGCCGGAACGCCGGCGCCGCACGGTCGCAGTCGTCCACGGGCGAGACGCGGGCCACCGACGGCGCCGCCTCGCGCGGAAACAGCCGTACGACGCCGTCTGTCTCCGCCTCGCCGAGCGTGGCGACGCTGTCGTACGAGCAGGCGATGGGCGAGAAGTACCCGCTCGGCGCCGAGCTGGCCGGATCCGGGAAGTTCACCACCGTGCCCGGGAGCGCGAAGGCGCCGGGCAAGGGGCGGAAGTACACCTACCGCGTCGACGTGGAGCAGGGGCTCGGGCTGGACGGCAGACTGTTCGCCGAGGCCGTGCAGAAGACGCTCAACGACGACCGCAGCTGGGCCCACGGCGGCGCCCGCACCTTCGCGCGTGTCTCCTCCGGCAAGCCCGACTTCGTGATCACGCTCGCCAGCCCCGGCACCACCGCCAAGTGGTGCGCCAAGTCCGGCCTCGACACGACCGAGGACAACGTGTCCTGCGACTCGGCCGCCACCGAACGAGTCATGATCAACGCATACAGATGGGCCCAGGGCAGCAAGACCTACGGCGACAGGATCCACGCCTACCGGCAGATGCTGATCAACCACGAGGTCGGACACCGGCTCGGCTACGGCCATGTGACCTGTGACAAGGACGGCGAGCCGGCGCCGGTCATGCAGCAGCAGACGAAGTTCCTCGACCACGACGGAATCCACTGTCTGCCCAACCCCTGGCCGTATCCCAAGAGTTGACAGGTGGCTCATTCATCACATTGACATGCGCAGAAAGGTCGTACATATTTCTGGGCATGTCGTCCCTTCACGCCTCCGCGCGCGCCGCCATCGAGCTGGCGCTCATCGGCGTGACCGCGCTCTGCGTGGCCGACATTCACTGTCGCTGACGCTCGCCCGCAGGCGTTCGCGTCGCGCTTTTCCTCTGTCGCCGTGACCTGGGTCACGGCTCTCTCGGCGACCTGACGCCCGGGCAGACGTCTGTTCACTTTCGTCTCACTCCTCGTCAATCTGTCTCATCAATCGAGACTTGCCTTCCGAGAGGTCGTCATTCCGATGCGTCACCCGTCCGTGAACAGCGCCCGCGCGGCGTACGTTTCGCTTGCCCTGGTCGTGGCAGCGGGCGCCGCCGCGTGCGGGCCGAAGGACAACGATGCCAACGGCTCCGGTGGCGACTCCACGCCGCACAAGGGCGGCACGCTCACCGTCCTGAACTCCGACCCCCAGTCGGACTTCGATCCGGCCCGCCTGTACACCTCCGGCGGCGGCAACGTGCCCTCCCTGGTCTTCCGTACGCTCACCACCCGCAACCGCGCGGACGGCGCCGCCGGCACCAAGGTCGTCCCCGACCTGGCCACCGACACCGGGCGCCCGAGCAAGAACGCGACCGTGTGGACGTACACCCTGAAGCCGGGCCTCAAGTACGAGGACGGCACCCCGATCACCTCCGCCGACATCAAGTACGGCATCGAGCGCTCCTTCGCCCCCGAACTCTCCGGCGGCGCGCCCTACCTGCGGGACTGGCTGGTCGGCGCCGCCGACTACCAGGGGCCCTACAAGGACAGCAAGGGGCTGCCGGCGATCGAGACGCCGGACAGCCGGACGATCGTCTTCCACCTGAACAAGCCCGAGGGCGAGTTCCCGTTCCTGGCCACCCAGACGCAGTTCACGCCGGTCCCGAAGGCCAAGGACACGGGCACGAAGTACGAGGAGCACCCGATCTCGTCCGGCCCCTACAAGGTCGTGAAGAACGAGAACGACGGTGAGCACCTGGTGCTGGAGCGGAACACGTACTGGTCGGCGGCCGTCGACGACCAGCGCAAGGCGTACCCGGACAGGATCGACGTGCAGTCCGGGCTCGACTCGTCCGTGATCAACCAGCGGCTGTCCGCGTCCCGGGGGACGGACGCGGCCGCCGTGACGACGGACACCAACCTCGGCCCCGCCGAACTCGCCAAGGTCACGGGCGACAAGGAACTCGCCGCGCGCGTCGGTACCGGGCACTTCGGCTACACGAACTACATAGCGTTCAACCCGAAGGTCAAGCCGTTCGACAACCCCAAGGTCCGGCAGGCGATCTCGTACGCCGTCGACCGGTCGTCCGTGATCAACGCGGCGGGCGGCAGCGCCCTCGCCGAGCCCGCGACCACCTTCCTGCCCGACCAGAAGTCCTTCGGCTACACGCCGTACGACCTCTTCCCGGCGGGTGACAGCGGCAACGCGGCCAAGGCCAAGGAGCTGCTGAAGGAGGCCGGTTACCCGAACGGGCTCACGGTCACGCTGACCCACGACAACGCCCAGAACTTCAAGACGAGCCCCGAGATCGCGACCGCGATCCAGGACGCCCTCAAGAAGGCAGGCATCACCGTCAAGCTCCAGGGCCTGGAGGACAACAACTACTCCGACACGGTCCACAGCGTGAAGACCGAGCCGGGCTTCTTCCTCGCCGCGTGGGGTGCCGACTGGCCCTCCGGCGGTCCCTTCCTCGCCCCGATCTTCGACGGCCGGCAGATCGTCAAGGACGGCGCGAACTTCAACGCCTCCCAGCTCAACGATGCTTCGGTCAACGCCGAGATTGACGCGATCAACAAGTTGACCGACCTTGACGCGGCCGCCAAGCGGTGGGGCGCGCTGGACGAGAAGATCGGCGCCCAGGCGCTGACCGTGCCGCTGTTCCACCCCGTCTACAAGCGGCTGGTCGGCAAGGACATCAAGAACGTCGTGATCAGCGACTGGACCGGTGTCCTGGACATCTCCCAGGTCGCGGTGAAGTAGCGCCGTGAGTGAGGCACTTGTCGCCACCCAGGCCCCCGAGGCGCCCGCCTCGGGGGCCTCGGGGGCTCGTCAGTTCTGGCGGCGGCTGCGTTCGCAGCGGGCCGCCACGGTCGCGGCGGGGATCGTCGCGCTGCTCGTCCTGGTCGCGCTCGCCGCGCCGTTGCTCACCGCCCTGGAGGGCCAGGACCCGACCACCTACCACCCCTCCCTCATCGACTCCGCGCGCGGCGGCGTGCCGATCGGCTCCCTCGGCGGCGTCTCCGGCGACCACTGGCTGGGCGTGGAGCCGCAGACAGGGCGCGATCTGTTCGCACGGCTGGTGTACGGGGCGCGGGTCTCCCTGGGCGTCGCGTTCGCGGCGACCGTGATCCAGGTCTTCCTCGGGCTGGCCGTCGGCGTGGCGGCCGCGCTCGGCGGTGGCTGGATCGACCAACTGCTGAGCCGGATCACGGACATCTTCGTCGCACTGCCCCTGATGATCATGGCGCTGGCGCTGCTCGCGATCGTGCCGCAGAGCTTTCCGCGGCCCGTCCTGGTCACCCTCGTCATCGGGTTCATCTCCTGGGGCACCATCGCGAAGATCGTGCGCGCCCAGACGCTCACCCTGAAGGGGCTCGACTACGTCGCCGCCGCGCGGCTCAGCGGCTGGGGCGCCTGGCGCATCGCCCGCCGCGAGCTGCTGCCCGGCCTGGCCGCCCCGGTCATCACGTACGCCTCGATCCTCATCCCGGTCAACATCAGCGCCGAGGCGGCCCTGTCCTTCCTCGGCGTCGGCGTGAAGCCGCCGACCCCCTCCTGGGGCCAGATGCTCACCGCTGCCGACGTCTGGTACCAGGCGGCCCCGCAGTACCTGCTGCTGCCGGCCGGCGCGCTGTTCGTGACCGTGCTCGCGATGGCCGTCCTCGGTGACGGCGTCCGCACCGCCCTGGACCCGCGCGCCGCCTCCCGGCTCGCCGTCGGCACCGGCCGGGGGCGCGCGGCCCGGACCGCGAAGGAGGAATCCGCGTGAACGGCTTCGGCGGCTTCCTGCTCCGCCGCACCATCGGCACCCTGGCGACCCTGCTCGCCATCTCGGTGATCGTCTACGTCGTCTTCTACGTCACGCCGGGCAACGTCGCCCAGATCACCTGCGGCCCGCGCTGCTCCCCGGAGCAGGTGCACCAGGTGGCCCTGCAACTGCACCTCGACGACCCCCTGTACGTGCGCTACTGGCACTTCCTCCAGGGCCTGGTCGCCGGCCAGGACTACTCCACCGGCACCTCCGTGGAGCACTGCTCCGCGCCCTGCCTCGGCCTCTCCTACCAGACCGACCAGCAGGTCCTGGGCATCATCCTGACCAGGCTCCCGGTCAGCCTCTCGCTGGTGTTCGGCGCGATGGTGCTGTGGCTGGTCCTGGGCGTCGGCACGGGCGTGCTCTCCGCCTGGCGGCGCGGCCGGCTCACCGAGCGGGTGCTGACCGCTCTCACACTGGCGGGCTGGGCCACGCCGGTCTTCGTCATCGGCCTGGTCCTGATGATCGTCGTCTGCGGCGAACTTCAGCTCCTGCCCTTCCCGCAGTACGTGAAGTTCACCGACGACCCCGAGCAGTGGGCGTGGAACCTGCTGCTGCCCTGGCTCTCCCTCGCCCTCATCGAGGCCGCCTCGTTCGCCCGGCTGACCCGGGCGTCCATGCTGGAGACCCTGGCCGAGGACCACATCCGCACCTTCCGCGCGTACGGCGTCGGCGAGCGGTCGATCGTCGGCCGGCACGCCCTGCGCGGGGCGCTCGCGCCGGTCATCGCGCTGAACGCCAACAACTTCGGCTCGGCCGTCGGCGGCGCCGTGCTCACCGAGACGCTGTTCGGACTGCCCGGCCTCGGCCAGGAACTCGTCCACGCCGTCAACGTGGTCGACCTGCCCGTCGTCGTCGGCATGGTCCTCGTCATCGGGTTCTTCGTGGTCCTCGCCAACGCCGTCGCGGACGTGCTGTACGCGGTGGCCGACCGACGGGTGGTACTGACGTGAGTCTCGTCCGAGTCACTGATCTGACGGTCGAGTTCGGCGACCTGCGAGCCGTGGACGGGCTCTCGCTCACCCTGGAGCGCGGCGCCGCCCTCGCCCTGGTCGGCGAGTCCGGCTCCGGCAAGTCCACGGTCGCCTCGGCCCTGCTCGGTCTGCACCACGGCACCGGGGCGCGGGTCGGCGGGTCGATCGAGGTCGCCGGCACCGACGTACAGGCCGCCTCGGACGGCGAACTGCGGCGGCTGCGCGGTGCGAAGGCGGCGATGGTCTTCCAGGACCCGCTGTCGTCCCTCGAC
The DNA here is from genome assembly GCF_040686075.1 of Streptomyces sp. NPDC086519. Lineage (NCBI taxonomy): Bacteria > Bacillati > Actinomycetota > Actinomycetes > Kitasatosporales > Streptomycetaceae > Streptomyces > Streptomyces sp. NPDC086519. Next base: position 8,554 of record NZ_JBFBJL010000067.1, read on the forward strand.
CCCTACTACGCGATCGGCGACCAGATCGCCGAGGTGTACCGCGTGCACACGCGCGGGTCACGACGAGCCGCACGCGCGCGTGCCGTGGAGGTGCTCGACCGGGTCGGCATCCCGGACGCCCGGCGCCGCTCCCGGTCCCGCCCGCACGAGTTCAGCGGCGGCATGCGCCAGCGCGCGCTGATCGCCATGGCGCTCGCCTGCGCGCCCGAGCTGCTCATCGCCGACGAGCCCACCACCGCCCTCGACGTGACCGTCCAGGCCCAGATCCTCGACCTGCTGCACACGCTGCGCGAGGAGACCGGCATGGGCCTGCTGCTCGTCACCCACGACGTGGGGGTCGCCGCCGAGAGCGTCGACCGGGTGCTCGTCATGCGGCACGGGCGCGTGGTCGAACAGGGGCCGGTCACCGCCGTGCTCGGCGCGCCCGCCGAGCCGTACACCCGCGAACTGCTCTCCGCCGTCCCGCGCGTGGACGCGGTGCGCGCGCCCTCACAGGCGTCCGGGGAGGTCGTCCTGGAGGCGTCCGGCCTGCGCCGCGAGTTCGGGCGCGGCAAGCGGGCCTTCGCAGCCGTGGACGACGTGTCGCTGACCGTGCGCCGGGGCGAGACCCTCGGTGTCGTCGGCGAGAGCGGCAGCGGCAAGACCACCCTCGGGCGGATGCTGGTCGGGCTGCTGGAGCCGACGGCGGGGGAGGTCCGTCACGACGGCCACGCGCGCGTGGGCGTGAACCCGGCCGTCCAGATGGTCTTCCAGGACCCGCTGTCCTCCCTCAACCCGCGGCGCAGCATCGGCGAGTCGATCGCCGACCCACTGCGCGCGCGGGCCCTGAGGCTCCGGGGGAGTGACGAGGGGCGCATCCGGGCGCGGGTGACCGAACTGCTGGAGCGCGTGGGGCTCGAAGGGGCGCACTACGAGCGCTACCCGCACGAGTTCAGCGGCGGCCAGCGCCAGCGCGTCGGCATCGCGCGGGCGCTCGCGGCCGACCCGCGCGTCATCGTCTGCGACGAGCCGGTCTCCGCGCTGGACGTCACCACCCAGGCCCAGGTCGTCGCCCTGCTCGGCGAACTCCAGCGCGAACTCGGGCTCGCGCTCGTCTTCGTCGCTCACGACCTCGCCGTCGTGCGCCAGGTCAGCGACCGGGTCGCGGTCATGCGCCGCGGCCGGATCGTCGAGACCGGGACCGCCGACGAGGTCTACGACCACCCGCAGGACCCTTACACCAGACAGCTCCTGGCCGCCGTACCCGTTCTCGACCCCGGGGCCGCGGCCCGGCGGCGGGCGGCGCGCCGGGAGCTGGCGTCGGCGTGACGTTTCCGCAGACCGCGGCGTGACGTTCCGCCGCAGCTCGACTGCCTAGCGCGACCGAACGTCACCCGCACGGGAAAGTTACGCCCGTTCACCCCTTTTGGTGGCGCGATGGACAACCGTCCGTCGCGCCACCGCCTTGTCCGCATACGTTCGTCCCGCTGCGAGCCACCGGGCCACGGTGGCTCGCCATACGGGAGATCGATCGGGGGTGCACACGTGCGCATCGGACTGCTTACGGAGGGTGGCTATCCGTATGTGAGCGGTGAGGCCAGACTCTGGTGCGACCGGCTCGTGCGCGGGCTCGGGCAGCACGAGTTCGACCTCTACGCGCTCAGCCGCACCCGTCGCCAGGAGGACGAAGGCTGGCTGCCGTTGCCGCCGCACGTCAGCCGGGTGCGGACGGCCCCCCTGTGGACCGCCGAGGAGGACGGGGTCAGGTACGGACGGCGCGCGCACCGGCGCTTCGCCGAGAGCTACGGCGAGCTCGCCGGTGTGCTGTGCGCCGGTCCGGGGGCGGACGGTCAGGACAGTGCGGACGGCCCGAACGGTGCGGACGGTCCGAACGGCGTGGGCGGTCCGAACGGCCTGGACGGGCCGGGCGCCCCGGTCGGCTCCGGTACCGCACCCGGTTCCCTGGTGGACCGTTTCGGCAGCGCCCTCCACGGACTCGCCGAACTCGCCCGCGACGAGGGCGGCCTGGTCGGCGCGCTCCGCTCCGACACCGCCGTGCGCACGCTGGAGCGCGCCTGCCGCGCGCCCCGCGCACTCGGTACGTTGCGCGCGGCGCGCGTGCCCGATCTGCTGGCCGTCGCCGATCACCTCGAACGCGCCCTGCGGCCCCTCTCCCTGGACTGGTACGGCGACGACGGCCTCGGCGCGGCCGACCTCTGCCACGCCACCGCCGGCGGCCCCGCCGCCCTGGCAGGCCTGCTCGCCGGGCACTTCTCCGGCGTACCGCTGCTGGTCACCGAGTACGGCGTCCACCTGCGCTCGCACTACCTCGCCTTCGGTCCCGACGCGGCCACCCCGGCCGTCCGCGCCCTGCTCGCCGCCTTCCACGGCCGCCTCGCCGCCGAGGTCTACCGCCGCGCCGCGATCATCACCCCGGGCAACGCGCACGCCCGCCGCTGGCAGGAGCACTGCGGCGCCGACCGTGCCCGTATCCGTACCGTCCATCCCGGCCTGGCCGCCGCCCGGTTCACCGAGGTGGGCGAGGCACCGGACCGCGCCGACCCGGACACGCTCGTGTGGGTCGGCCGTATCGAGCCGGCCAAGGACCTGGTGTCCCTGCTGCACGCCTTCGCTGAGATCCGCAGGCGGGAGCCCAAGGCGCGACTGCGGGTCGTGGGCGCCCCGGCGGGGCCGGAGGGCGGGGCCTATCTCCGGCACTGCAGGGCGCTCGCCGCCCAGCTCTTCCCCGACGAGGCCGAGGGGGTGCACGCCGTCGGCGACAACCCGGTCTCCTTCGAGGAGATAGGCGGCCCCGAGGCGCCGACCCTCGCCGACGCCTACGCGTCCGGCGCGGTCGTCGTGCTCTCCAGCGTCGTCGAGGGCTTCCCGGTGGGGCTCGTGGAGGCGATGCTCTGCGGCCGGGCGACCGTCTCCACGGACGTCGGCGCCGTGGTGGAGGCCGTCGGCGGCACCGGGCTCGTCGTACCCCCGCGCAATCCACGGGCGCTCGCGGAGGCGTGCGTGGCGCTGCTGCGCGACCCCGAGCGCCGTGAACGCCTCGGAGCGGCCGCGCGCGCCCGCGCGCTCGAACTGTTCACCGTCGAGCAGAACATCGCGGCATTTCACAACATTTACCTGGAGATCGTCTCGCACTGCCCGGTCCGCCGGGTCGTCCTCGGCCAGGCGGGCGAGCCCCGGCCGTTCGCCGTCCCCGCCGAGGCTCACGTGCCCGGCCACTGGGCCGGCCCCACGGCCCGCGTCGCGCATCGTGCCGGGCCCGGCTGGGCCCTGGGCACCGCCCCGCGGCCCACCCCGGCACGGGCCACCCCGCGCACGGCCACCGAGGGGGTGCTGTGAACGGTGACGCGGCCGGCGCGCCGAACGGCGGTCTGGGGAAGCTCGACCGGCCGGGGCGGCCCGGCGCCGCCGACGCCTGGGACGCACGGTCGCAGGACTGGCTCCTGGGAGCTGACGAGGACGGCTCGGGGGACGCCGTCCCCGGGGACGGCCCGCAGGCGGCCGGTGAGGTCTCTCCGGGCGGCCGGACGGCTGCCGAGGACACCGTCGGCAGCCGCGGCTCCACCCCGCGCCGAGGCGCCACCGCCGACCCCGTCAAGACGCTGATGCACCGTCACCGCGCGCTCTGCGAGCGGGCCGTGGACCCTCTGGAGATCGCGGCCGGCCTCGAAGCGCACGGCGTCACCGACCGCACCGCCGCCCGTTTCCGGCACCGTGACGTCTTCTCGCTCGCCGAAGAGCTCTACGCGCGCGTGCCCCGCGACGAGAACCCCCACCCGCGCCCCGAACCGGCTTCCGCGCCCCGCTTGCGCGCCGACCGGGCGCTGCGCACGCTCCTCCCGGGCGCCGTGTGCGCGGCGGCCGTCACCGGCTTACGGCTCACCGAGGGCCGCCCCCGCCTCCTGGTGGCAGTCGCCGGCGTGCTCGCCGTCGCCCTGGCCGTACGCCCGGCCCTGCGCCGCGGCCCCCTGGCCGTGCCGGCCCGTACGTCCACCTGGCGCTCCGCCACCGGCACGCGCGCGTGGACCTGCTGGCTCCTCGCCTACGTCCTCCTCGGCGACGGTCTGCTGCGGGCCGTCGTGGACGGCGGCCCCGACGGCCTCCCGACCGGCGCCGCCCACGGCCCCTGGCCGGTGACCACGGCGCCCGTCCTCGCCCTCACCCTGGCCTGTGCCCCGGCGGCCTGGAGCACCCGCCTCCTGAGGGCGGGCGCCCGCCGCAGGCTCGCGAGCAGCCGGGGCCTGGAGGAGTTCACCGGCGCCGTGCAGCCGTTGCTGCTCGGCACGTTCGCCCTCTTCCTCGGCGCCCTCACCGCCCTGCTCGCCCTGTGCGGCGCGGCCCTCGGCGAACCCGCCGGCTACCCGGCGGCCCTCCCGCTCGGCGCCCTCCTCCTGCTCGCCCGTCTCCTCGCCGTACACCACGTCCGGCAGGGGCCCGCCCTCGCCGTCGCCGCCGCCGCGGAAGCGGCGGCCGTGGCCCTCGTCCTGGCCGGCCGGCTGCCCGGCTGGGCCTTCCTGGCCGCTCCCGTCGACGCCCTGGTCGACGCCTGGGGCCCGAACAGCGTCCCGTCGCTCGTCTGCGGCGCCGCCGCACTGACGCTGCTGTTCCGGGCGACCCGCACCCTCACCCGGGCCTCGGCCCACGCGCCGACGGGAGACCCGGAGTGAACACCGCCGCCGATGTCCTCGCATGCCTCGCCGAGCCGTCCCGGCGGCAGGCGCCCGGCACTCCGCCGGAGGCAACCGCACCATCCCTCGAAGGAGACCACCAGATGACCACCTCCCGACCCGGACCCGGAGCGTCCGGAACCCCCGGAGTCGCCGGAGCGCACACCCCGGGAGCCGCACGATGAGGGTTCTGCTGATCGGAGCCAACGGATACCTCGGCCGCTTCGTCGCCGACCGGCTGCTCGCCGACCCGGCCGTCCAGCTCACCGCGCTCGGCCGCGGCGACGACGCCGACGTCCGCTTCGACCTCGCCACCGGCAGCCCCGGCGCGCTCACCCGTTTCCTCGACGCGGTCCACCCGGGTGTCATCGTGAACTGTGCCGGCGCCACCCGCGGCGGCGCCCGCGAACTCACCCGGCACAACACCGTCGCCGTCGCCACCGTCTGCGAGGCCCTGCGCCGCAGCGGCTGCGGTGCCCGCCTGGTGCAGGTCGGCTGCAGCTCCGAGTACGGCCCGAGCCAGCCCGGCTCCTCCACCGCGGAGGACGCCGTGCCCCGCCCCGGCGGCCCGTACGGCGTCAGCAAGCTCGCCGCCACCGAACTCGTCCTCGGCTCCGGCCTGGACGCCGTCGTCCTGCGCGTCTTCTCGCCGGCCGGGCCGGGCACCCCGGCCGGCTCCCCGCTCGGCCGCCTCGCCGAAGCCATGCGCCGCGCCATGCAGTCCGGCGACGGCGAACTCAAACTCGGCGGCCTCGGCGTCCAGCGCGACTTCGTCGACGTACGCGACGTCGCCCGCGCCGTCCACGCGGCCTCGCTCTCCGCCGCCCAGGGCGTCATCAACATCGGCTCCGGCCGCGCCGTCCGGCTCCGCGACGCCGCCGGCGTCCTCGCCAGGGTCGCCGGATACGGCGGCGCCCTGCACGAACTGGACGGCCCACCCGGCCCGCTGCGCGGCGCCATCGGCCACCCCCGGACGGACGGCGAGCACACCGGCCCGGTCGCGTACCCGTACCCGGACGGCTGCGGCAGCTGGCAGCAGGCCGACGTGCGCTGCGCCCGCGACCGGCTCGGCTGGCGGCCCCGCATCAACCTCGAAGAGTCCCTCGCGGACATCTGGATGGAGGCGGCATGCCGCATCTGACCAGCACCCGGGCGGGCGCCGCGACCACCGGATTCCGCACCGCCGTCGGCATCCCCGGCTACGCCCACCCCCTCCTCGCCCCCGCCCAATGGGCCGAGCTCACCCGCCCCGGCACCCCCTTGCACTGGGTCGTCCTCAACGTGGCGAACGGCCCCGGCAGCCGCCCCGACCCGCACTGCCTGGAGGCGGCCGGCCGGCTCCGCAACGCGGGAGTCCGCGTTCTCGGCCACCTGGACGGCACCTACGGCGCCCGCCCCCACGGTGACCTGATCGCCGACGCCCGGCACTTCCACGACTGGTACCGCGTCGACGGCTTCCTGCTGGACCGCTGCCCCACCGAGCGCACCGCGCTCCCCGACATCCGCCGCGCGGTCACGACGCTCCGCGCCATCGGTGACGACCCTCACATCGTCCTCGGCCACGGCACCCACCCCCACCCGGGCTACGCCGAGAACGCCGACCAGCTGGTGACCTTCGCGGGGCCCTGGAGCGACTACCGCTGGTCCCAGGTCGCCGAGTGGACCGCCGACTATCCGCCCGACCGCTTCTGCCACTTCGTGCACGGTGTGCCCCTCGGACACCTCGACGAGGCGCTGCGCATAGCCCGCTGGCAGGGCGCCGCCACGATCTACTTCACCGACCGGACCGATCGCTGGGGCCGGGCGGATCCCTGGGAGACCATGCCCGGTTACTGGGACGAAATCGTCTCGCGGATCGGAACGGGTGTCTCGGAATGAAGAAGCCCGTGGCAGTGTTACAGGGAGAACAACTGTAGTGATTGACCGATCAACGGAGTCCCCGTGTCGCTGCCACCCCTGGTTGAGCCAGCCTCTGAGCTCACCGTAGACGAGGTCCGCAGGTACTCCCGCCACCTGATCATCCCTGACGTCGGGATGGACGGGCAGAAGCGGCTGAAGAACGCCAAGGTGCTCTGTGTGGGCGCCGGCGGCCTGGGCTCGCCGGCGCTGATGTACCTGGCCGCCGCGGGCGTCGGCACGCTGGGCATCGTGGAGTTCGACGAGGTCGACGAGTCGAACCTGCAGCGCCAGATCATCCACAGCCAGGCCGACATCGGCCGCTCCAAGGCCGAGTCCGCCCGTGACTCCGTCCTCGGCATCAATCCGTACGTGAACGTGGTCCTTCACGAAGAGCGGCTCGAGGCCGAGAACGTGATGGACATCTTCAGCCAGTACGACCTGATCGTCGACGGCACGGACAACTTCGCCACCCGCTACCTGGTGAACGACGCCTGCGTGCTGCTGAACAAGCCGTACGTATGGGGCTCCATCTACCGCTTCGACGGCCAGGCCTCGGTCTTCTGGTCCGAGTACGGCCCCTGCTACCGCTGCCTCTACCCGGAGCCCCCGCCGCCGGGCATGGTCCCCTCCTGCGCCGAGGGCGGCGTCCTCGGCGTGCTGTGCGCGTCGATCGGCTCCATCCAGGTCACCGAGGCCATCAAGGTCCTCACCGGCACCGGCGAGCCCCTCGTCGGCCGCCTGATGATCTACGACGCCCTGGAGATGCAGTACCGCCAGGTCAAGGTGCGCAAGGACCCGAACTGCGCGGTCTGCGGCGAGAACCCCACCGTCACCGAGCTCATCGACTACGAGGCCTTCTGCGGCGTCGTCTCCGAGGAGGCCCAGCAGGCGGCCGCCGGCTCGACGATCACTCCCAAGCAGCTCAAGGAGTGGATCGACGACGGCGAGAACATCGAGATCATCGACGTCCGTGAGCCGAACGAGTACGAGATCGTCTCCATCCCGGGCGCCAAGCTGATCCCGAAGAACGAGTTCCTCCTCGGCACCGCCCTGGAGGGGCTGCCCCAGGACAAGAAGATCGTCCTGCACTGCAAGACGGGTGTCCGCAGTGCGGAGGTCCTCGCGGTCCTGAAGTCCGCGGGCTTCGCGGACGCGGTCCACGTCGGCGGCGGCGTGATCGGCTGGGTCAACCAGATCGAGCCGTCGAAGCCGGTCTACTGAGCAGCGGCTCCGCGGCGGGCGGGGGTCTCGGGCACGACAGGTGCCCGGAGCCCCCGCCTTCGTCATGAGCAGACCGTGCCGTCCTTCGGGACCGTGCCGTTGACCAGATAGGCGTTCACCGTCGAGTCCACGCAGTCGCTGCCGCTGCCGTACGCGCCGTGGCCCTCGCCCTTCCAGGTCAGCTCGACGCCGACACCCTTGCCCAGTTCGTCGGCCATCTTCCGGGCGCCCTCGTAGGGAGTCGCCGGATCGCCCGTGTTGCCGACCAGCAGGATCGGGGCCGCGCCCGGTGCGCTCACCTCCGGGGTGTCGTACTGCCCGGCCACCGGCCAGTCGTGGCACCAGCCGGCCGAGTCCCAGCCCAGGAAGTCCCCGAAGACGGGCGAGACCTTCTCGAACTGGGGCAGCAGTTTCTTCGTCTCGGCGAGCGTCGGCCGCTCCTTGTCGTCCAGGCACGATATGACCCGTTGCGCGTGCGTGGTCGTGCCGTAGTGCCCCGAGGAGTCCCGCTCGTTGTACTGGTCCGCGAGCGACAGCAGTTCCGAGCCGTCGCCCTCCTCGGCCGCCTTGAGCGCGCCGGTCAGCGTCGGCCAGCTGTCCTGGCTGTACAGCGGCAGCACGATGCCGGTCACCGCGAGGGTCTGGGTCAGCTTCCGCCCGGACGACGTGGGCAGCGGTGTGGCGTCCAGCCTCTTGAGCAGAGCGACGATCTTCTCAGAGCCCTGCTCCGGGTCCTGGCCGGTGGACTTGAGGTAGTCGTCCAGGGCTCGCTGGAAGCCTGCGGCCTGGTTCTTCTCCTGGCCGACCGAGTCGGCCGTCGGGTCCACCACCGCGTCCAGGATCAGCCGCCCCACCTTCTTCGGGAACAGGTGGGCGTAGACGCCACCGAGTTCGGTGCCGTACGAGATGCCGAAGTAGTGCGTCTTCGCGTCGCCGAGGACCTGGCGCATCAGGTCCATGTCGCGGGCCGTGTCGGTCGTCGACACATGCGCGATCAGCTTGCCGGCGGCCTTCTGGCAGCCCTTGCCGAAATCGGCGGCGTCCTTGAAGTACGCGGTCTCCTCGGCCGCGGTGTCCGGTGTCGCGTCGATCGACTCGGCGCTCTGGACGGCCTTGTCGCTGCGGCAGCGGATCCCCTCACTGGCTCCCACCCCGCGCGGGTCCCAGCTCACCAGGTCGTACCGCTCGCGCAGCGCGGAGACGGTGGAGGCGTAGTACGGCATCGTCGAGACACCGGAGCCGCCCGGCCCGCCGAAGTTGAACAGCAGCGAGCCGATCCGCTTCCCCGAACCGCCGCTCGCCCGCGCCCGGATCAGCGCCAGCCCGATCGTCTCCCCGTCCGGCTTCGCCCAGTCCAACGGCACCTTGAGCGTCGCACACCGCCACTCGTCCCCGGGCGCGGCGGCGTCCGAGGTGGCCTGGCAGCGGCGCCAGTCGAGCTTCTGGGAGGTGAGGGAAGCGGGCAGGGCGGCCGAACCGCCGGCGGTGGACGTGGCGGCCGACGGCTGCCCTGACGCCTTGCCTTCGTCCGCGCCCCCGTCCGACGACCCACCGCCGCACCCGGCCACGAGCAGCCCAGCCACAACAGCGGCCGCCCATCGTACATATCGCAACATGCGCGCACACCCCCCACACAGGCCCTCCGCAGGTTCGTCGCGGAAAGCGGTCACGTCATAGTAGGCGGATCGCGCAGTGCCCGTGAGGGCCTGTGGATAACCTTGTGACCTGCGGTTATGCGGTGCCCCGCGAGGGGTTGGGGCTGTGCTGGGCAGGGGGCAGGGGACTCCGCTGTGTGGGAGCGATCAGCCGCTACGCGGCCGCGGACGCCTACGTGCAGACCGTTCCGGCCTTCGGCACCGTCCCCTCCAGCAGATAGCTGTTCACGGCACCCTGCACGCACTTGTTCTTGCTGTCGTACGCCCCGTGTCCCTGTCCCTTGTACGTCAGCTCGACCCCGACTCCCTTTCCGAGCGCGTCCACCATTTTCTTCGCGCCTTCGTACGGGGTGGCCGGATCCCCGGTGTTCCCCACGACCAGGATCGGCGCCGACCCGGGCGCGCTGACGTCGGGATGGTCGGCGGCGCCCGGCACCGCCCAGTTCGTGCAGCTGGCCATGCCCCAGGCGAGGTAGTCGCCGAACAGCGGGGAGGCGGCGCGGAACTCGGGGACTTTCCGCTGGATGTAGTCGGCGGTGTACCGCGGCTTCTGGTCGGCGCAGTTGATGGCGATGTTCGCCGCCGTGATGTTGCTGTACTCGCCGTTCTGGCTGCGGCCGTTCATCGCGTCGGACAGCAGCATGAGGATCTTCCCGTCGCCGGCGTAGGCCTCTTCGAGCCCCTCGGTGAGGTACTCCCAGAAATCCTTGGAGTACAGGGACTGGGCGATGCCGTTGGTGGCGGCGGTCTGGGTGAGCTGGCGCGGGACGATGCCGGGGATCGGTTTCCTGTCGAGGTCCGCGAGGAGTCTGGCGATACGGTTCTTCACGTCCTGCGGGGTGTCGCCGATCGGGCACTCCGTCTTCTTCGACGTGCAGTCCTCGGCGAAGTTGTCGAGCGCGAGCTGGAAGCCCTTGGCCTGTCCGAGCGAGCTCTGCTCCGGGTCCTGGGTGGGGTCGACGACGGCGTCGAAGACGGCCCGGCCCACGTTCTTCGGGAACAGGTGGGCGTAGACGCCGCCGAGTTCGGTGCCGTAGGAGATGCCGAAGTAGTGCAGTTGCCGGTCGCCGAGAACCTGACGCATCAGGTCCATGTCGCGGGCGGCGTCGGTGGTGGGCACGTGCGGAAGGATCGTCCGGGAGTTCTTCTCGCAGGCGGCGTTGAACTGCTGGGTGCGGTTGATCAGCTGGGTGCGCTCGGCGCTGGTGTCGGGCGTCGCGTCCTGCTGGAAGTAGTTGTCGAGCTGGGCGTCGTTCTCGCACTCGACGGGGTCGCTGCGGCCGACTCCGCGCGGGTCGAAGCTGACGAGGTCGTAGCGGGTGCGCAGGGCCGCGTAGTCCTCGCCGAACGCGGGGAGCGTGGTGACCCCGCTGCCGCCGGGGCCGCCGAAGTTGAAGATCAGGGAACCGATCCGTTCGCTCGCGTCGCCGCTGGCCCTGGCCCGGATCAGGGCGAGGCCGATGGTGGCGCCCTTCGGCTTCGACCAGTCCAGGGGGGCCTTCAAGGTGGCGCACTGCCAGGAGCCGCCGCCGGGCAGTGGTGACGGCGCGTCGCCGCTGCCCTCGGCCGCGTCGGGCGCCGGGCAGCTCTTCCAGTCCAGCTTCTGCGCCGTCAGATCCCCGCCCTCGGAGCTGTCGCCGCACCCGGTCAGCACGGAGGACAGCGCGAGGGCGGCGGTCAGGGCGGCGACGCGGATCCGGAAGGGGTTCGGCATGCTCCCATCCTGGGGGCGCGCACGGCCACGCGCGCGGGGCGCGAGCCGTCCGAGGTACGCCCCTAGAGCGCACCCTTGCGGGAGAGCTGGTTGAAGGCCAGCCAGCCCGGCAGGACCGGCAGCCACAGGGTCAGCAGCCGGTACAGCAGGACGGCGGGCGCCGCGACCTCCTTGGGGAGGCCGACAGCGATCAGACCGACGGTCAGGGTCGCCTCGACCGCGCCGACACCGCCCGGGGTCGGCGCCGCGGAGCCGAGCGCGTTGCCGGCGAGGAAGACGACGGCGACGCTGGCGATGCTCAGCGAGGTCGACTGGTCGCCGAACGCGCGGATGGAGGCGTCCAGGCACATCACGAAGCAGGCCGTCAGCAGCAGCATGCCGCCGATGCCGGTGACGAGCTTCTGCGGCCGCTGCAGCACGTCCAGCATGCGCGGTACGACACCCGCGAAGAGCGACCGCACGCGCGTGCTGACGAACTTCCGCAGGAGCGGCACCGAGGTCACCACGAGGACCAGCACCGCGACGGTCAGCAGGCCCGCGATGACCGTGCGGGACGGCGACAGCGACGGGGTCTTCTCGGTGCCGGTCAGATAGCCGAAGGACAGCAGCATCAGGATGTGACAGCCGAGCGAGAACAGCTGCGAGGCGCCCACGCTGGCCACCGCGAGCCCGGGACGCACGCCTGCGCGCTGTAGGAAGCGGGTGTTGAGGGCGACGCCGCCGACGGCGGCGGGCGCCACGATCTTCACGAAGGAGCCGGCGACCTGCGCCGCCACGGTCCGCGGGAACGGCACCCGCTCCGGCACGAACCCGAGCAGGGACATCGCGGCGGCGACGTAGCTGAGCGCCGAGAACAGCACCGCGGCGATCACCCAGCCCCACTGGGCGTTCGCGACCAGGGGGCCGAACTCGATGTGGGTGAGCTGGGTCAGCAGGTAGTAGCCGCCGATGGCGCCGGCGATGACACTGATCAGCGTGCGCGGCCGCACCCGCTCCAGCCGGGCCGGCTCGACGGGGGCCTGCGGTCTGATCCTCAGCACCTGGTGCCGGATCTGGGTGAGCAGGTCCTCCTCGCGGGCCTCTTCCAGCGCGTCGTCCAAGGCCCGCTTCTCGGCCCGCTGCTCGGCGCGCACCGTCTTCTTGTCGGGCTTCTCGGCCTCGTGCGCACGGGCCTGCTTGGCCTGCCGGGACGCCTCCAGGACCGCGTCCCGCTCGCGTTGGGCGCGCTCCCTGGCCAGTCTTCGCAGCGTCGCGCGCGTGGAGCGCGTCAGCGCGATCGGCTGGAGCATCGGCAGACAGTCGGCGACGGCGTCGGGGCCGAGGACACCGACCGCCGAGGCCACCGCCCGCTCGGCGCCCACCCGCAGACCGAGCGTGGTGACGAGCTGGGCGACGTCCATGCGCAGCAGCAGTTCACCGGCCGCGATCTCACCGCCGCGCAGGTCGGTGAGGATCACCGTGCCGGACGGATCCACCAGGATGGCGTCACCCGCGAGCCTGCGGTGCGCGATCCGGCGCGACTGCAACGCCTGCACCTGGTGCCAGGTGTTGCGCAGCAGTTCGTCGGTGATCTCCTCGTCGGCCAGCGAGTCGAGGGTACGGCCGCCGGTGTGCTCGTAGACGAGCATCACGGCGTCGGGGCCCAGCTCGGAGGTGGCGATCAGCTTGGGCGCGTTGGCGCCGGCCGCGATCGCCGCGTACGCCAGCAGCGCCTCCTGCTCCAGGGCCTGGCGCAGGGACTGCAGGCTGGAGCGGGTGGCGAAGCCGCGCAGGGTCAGGTTGCGCCACGCGCGGTAGAAGAAGCCCTGGGCCTGCTGTTCCCGGTCGACGACCGTGACGTCCAGCGGCGGCCCGTCCTCCAGGGTGACGAAGTAGCGCCGGCCCCGGTCACCGTTCTCGGTGTCCAGGGCCTCCTCGCGGGCCGCGCCGACCGGGTGGAATCCGACGTGCCTGAGGCCCGCCAGCAGGGTCCGCCCGGTGGGACGCACGTTGGGGGAGCCGACCGCGTACAGCGTGCCGTAGGCGACGGTCCAGCCGATCAGCACCGTGAGGATGATCGAGAACGGGGTGGTGTAGCCCGTGACCAGCATGGAGAACGCGTCGAGCAGCAGCACGATCCACAGCACGGACCGCCATCTCGGCCGCCGGGACATGCCGACGGCCGTCATGTAGGCGATGACGGGCGCGAGATAGCCGTGCACCGGGTCGGTGAAGGCGTGGATGTCACCGGGGGAGGGCTGGGTGAGCGCCTCCCGGATCGAACCCGGCGCGGCCCTGGCCACCCACAGGTCGGTGGCGAGGGTCACGCCGTGCGCGAGGACGGCCGCGAGCACGCCGTCGGCGATGCGCAGCCCGTCCCGCTTGATCAGCCGCTCGATCGCGAACGCGACCGGGACCAGCAGGATCGCGATGCTGGAGGCCAGTCCCGCGATCCTGATCAGCAGGTCGGGGGCCTGACCGGTGCCCTTGTTGATGTCCTGTTCGAGACCGGAGGTGGTGCCGTGTGCGAACGCCGAGATGCCGAGCAGCACGGCGATGGCGAGCACCCCGACCAGGAGCCGCATGAGGTCGGAGGGGCGGTGCACGCGCGCGGGGAGCAGCGGTTCGTCGCCCTCCACCTCGTCGGTGTGTGTCTCGTCGGGCACGTGTTCCGCCTCGGCGGCGTCGGGGTCTGCGGCGGGAGCCTGGTGCGCGGAGCCGGGCTTCACGAGGTCCGGCCGCGCGGCTTCCGGGTGCGCGGTACCGGGTTCCGCCGCGTCCGGGCGTGCGGCGGCGTCAGAGGTGCTCGCCCCTCCCTCGGAGGGCACGCCCTGCTGCTCGGCCGTCTCTTCTTGATCTCGTATCACCAGTCACCGCCTGCACGATGGTGGCATGCCCCACCGACACCCGAGGGCATCAGGGTGCAGATGCGGGGGCGCACAGTCTGCCCCAAGCGCCGCGAGAGGGCGAGGCGGAGGCCTGCCGCGGACCGCGCGGGTTGTCGGTGGGGTGCGGCAGGATGGGGCGAATGAGCGAGCAGAGCTTTCCCGAGGACACCCGAGAGGGCTCCCCGGACGAGCTGCCCGAGTACGCCGAGCGGGTCCTGGAGGTCGCCGAGCTGATCCCGCGCGGGCGTGTGATGACGTACGGCGACGTCGCGGAGTGGCTGGAGGAGGGAGGGCCGCGCCAGGTCGGGCGGGTGATGTCCCTGTACGGCGGTGCCGCCCCGTGGTGGCGGGTGGTGCGCGCCGACGGGGTGCTCCTGCCGGGGCACGAGCTGGGCGCACTGGACCACTACCGCGCCGAGGGCACCCCGCTGAAGGAGGCGGGCAGGGCCGCGGACGGCCATCTGCCGCGGCTCGACATGAAGCGGGCGCGGTGGGACGGCGACGCGGACGCGGGGGCTCACACCTGACAGCTTCCGCCATCGCGGGCCCTCGGGGGGAACCTGTGGCCCGTACGAGGGACACCGGGGACGTCCGTGGCATGACGTACGTTCGTGAGATGTGCGGCGCGTGTGCCGCGAGTGCCGCCCGGGGCGGACGGGAAGAAGCGGAAGCTCTGCTTCCGCACGGTTCCTCGGCGTAGCGTCGGCTGCGCGTGTCCCGCTCACCCCGCGGCCACCCCTGCGCACGCGCGACCGCGAACCGACCAGCACACCCACCAGGACCGGCGAACCACGTGAGCTCCTCTTCCTCCACCAGGCGCCTGCCGCACCCCCAGGTGCGGCAGGGGAACCGTGGCGCTTACCGACTGGTCCGTACCCCGCCGGCCGACGTGGATCCCCCTCGTCTGGACGCCGCACAGCGCGCCGTGGTTGACCACGGGTCCGGCCCGCTGCTCGTCCTGGCGGGTCCCGGCACCGGGAAGACCACCACCCTGGTGGAGTCCGTGGCCGCGCGGATCGCCCGCGGCGGGGACCCCGAGCGAATCCTGGTGCTGACGTTCAGCCGCAAGGCCGCCGTCGAGCTGCGCGACCGCATGGCCCTGCGGGTGGGCGCGGCCCGCGCGCCCCGGGCGACCACCTTCCACTCGTACTGCTACGCCCTGGTCCGCGCCCACCAGGACAGCGGTCTCTTCGTGGACCCGCTGCGGCTGCTGTCCGGCCCCGAGCAGGACGTCGCCGTCCGCGAGCTGCTGGCCGGTCAGCCCGACCTGGAGCGGCTCGGACTGAACCATGTGCGCTGGCCCGACGACCTGCGCGCCTGCCTGACCACCCGGGGCTTCGCCGACGAGGTCCGCGCGGTCCTGGCCCGCAGCCGTGAACTGGGCCTGGACCCGGCCGCCCTGGACGCCTTCGCCCGCCGGATCGGCCGCCCCGACTGGCGGGCCGCGGCCGCCTTCCTCGCCGAGTACCTCGACGTCCTCGACCTACAGGGCGTCCTCGACTACGCCGAACTCGTCCACCGCGCGGTGCTCCTCGCCCACCGTCCCGAGGTCGCCCTGGATCTCGCGGGGCGTTACGACGCGGTGTACGTCGACGAGTGCCAGGACACCGACCCGGCCCAGGTGCGCCTGCTGCACGCCCTGGCCGGCGGCGGTCGCACCCTGGTCGCGTTCGGCGACCCGGACCAGTCGATCTACACGTTCCGGGGCGCCGACGTGAACGGCATCCTGGACTTCCCGTCGGCCTTCGCGCGCGCGGACGGCAGTCCCGCCCCGGTGCGGGTGCTGCGTACGTCCCGCCGCTCCGGGGCCGGCCTGCTGGCCGCGACCCGGCTGCTGACCCAGCGGATGCCGCTGACCCGGCTGCCCGCCGACAAGGTGCGCGCGCACCGCGAGCTGACCGCCGCGCGGGACGACGGCCGCGTCGAGGTCTACACGTACCCGACACCCGGCACCGAGCTGGACAACGTCGCCGACATCCTGCGCCGGGCACACCTGGAGGACGGCGTCCGCTGGAGCGACATGGCCGTCCTGGTGCGCGCCGGGTCCCGCACCATCCCGACGGTGCGCCGCGCCCTCACCGCGGCCGGCGTGCCCCTGGACATCGACGGCGACGACCTGCCGCTGCGCCACGAACCGGCGGTGGCACCCCTGCTGACCGCGCTGCGGGCGGTGGCGACGGCGGAGGCGGCATCCCAGGCGGAAGCCGCTGTGGCGAGCCCCGCGGAAAACCTCGCGGAGTCCGCCGCGGAAGTCCCCGGCGAGGCGGCCCCCTGCTGGCTCGACACCGAGACCGCGCTCACCCTGCTCACCTCCCCCCTCGCCGGCATGGACGCGGCCGACCTGCGGCGCCTGGGCCGTGCCCTGCGCGACGAGGAGCGGGCGGGCGGCAACGCGTTCCCGCCCCCGTCGGACGAACTGCTCGCGCGGGCGCTCGCCGAGCCCGAGCGCCTGGCCGTGCACGACCCCGGGTACGCGCGCGGGGCGCAGCGGCTCGGCGCGCTGCTCAGCCGGGCCCGGGAGCGCCTGACGGGCGGCGGTACGGCCGAGGAGGCGCTGTGGGTCCTGTGGAACGGCACCCCCTGGCCCTCACGCCTGGAGCGCGCCGCCCGCCGCGGCGGCGCGGCCGGCCGCAACGCCGACCGTGACCTGGACGCCGTGTGCGCCCTGTTCGCCACCGCCGCCCGCGCGGAGGAGCGCAGCGGCGGCCGGGGCGCGCTGAACTTCCTCGCGGAGATCGAGGCCGAGGACATCGCCGCGGACACCCTCGCCGGCCGCGCGGTGCGCCCCGACGCCGTACGTCTGATGACCGCGCACCGCGCCAAGGGCCTGGAGTGGCGGCTGGTCGTCGTGGCCGGCGTCCAGGAGGGACTGTGGCCGGACCTGCGCCGCCGCGGCTCGCTCCTGGAGGCCGACCGCATCGGCCGCGACGGACTCGCCGAGCCGCTCACCCCGGGCGCGCTGCTCGCCGAGGAACGCCGCCTGTTCTACGTCGCCGCCACGCGCGCGCGTGAGCGCCTCGTCGTCACCGCAGTGAAGGCCCCCGCGGACGACGGCGACCAGCCCTCCCGGTTCCTCGCCGAACTGGGCGTCGAACCCCAGGACGTCACCGGCCGGCCCCGCCGCCCGCTCGCCGTGGCCGCCCTGGTCGCCGAGCTGCGCGCGACCACCGTCGACCCGCGCGCGTCCGACGCCCTGCGGGAGGCCGCCGCCCGCCGCCTGGCCCGGCTGGCCGCGCTCGCCGACGAGGACGGCCGCCCCCTGGTGCCGGCCGCCCACCCCTACCGCTGGTGGGGCATGTTCGAACCGACCGAGAGCAAGGTGCCGCTGCGCGACCGCGACCAGCCCGTGGTGCTCTCCGGCAGCGCCCTCGACCAGCTCGCCAACACCTGCAGCCTGCAGTGGTTCCTGGGCCGGGAGGTGAAGGCCGACGCTCCCGCCACCACCGCCCAGGGCTTCGGAAACGTCGTGCACGTCCTCGCCGACGAGGTCGCCTCCGGGCGCACCCCCGCCGACCTCGCCGTCCTCATGGAGCGCCTGGACTCCGTGTGGAACGCGCTCGCCTTCGACGCGCCCTGGAAGTCGGCGCAGGAGAAGGACAACGCGCGCGTGGCGCTCGAACGCTTCCTGAAGTGGCATGTCCTGGACCGCACCGCACGCACCCCGGTGGCCAGCGAGCAGGACTTCGACGTCACCCTCGGAGCGGGCGACTACGAGGTGCGCATCCGCGGCCAGATGGACCGCGTGGAGGCGGACGGCGAGGGCCGCGCGTACGTCGTCGACTTCAAGACCGGCAAACAGGCGCCCAGCGCGGCCGAGGTGGCCCGCCATCCACAGCTCGCCGTCTACCAGCTCGCGGTCCGTGAGGGGGCCGTCGACGAGGCCTTCGACGGCGTCCGGCCCGAGCCCGGCGGCGCCGAACTGGTCCACCTCAGACAGGGCGCCGCCCAGCGCGACGGCGGCGAGACCCTGCCCAGGGTGCAGGCGCAGGAGCCGCTGGAGGGGGAGTGGGTCGGAGAACTGCTGGCCACCGCCGCCGGCAAGGTCCTCGACGAACGGTTCGCGCCGACCACCGGCCAGCACTGCACCCACTGCGCCTTCCGCGCGTCCTGCAGCGCGCGGCCGGAGGGGCGGCACGTGGTGGAGTGAGCGCCGAGTCATCGACCGCGCTGCGTCATCGATTGTCAGTGCCCGCCGCTAGCCTCTTTTCTCATGCTCGCCCGTATCACCGACCCCGATCAGCTCAAAGAGCTCCTCGGCATCCCGTTCACCCCGGAGCAGACGGCCTGCATCACCGCGCCGCCCGCCCCGCAGGTGATCGTGGCCGGGGCCGGATCGGGCAAGACGACGGTGATGGCGGCCCGCGTGGTCTGGCTGGTCGGCACCGGGCAAGTGGCCCCGGAGCAGGTTCTCGGCCTGACCTTCACCAACAAGGCGGCCGGTGAACTCGCCGAGCGCGTCCGCAAGGCACTCGTCAGGGCCGGCGTCACTGACCCGGACGCCATCGACCCGGACAATCCGCCCGGCGAGCCGGTCATCTCCACGTACCACGCCTTCGCGGGCCGGCTGCTGACCGACCACGGCCTGCGCATCGGCCTGGAGCCGACCTCCCGGCTGCTCGCCGACGCCACCCGCTACCAGCTCGCCGCGCGGGTGCTGCGCGAGGCCCCCGGCCCCTACCCGGCCCTCACCCGCTCCTTCGCCGACCTGGTCAGCGACCTGCTCACCCTCGACTCCGAGCTCGCCGAACACCTGGTGAGCCCCGAGGAGCTGCGGTCCTGGGACGCCGGTCTGCTGAACACCCTGGCCGGGGTGAAGCTCGGCAACGCCGACCTGCGCAAGGTCCCCGAGACCGCCGCGGCGCGCCGCGAACTGGCCGGGCTGGTCGTCCGCTACCGGGCCGCCAAGCGCGAGCGGGACCTGCTCGACTTCGGCGACCAGATCGCGCTGTCCGCGGCGCTGGCCGGCGTCGCCGAGGTGGGCCGGCTGCTGCGCGACGAGTTCCGGGTCGTACTCCTCGACGAGTACCAGGACACCTCGGTCGCGCAACGCGTGCTTCTGGCAGGCCTGTTCGGCGCTGGCACCGGCCACCCCGTGACCGCGGTCGGCGACCCCTGCCAGGCCATCTACGGCTGGCGCGGCGCCTCGGTCGCCAACCTCGACGACTTCCCCGAACACTTCGCGCACGCCGACGGGCGCCCCGCCACCCGCCAGGCGCTCAGCGAGAACCGCCGCAGCGGCGGCCGCCTCCTCGACCTCGCCAACGACCTCGCCGAGCCGCTGCGGGCCATGCACGCGGGCGTGGAGGCCCTGCGGCCGGCCCCGGGCGCCGAGCGGGACGGCACGGTTCGCTGCGCCCTGCTGCGCACCCACGCCGAGGAGATGGACTGGATCGCCGACTCGGTCGCCCACCTGGTCCGCACCGGCACGGCGCCCGGCGAGATCGCGGTCCTGTGCCGTACGGCGACCGACTTCGCGGAGATCCAGGGCGCCCTCGTCGCCCGTGACATCCCGGTCGAGGTCGTCGGCCTCTCCGGGCTGCTGCACCTGCCCGAGGTCGCCGACCTCGTCGCCGTCTGCGAGGTGCTTCAGGACCCGGGCGCCAACGCCGCCCTGGTCCGGCTGCTGACCGGCCCGCGCTGGCGCATCGGCCCCCGCGACCTCGCCCTCCTCGGCCGCCGCGCCCGGCGGCTGGTGACGCACGCGCGCGTGGGCGACGCCGACGACCCGGACCGCAGGCTCGCCGAGGCCGTCGAAGGGGTCGACCCCGCCGAGGTGATATCCCTCGCGGACGCCCTGGACACGTTCCTGGAGCTGCCGTTCGACAGCGACCGGCAGGACGACGGGCTGCCGTTCTCGGTGGACGCGCGCGTGCGCTTCGCCCGCCTCGCCACCGAGCTGCGCGAGCTGCGCCGCTCCCTGTCCGACCCGCTGATGGACGTCCTGCACCGCGTCCTCGCGGTCACCGGCCTGGAGGTGGAGCTGTCCGCGTCCCCGCACGCGCTGGCAGCCCGCCGCCGCGAGACGCTCTCCAACTTCCTGGACGTCGCCGCCTCCTTCGCGGCCGGCGACCAGGAGGCGAACCTGCTGGCCTTCCTCGGCTTCCTGCGTACCGCCGCCCAGTACGAGAAGGGCCTGGACAACGCCCTGCCCGGCGGCGAGAACACCGTCAAGGTGCTCACCGCGCACAAGTCCAAGGGCCTGGAGTGGGACGTCGTCGCCGTCCCCGGGCTGGTCAAGGGCACCTTCCCGAGCAGCCAGGGGCGCGAGAAGTGGACCGCCCAGGCGAAGGTGCTCCCGCACGCCCTGCGCGGCGACACCGCCACCCTGCCCGACGTCGAGGCCTGGGACTCGCGGGGGATGAAGGCCTTCCACGAGGCCATGAAGGACCACCAGCACACCGAGGAACTCCGCCTCGGCTACGTCACCTTCACCCGCCCCCGCACTCTGCTCCTCGGCTCCGGCCACTGGTGGGGCCCCAGCCAGAAGAAGCCGCGCGGCCCCTCCGACTTCCTCCGGGCCCTGTACGACCACTGCGCCGCCGGACACGGCGAGATCGAGGCCTGGGCCGACGAACCGGAGGCGGACGAGGAGAACCCGGCCCTGCACACGGCGAGCGCCGACCAGGTGTGGCCGCTGCCCCTGGACGCGGCCGCCCTGGGCCGCCGCCGTGCGGCCGCCGCGACCGTCCTCGCCCACCTGGACGCCCTCACGGCCGGTACCGGCTCGGGCACTCCCGCCGGCCACGACCCGGCCGCCGCCGTGGCGGACCCGGACTGGCCCCCGCCGCCCGAGGACGAGGAACCCGACCCCTACGGGGACGACTTCCCGGACGCGGACTCCGCCGACTGGGACTCCTGGAGCACCGACCGTCCCGAATCCTGGAGCACCGACCGCCCCACCGTCCCGCACCAGGTCACACCCGCCGAGCGCACACCCCTGCGCACGCCGGCGCACGACCGTGCTCCGCTCGGCCCCCACAGCCCCCTCGGCCCCCTCAGTCCCGAGGAAGCCCGCGCCGTCGCCTCCTGGGACCGCGACCTCGACGCGCTCACCGGCGAGCTGTTGCGCGCCCGCCAGAACGTCACCGACGTCCCCCTGCCGGCCACGCTGTCCGCGACCCAGCTGATGCGGCTCGCCGAGGACCCGGACGGGCTCGCACAGGAACTCGCGCGCCCCATGCCACGCGCTCCGCAACCGGCCGCGCGCCGGGGCACCCGCTTCCACGCCTGGGTCGAGGCACGCTTCGAAGAGCTCACGCTGCCCATGCTGGAGCCCGACGAACTGCCCGGCGGCGACGCCGAGATCGCGGACGAACGCGACCTCGAAGCCCTCAAGGAGGCCTTCGAGCGCACCGAGTACGCGCAGCGAACGCCCTACCGCGTCGAGGCTCCCTTCCAGCTCACCCTCGCGGGCCGGGTCGTCAGGGGCCGTATCGACGCCGTCTACCGGACGGACCGCGACGACGGGGCGACGTACGAGATCGTCGACTGGAAGACCAGCCGCGTGCGCCCCGCCGACCCGCTCCAGCTGGCCATCTACCGGATCGGGTGGGCCGAGCAGCAGGGCGTGCCGCCCGAGTCGGTCACCGCCGCGTTCGTGCACGTGCGCACCGGTGAGGTCGAACGACCGGAGGGCCTTCCGGACCGGGCCGCCCTGGAAAGGCTGATCGTCGGACAAACTGAGTGTGACGAATCGCCCGCCGAGGATGTCGGTCCGGGCCGATAGGCTCGTGACCATGAGCCAGACCCCGGACAGCGTTGTCCGTACGTACATCGAGCAGTACCGTGCCGCCTTCCTCGACGACCTCGCCGCATGGCTGCGCATCCCCTCCGTGTCGGCCCAGCCCGACCACGCCCCCGATGTACGCCGCAGCGCTGACTGGCTCGCCGCCAAGCTGACGGAGACCGGCTTCCCGACCGTCGAGGTCTGGGAGACACCAGGCGCCCCGGCCGTCTTCGCCGAGTGGCCCGCGGGCGACCCTGAGGCGCCCACAGCCCTGGTCTACGGCCATCACGACGTGCAGCCCGCCGCCCGCGAGGACGGCTGGGACAGCGAGCCCTTCGAGCCCGTCGTCCGGGGGGACCGCCTCTACGCGCGCGGGGCGGCCGACGACAAGGGCCAGGTGTTCTTCCACACACTCGGCGTCCGCGCCCATCTCGCCGCCACCGGCCGCACCGCACCCGCCGTCACCCTGAAGCTGCTGATCGAGGGCGAGGAGGAGTCCGGCTCGCCGAACTTCCGGGCGCTCGTCGAGCGGCGAGCCGAGCGGCTCGCCGCCGACGTGGTGATCGTCTCCGACACCGGAATGTGGTCCGAGGACACCCCCACGGTGTGCACCGGCATGCGCGGGCTCGCCGAGTGCCAGATCGTTCTGCACGGCCCCGACCAGGACATCCACTCCGGCGCCTTCGGCGGCGCCGTCCCCAACCCGGCCACCGTCGCAGCCCGCCTGGTCGCCGCCCTGCACGACGAGCACGCGCGCGTGGCGATCCCCGGCTTCTACGAGGGCGTCGTCGAACTCAGCGAGCGCGAGCGGCGGCTGTGGGCCGAGCTGCCGTTCGACGAGGAGGGCTGGCTGCGCGAGGCGCATTCCTACGCCACCGAGGGCGAGGCCGGGCACACCACGCTGGAGCGCGTCTGGGCCCGCCCCACCGCCGAGGTCAACGGGATCGGCAGCGGCTACCAGGGCCCCGGCAGCAAGACGATCATCCCGTCCTCGGCGCTGCTGAAGCTGTCGTTCCGGCTGGTCGCCGGGCAGGAACCAGACCACATCGAGAAGATCGTCCGCGCCTGGGCCACCGAGCGGATCCCCGCCGGGATCCGTGCCGAGATCACCTTCCTTCCCGCCACGCGCCCGTGCCTGACCCCGCTCGACCATCCCGGCCTCCAGTCCCTGGCCCGCGCCATGGGCCGGGCCTTCGAGGCACCGGTCCGGTTCACCCGTTCGGGTGGCTCGGGACCCGCCGCGGACCTTCAGGACGTCCTCGGCGCACCCGTCCTCTTCCTGGGCATCTCCGTCCCCTCCGACGGCTGGCACGCCCCGAACGAGAAGGTCGAACTGGACCTTCTCCTCAAGGGCGTCGAGACCAGCGCCTACCTGTGGGGTGACCTCGCCGAGAACTGGCGCCATGCCACCTGAGCCACCGACGCCGTCCGCGACGGCACCGCGGGCGGGGCACACTGGAAGGACCGCCCCGCCCGCCCCGCCGCCGCCCGGCCCGGTCCCCTCCCGCCCTTCGTCCCGCTGAACCGCCCGCTGAAACATCCGTTGCACTGGGGGAGTTGGAAGCACCCGTGACCACCTGGACCGACCACACCGCCGATCGACCCATCTCGCTCACCGCCCCGAGCGGCATCGACCGCGCCGCCCACCACCGGCTCGACGAGGCCTGGCTCGCGGCGGCGTGGAGCCACCCCGACACCCGCTGTTTCGTGGTCTCCGGCGGCCAGGTCCTCATCGACGAGACGCCCGACGGCCGCACCGAACTCGTCATGACGCCCTCCTTCGAGGCCCCCCTCACCGAGGCACACCGCTACTTCCTGGGCACCGACGAGGACGGCGTCAGCTACTTCGCCCTCCAGAAGGACGCCCTGCCCGGCCGCATCGACCAGTCCGCGCGCCCGGCCGGCCTGCGCGAGGCCGGACTGCTGCTGTCCCCCCGGGACACGGGCCTGATGGTGCACGCGGTCGGCCTGGAGAACTGGCAGCGCACCCACCGCTTCTGCTCCCGGTGCGGCGAGCGCACGGTCATCGCCGCCGCCGGCCACATCCGCCGCTGTCCCGCCTGCGGCGCCGAGCACTACCCGCGCACCGACCCGGCAGTGATCATGGCCGTCACCGACGAGGACGACCGCATCCTGCTCGGCCGCCAGGTCCACTGGCCCGAGGGCCGCTTCTCCACGCTCGCCGGTTTCGTGGAGCCCGGCGAGTCCATCGAGCAGGCGGTGCGCCGCGAGGTCTTCGAGGAGGCCGGGATCACCGTCGGCCCGGTCGAGTACGTCGCCAGCCAGCCCTGGCCGTTCCCGTCCAGCCTCATGCTCGGCTTCATGGCCCGCGCGACCTCGACCGAGGTCAACGTGGACGGTGACGAGATCCACGAGGCCCGCTGGTTCTCCCGCGACGAACTCGGCGCCGCCTTCGACTCCGGCGACGTCCTGCCGCCGTACGGCATCTCCATCGCGGCCCGCCTGATCGAGATGTGGTACGGCAAGCCGCTGCCGACGAGGAGCTTCGTCTGAGACCGCCGTCGTGACCGCACAGGAGTACTGGAACCACAACGTCCACTACCACCCCGTGGTGCTGGACGCGGTACCGGAAGGCTGTCGCGCCGCCCTGGACGTCGGCTGCGGCGACGGCCTGCTGGCCGCCGAGCTCGCGGCCAGGGCGGAGTCGGTGACCGGCGTGGACCGGTCGGCGGAGATGATCAGGCAGGCGCGTAAACGAGACGCCGGGAACGTCACCTTCCTGGAGGGTGACTACCTCGACGGCGCCCTCCTCGACGAGGGAGGTTACGACTTCGTCAGCGCGGTCGCCGTCATCCACCACGCCCCCTTCGACGACGCGATCGACCGGCTGGTGCGGCTGCTCGCGCCCGGCGGCCGGCTGGTCGTCGTCGGTCTGGCACACAACCACACCCTGCTTGACTGGGTCATCGGCTGCTGCGGGGTCCCCGCCGACCGGGTGAACGCGCGCCGGTTCGGCGGCAAGCGGGCTCCCGCCGACATGCCCGTCGAGGACCCGATCATGACCTGGCGAGAGGTCCGGCAGTCCACTGCGCACCTGCTCCCCGGCCGCCGGTACCGGCGCCGGCTGCTGTGGCGTTACACGCTGGTGTGGGACAAGCCGGGCGGAACGCGCGAAGGCGGTCCCTGACCGGGGTCAGGGACCGCCTTGTGCCGGGAAGCGCCGGGAAACCTACGCGCTGACCTTCTGCTTCACCTGGGCCAGTGACGGGTTCGTCAGCGTCGAGCCGTCAGCGAAGAGCACCGTGGGAACCGTCTGGTTTCCGCCATTCGCCTTCTCCACGAACGCGGCCGACTCCGGGTCCTGCTCGATGTTGATCTCGGTGTACGCGATGCCCTCGCGGTCCAGCTGGCTCTTCAGCCGGCGGCAGTAGCCGCACCACGTGGTGCTGTACATCGTCACAGTGCCCTGCATCTCGCTCGCACTCCTTCGGCAGGTCGGGGAAGGTCGTCCAGGGGAGGAACGTATGCGACCCGTCCGCCATTCCCGCGGCACGGGCGCCAGGCGACATCTGCCCCATCAGTACGACTGCGCGGGGTCGCCTGTGGACAACCGGCACGGCCGTCTCGGGCGACCTGGCAGCATGGCCATGTGACAGCAGCAACGCACTCCTCCCTCTTCCCGCCGGTACCGGACTCTGCCGACGCGGTGCTCGAAGGGCTCGACCCCGAGCAGCGCGCGGTGGCGACCGCGCTGCACGGTCCCGTGTGCGTGCTGGCCGGAGCCGGTACCGGCAAGACCAGGGCGATCACCCACCGGATCGCCTACGGAGTGCGGGCCGGCATCCTCCAGCCGTCCAGCGTGCTCGCCGTCACCTTCACCAACCGCGCCGCCGGGGAGATGCGCGGCCGGCTGCGCCAGCTCGGCGCGCAGGGGGTGCAGGCCCGCACCTTCCACTCGGCCGCGCTGCGCCAGCTCCAGTTCTTCTGGCCGAAAGCGGTCGGTGGCTCCCTGCCCCGGCTCGTCGACCGCAAGATCCAGCTCGTCGCCGACGCGGCCGCCGCCTGCCGTGTCCGCCTCGACCGGGGCGAGCTGCGGGACGTCACCGCCGAGATCGAATGGTCCAAGGTCACCCGGACCGTCCCCGCCGACTATCCGCTCGCCGTCGTGAAGGCCGGCCGGGAGGCCCCCCGCGACCCCGCCGAGATCGCCCAGCTCTACTCGGTCTACGAGGACCTCAAGCGCGACCGCGCGGTGATCGACTTCGAGGACGTCCTGCTGCTGACCGTCGGCATCCTCCAGGACCGGCACGACATCGCCGAACAGGTCCGCGCCCAGTACCAGCACTTCGTCGTCGACGAGTACCAGGACGTCAGCCCGCTCCAGCAGCGATTGCTGGAACTGTGGCTCGGCGACCGCGACAGCCTGTGTGTCGTCGGCGACGCCAGCCAGACGATCTACTCGTTCACAGGAGCAACCCCCGACCATCTGCTCGATTTCCGCACCCGCCACCCCGGGGCCACCGTCGTCAAGCTGGTCCGTGACTACCGCTCCACCCCCCAGGTCGTCCACCTGGCCAACGGCCTGCTGGCCCAGGCCCGTGGCCGAGCCGCCGACCACCGCCTGGAGCTGATCTCTCAGCGCCCCGCCGGACCCGAGCCCGTGTACACCGAGTACGCCGACGAGCCCGCCGAGGCCGAGGGTGCCGCCCGCCGCATCCGCGAGCTCGTCGACGCCGGGGTGCCGGCCGCCGAGATCGCCGTGCTGTTCCGCACCAACGCCCAGTCCGAGACGTACGAACAGGCCCTAGCGGATGCCGGGGTGCCCTACCAGCTGCGCGGTGCCGAGCGGTTCTTCGACCGGCCCGAGGTGCGCAAGGCGGGCGTCGCCCTGCGCGCCGCGGCCCGCTTCGGCGGCAACGACGCGCTGCTCGACGACACCGTCGACCTGCCCTCCCAGGTGCGCGCGGTTCTCTCCGGCGAGGGCTGGACCACCGAGCCCCCGGCCGGCTCGGGCGCGGTCCGGGAGCGCTGGGAGTCGCTGGCCGCCCTGGTCAACCTGGCCCACGACGTCGCCGCCGCCCGGCCCACCGCCACCCTCGCCGACTTCGTCGCCGAACTCGACGAGCGCGCGGGTGCCCAGCACGCCCCGACCGTCCAGGGTGTCACCCTCGCCTCCCTGCACTCGGCGAAGGGCCTGGAGTGGGACGTCGTCTTCCTGGTCGGCGTCGCCGAGGGCATGATGCCGATCACCTATGCGAAGACCGACGAACAGATCGAGGAGGAACGCCGTCTCCTGTACGTCGGAGTGACCCGAGCCAGGGAACGGCTCCATGTCTCCTGGTCCCTCTCCCGCACCCCCGGCGGCCGACCCGGCCGCAGGCCCAGCCGCTTCCTGGACGGTCTGCGCCCCGGCTCCACCGGCTCCACCGGCACCGTCGGCCGTGGTGGCGGCGCCGGCGGCGGAGGTGTCGAACGCGGCTTCACCGGCGGCCCCTCTCCCGCACCCCGGCGCACCCAGCGCACCCCCGCCCGCTGCCGGGTCTGCGGGCGCACGCTGACCGACGCCGGCGAGATGAAACTGATGCGCTGCGACGACTGCCCCTCCGACATGGACGAGGGCCTCTACGAGCGGCTGCGCGAATGGCGTGCGGACCAGGCTCGGCTCAGCGGCCAGCCGGCCTTCTGCGTCTTCACGGACAGAACCCTGATGGCCATCGCTGAGAGCGCTCCGGACGACGACCGCGAGCTGGCCCGCATCCCGGGTGTCGGGATGCGCAAGCTCAACCGCTACGGGGCCGATGTTCTGGCCATATGCGCAGGCCAAAAGCCCGTCGGCGAGGACGCGGGGGACTGATGCGAACTCGTCGAAAAAATAGTTTGCGCATGCCCCGGGAATCCCCATAGGTTCTAGGCACGGAAACGGCGGCCTTCTCGAAGGCCCGGTTCCGTGTTGTACTTGCATATCCGAGCGGATCGGCTCAACACCGGTCCCCTAGACGCCGAGAGGAGGCGAGTCCAGTGATCAGCATCGAGACCAACATCAGCGCGGCCAAAATGACCGATCTCTCGGCCGTCTCCGTGTGCATGCTCGGCGTCTCCAACCTGGGCACCGGTCTGTCCGGCATTCCTGCCGTGCGTCCGGCGTCCTCCGTTTCTCTCGCGGGTCTTCCCGTCCGTGAGCGCAACGAGCGACCGACCAAGGCACTGGAAGCAGTAGCGGCACAGGCGCAGGCCTATGCCTTTACGGCAGCCGGTGCCGCAAGCCGGAAGCAGGCGACGCAGCACCACCTGATGTGGGCCTTCCGTGGGCCAGAACCCTGGAGTGATCCAGCCTGATCGATCAGGCCGGCGCCTTCAGGGCCGCGGAACCCCATCCGGGATCCGCGGCCCTTCTGTTTGTCCCCTCACAGGGACAGACGGGCGAAGGGGCCTCGGGACAAGAGCAGAACCCGGTACCAGCCGCCAACCGGTCCAACCCGACCGGCACGACCAGACGAGGAAGAACAGCCGTGCAACTCGAAGCGCACGCCCCGTCCGTACCGCCTTCCGAAACGATCCCCCCGCCCGGCCTCACGGAGGACTCCACCTTGACCCCGCTCACCCCGCTCACCGCGCTCGACGACGCCATCGAGAACCTCGGCGTACCCGTCCCCTGCCGTTCCTACGACCCGGAGGTCTTCTTCGCCGAGTCGCCGGCGGACGTCGAGTACGCCAAGTCCCTCTGCCGCACCTGCCCGCTGATCGAGGCCTGCCTCGCCGGGGCCAAGGAGCGGCGTGAGCCCTGGGGCGTCTGGGGTGGCGAGCTGTTCGTCCAGGGTGTCGTCGTCGCCCGCAAGCGGCCGCGTGGCCGCCCGCGCAAGAACCCGGTCACGGCATGAACATCCACGGAACGATCGACCGCCCCCTCACGCACGACCCCAAGAAGCAGGCCCCGATGAAGCCGTCCACCAGCGAGCCCGCAGGCTCCGCGATCCCAGACTTCACCACCGCCGGTACCGCCACCGGCTCGCGTCAGAACAGGACCCGAGAGATGCAACTCATCCCAGAAGCCTTGGCTCGTGCGCATATGCACGAGCGACTGCACGAGGCCGAGCAGGAACGCCGGGCCGTGCGCCTGGCGACCGCTCGCCGGATGCAGCGCCGGGCCGAGCGCGCCTCGATGCGCGCCCGCCGTGCGCTCGCCATGGCCCTGATGCAGTGACCCAGTACACCTGAAGCGGTGGCCCTCCCGAACCCGGGAGGCGAAAGCTTCCCCGCGGGGGCCGGTCCGGCCGAACGGACCGGCCCCCGCGGTGCGTTGTGCCCTCGGATTCGCGCCGCGGAGTTATCGTCACCAGGTGACGAGTCTTCCCGGAGGCAGTGATCACGGCGGCTCCGCCATGGAGCCCCACCCGCTCGTGTGCGCCCGCTGCGGCGCCCCGGCCCACGTGGCCGACGGCCCCCCGCCCGCCACCTGGACCTGCTCCGTGGAGAACGGCGTCCGCCAGTTCTTCTGCGACACCTGCTCCAGGGACTACCTCAGAGCGATCGAGGGCAGGCTCGACTCGTCCTGGTGGTGAACACCGTCCCCTACTGCGCCTCCACGGCCTCCTCGTCCTCTTCGAGTTCCTCGGCCTCTTCGAATTCCGCGAATGCTTCGAGCTCGTCCGGCACGAACCCGGGCAGCCAAGCCTCCAGTTCCTCCCGCAACCGGACCGTCGCACCCAGCTGGCACAGCACGCCGATGGTGCTCAGGGTCACCCGGTGTATCAGAAGGTAGGCCGGCGGCAGGTTGAGCTGCTTGCCCAGCTGGTGGGCGGGGTTGCGGGGGTCGGCGATGCGGGCCGCCTGGCTGCGCATCCAGTTGCGGGTGAAGGTGAACTCGTCGACCTGGGCCGGTTCGATGATCGGCACCAGATAGTCCAGGACGGCGTCCGGGTCCAGCTCTATGGACTCCTTGACGAACCCCTCCTCGCGCAGCAGCTCGTAGACCGCCTCGGCGTCACCGTCCAGCGTCATCCGCAGTGAGTCGCCGATCGGGCTGGGCAGGCCGCCGGGGAGCCGGTCGACGGTGCCGAAGTCCAGCACGCCGAGGCGCCACTCCTCCTCGTCACCCGGCTCGCCGGGCAGCAGGCGGAAATTGCCGGGGTGCGGGTCGGCGTGCAGCAGGCCGGTGCGGGCCGGGCCCGAGAACAGGAAGCGGGCCAGGAGCTGGCCGGCCCGGTCGCGCTGCTCCTGCGTACCCTCCGAGATGATCTCGGAGAGCGGTATCCCGTCGATCCACTCCGTGACCAGGACCTGGTCGCACTGGTGCACCACCGCGGGGACCACCACATCGGGGTCGCCCGCGAACTCCTCCGCGTGCGCCGCCTGGGCCTGCGCCTCCAGGGAGTAGTCCAGCTCCTCGGAGACCCGGTCGCGCAGCTCCGCGATCAGCGGCTTGATGTCCATGCCGGGGATCAGCGGCCCCAGCAGGCGGGCGAAGCGGCTCAGTTGTCCCAGATCGGACAGCAGGGCCTCGCCGGCTCCCGGGTACTGCACCTTGACCGCCACCGCCCGGCCGTCCTGCCACACCGCCCGGTGCACCTGGCCGATCGAGGCCGCCGCCGAGGGCTTGTCCTCGAACTCCAGAAACAGCTCCCGCCAGTCCTCCCCGAGGCGCTCCGCGAGCACCGAGTGCACCGTGCGGGTCGGCATCGGCGGCGCGGCGTCCTGGAGTTTGGTGAGCGCCGCCCGGTAGGGGCCGGCGACCTCCTCCGGGAGGGCCGACTCGAAGACGGACAGGGCCTGCCCGAACTTCATGGCCCCGCCCTTCAACTCGCCCAGGACCTTGAACAGCTGCTCCGCGGTGCGCTGCTGCAGCTCCCGGCCGACGATCTCCGCGGACTCGCCCACGATGCGCTTGCCCAGACCCCAGGTCGCCCGGCCGGCGAAGCCGAGCGGGAGCGCGGCGAGCTTCGCGGTCCGGGTGACCGCCTTCCGGGGAAGATCAGACATGCGCCCTCCAAGTCCCAGTCGGCCGTGCCGCGTCCGCGTGTTCTCGTCGCTCCGCCGACGGCCGTTGCTCCACCATTGTCGCGTGTGGATCCCCGTTGGTTGAGGAGTGTTCCCTGTTAGCTTTCTCCGCCGCTCCGCACGGGCATGCGGGGTGCGGCCAAACCGGCCGGGCATGCCAGTGCAGAACCGGCACGGACGCCTCCCAGCGGACCCCCGTGCCGGACGGCGACTCGCCGTCGAGGAAGGCCAGGGCGTGCGCGGCGGCCAGCCCGGCCACGGCCGCCGCCAGCGTCAGATCGCAGGCGCCCACCCGGCGGGCCTGCCCGGACCGCCACTGGGCGATCAGGCGCGGCCAGGCCGGATCCCGGTCCGTGCGGTGCTCGTGCAGACAGCGGGCGCAGCCCGTGCCGCCGGGCAGGACGAGGGGGCCGACCACACCCGTCCCCTCCACGACACCTGTGTAGAGATGCGGGGTCCCCGAGGCCATCAGCGGTTCGGCGGCGCGCGCGTCCGGGGCGTGCACCAGCACGTCGTCGCGCGGGGCGATGACCACCAGCGCGAGGCCGGGCTCCTGCGCCGAAGGAGCCGGGTGACGGGGCGGGCGGTCCGGGGCCGCCCGGCGGACGACTCTGCGCGCGGCCTCGTCGCGGCGCTCGCCGACCGCCTCTGCCGGCAGCCCGCCCGGCGCCACGTCCCACGGCTGGACCCGGCCCACGTCCCGGACGTCGACCTCGCCGACGCCCGCGCCCGACAGCAGCGCGGCCAGCGTGACACCCACCCGGCCGGCGCCCTGTACCTGCACCCGCAGTGTCTGCCGGGCCGCCAGCCGGCCGATCGCGCCGCCCGGCTCCGCGGTGGTCAGCGAGAGCGAGGCGAGATCGGGGCGCAGTCGCTCCAGCACCTCCTTCTTCTCGCGCAACGCCTGCGCCGCCGGCCCGCCGCCGCGTGCGTCGTCGACGAGCCCGGCCCGGGACAGCCGCTCCACCAGGGCGTCGACATGCCCGTCCGGCAGGTCCATGCGGCTCCCCTCCTCGCGCAGCAGCGCGAGCCCCCGGGCGCCGTTGAGCAGGTCCAGGAAGCTTCCGGTCGCCGTGTCCATCGGCCCCAGTGTCATCGCGTGCGCGGGAGTCATCCCGAACTGCACGGTGTTGAGATCCCGCCAGCCGCGCCGCAGCGCGGGCTTCACCAACGGATGCATGACAGGCCCCCGTAGTCGTCGAAAGGTCACAGAACATCCCCGTGTGCCGGTGGAGCCGGTCACGCTCCGTCGACGAGTGCCAGCATGCCCGGCCCGCCGGGTGGCCGCCGAAAGTTGTCCACAGGCGGTGGGTGTTCGTCGCACAAATCAAACGCACGGTGGGGGATCGGCATCGAACCGTCCCGGACCCGGGACTTCCCCCGTGTGCAGCGGGTAACGTCGGGGCGTGCCCGCCGACCCACTGCACCGCGCCGGAAAGCCACAGCGCAGCACGACGAGCCAGCCGCCCAGCGGCTTGGGGGCGAGCGCGATCGAGGTTCGCAGAAGCGCCCGGCGCCGCCGGACCGTTTCCGCGTACCGCGAGGGCGACCGCACCGTCGTGCTGATCCCCGCCCGGATGTCCGAGGCGGAGGAGAAACGCTGGGTGACCGTCATGCTCAACAAACTCGCTGCCCAGGAGAGCAGGCGAGTGCTGGGCGACGCCGAACTGGCCGAGCGCGCCGAGCGGCTGTCGGCCCAGTACTTCGGCGGCCGGGCCCGCCCCGTCTCGGTGCGCTGGGTCACCAACCAGAACACCCGCTGGGGCTCGTGCACCCCGTCCGAGGGCAGCATCCGCCTCTCGCACCGGCTCCAGGGCATGCCCGAGTACGTCGTCGACTACGTGCTCTGCCATGAACTCGCGCATCTGCTGGTGCCGGGGCACGGCCCCCGGTTCTGGCGGTTGCTGGAGGCGTATCCGCGGACCGAGCGGGCCCGCGGCTACCTAGAAGGGGTGGTCGCGGCCGACCGGCTGCCCCATGTGCCGGGCGCGCCCGATGAGTGACACATCCCGGGAGCGCTCCCTTCGGGGTCGCTGAGCGCGGTTGTGTACCGGGTCTGTACCGACTTCTTCCGATGTCCGAGTTAGCCGTTAGCCTGGCGCGACGCACTCGCATTCGGGATGGGGGACGGTCGTAACGCATGGCCAGGGAATTCCAACGCGGCCACAAGGCCAGGATCAGTGACCTCACGCCGGGCACGGATCTGTACGTAGGCGTGCAGATCTCCGGCCCCGGGCTGACCTTCGACATCAGCTGCTTCGGGCTCGACGCCGACGAACGGCTGTCGGACGACCGGTACTTCATCTTCTTCAACCAGCCGAAGTCTCCCGAGGAGTCCGTCCAGCTGCTCGGTGCGCAGGCGGGCGACACGGAGTCCTTCCGGGTCACGCTGGACCGGATCCCACCGCAGATCCAGAAGCTGGCGTTCACCGCGACCATCGACGGCGCCGGGCAGATGTCGCAGGTCGGGCCCGGGTACCTCCGGATCGTCGCGGGCGGCGAGGAGGTGGCCCGGTACTCCTTCAACGGCTCGGAGTTCTCCACCGAGCGCGCCGTGATGCTCGGCGACTTCTACCTGAAGGACGTGTGGCGCTTCGCCGCCGTCGGTCAGGGCTTCGACGGCGGTCTGGAGGCGCTGCTGAAGAACTTCGGCGGCGAGGTGCTGGAGGAGGAGGAGGCGCCCGCCGCGCCGGAGCCCCAGCAACCGCAGAGCGGGGCCGCGCCCGGCTTCGCGCCGCCCGCGTTCGCCGCCCCGCCGGCCCCGGCCCCCGCGCCGCAGGGCTTCACCCCGCCTCCGGCTCCGGCCCCCGCGCCGCAGGGCTTCACCCCGCCCCCGGCCCCGGCCCCTGCGTCGGCCCCGAACGTGCACGCCGCGCCCACCGTCATCGCCCCGCTCGCCCCGGGCACCGTGCCGCCCCCGGCCCCGGCGCCCGCGCCCTACGGCCAGCCGCCCGCCCCGCCGTCCCCGGGCGCGCCCATGCCGCCCGGCTACGGTCAGCCTCCGGCGCCGCCGCAGGCCCCCGCCCCGCCGCCCGGATACCCCCAGGCGCCGACCCCGCCCCCGGGCTACGGCCAGCAGCCGCCGTTCGGACAGGTCCCCGGCCAGCAGACCTACGCGGTTCCGCAGGGCGCTCCCCAGGGCGGTGCCGGTGTGGGTGCCGCACTGCAGAAGTTCAAGGAGACGCCCACCGGGCAGCGCTGGACTCCCCAGAACAGCAAGCTGATCCGCGCCGACCTCGGCATGGGCGGCCAGCCGGTACTGGCCCGGCAGGGCAGCATGGTGCTCTACCAGGGCAAGGTCGACTTCAGCTACAAGGGCGCCGGATTCGTCGGCCGGATCGTGGGCAACGCCACCGGCCAGGAGATGCAGCTGATGCGCTGCACCGGCAACGGCCAGGTGTTCTTCGCCGAGAACTCCGCCCATCTGCACCCCATCGAGCTCCAGGGCGACGCGATCTGTGTCTCGGCCGAGAGCGTCCTCGCCTTCGACGAGGGCCTCCAGTACGAGGTCCGCCGGATCGAGGGCCACGGCATCCCCGGCGGCGCGCTCTTCACGATGCAGTTCCAGGGCACCGGCACCATCGTCGTCAAGACGCACGGCACGCCCGTCGTGCTGCCCGTGACCCCGACGACCTTCGCCGACTGCAACGCGATCGTCGCCTGGTCGGCCGCCTCCCAGGTGATCGTCTCCAGCCAGGTGCGGATGCGCCGCAACGCCTATCCGGGCGACACCGGCGAGAGCGTCAACCTGCAGTTCCGGGGCGCCCCCGGCAACTTCATCGTCGTCCAGCCGTACGAGGTCTGAGGGAGCCCGTCATGAACCAGCCGCTCGCGGGCTATGCCCCCGCACCCGTCACCGCCCGCATGGACAACCACGGCGACCACATGCTCAAGGTCGCCATGCAGACCGGGAACGACCTCCTCGCGCGCGTGGGCTCGATGGTCGCCTACGAGGGCTTCGTCCAGTACGAGCCCAACCCGCCGGCCGTGCGCCAGATCGCCCGGGACTGGGTGACCGGTGAGGGCGCGCCTTTGATGAAGTGCTCCGGCGACGGCCTGCTCTACCTCGCCGACTACGGCGCGAACGTCGTCGTGATCAACCTCAACGGCGACGGCATCTCCGTCAACGCCACCAACCTGCTGGCCTTCGACGCCCATCTGACGTGGGGCGTGGAGCGGGTCAAGGGGCTCGCGAAGTTCGCCGGTCAGGGCCTGTGGAACACCAAGATCTCCGGGCAGGGCTGGGTCGCGCTGACCTCCCGGGGCAAGCCGATCGTCGTCGACTGCGGAGGCGGCGAGGACGAGACGTACGTCGACCCGGACGCACTGGTCGCCTGGTCCCCGAACCTCAAGGTGAAGGGCAAGCGCAGCTTCAAGGCACAGTCGCTGATCGGCCGGGGCAGCGGCGAGGCCTACCAGATGGCCTTCTCCGGTCAGGGCATCGTCGTCGTCCAGCCCAGCGAGGACAGTACCGACCGCCTCCGGTTCCGGGGCTGAGGGGGAGTCAGGAAACCATGCAGAGCCCGCTTTTCGCCTTCAACGACTCCCAGGCCCGGGACCGCTACAGCCTGCAGAACAAGCAGATGCTGCGGGTCGTCCTGGAGGGCCACGACGACGTCCTCGCCCGCAAGGGCACCATGGTCGCCTACCAGGGGCTCGTCGAGTTCGACGCCGAGTACACGAACAACCAGCAGGCACGCGCGCGTGCGCACACCGGCGAGGGCCTGGACCTGATGCGCTGCCACGGGCAGGGCACGGTCTACTTCGCCAACCTCGCCCAGCACATCCACGTGCTGGACGTCGAGCAGGACGGCCTGACCGTGGACAGCGGCTACGTCCTCGCCATGGACTCCTCGCTGCACTACGAGGTCGTCGCCGTCGACAGCCTCTACGGCATCTCCGGGTCCGGGAAGTACCAGCTCAACATCACCGGACGCGGCAAGGTCGCCCTGATGACCTCGGGCGCGCCGCTGCTGATGCAGGTCACGCCCGACCGCTACGTCAACTGCGACGCCGACGCGATCGTCGCCTGGTCCACCGGGCTGCGCGTCCAGATGCAGGCCCAGACGCATTCCTCGGGCGTGTGGCGGCGCCGGGGCAGCACGGGGGAGGGCTGGGAGCTGAGTTTCATGGGAAGTGGCTTCGCGTTGGTCCAGCCGAGTGAACTGCTGCCGCCGCAGCACGCCCAGATCGGCCAGGGCATCGCCGCCCAGTTCGGGATGGGCCAGCAGGGCGCGCGCGGGATGAACCAGGGCAACGTCTGGAGCTGAAGGCCGGGAAGGCCCGCAAAGTAAGGGGCGCCCGCCACTGGCGGGCGCCCCTTACACATGCGTCGGCAGCTTGAAAAGCTCCAGGTCAGAGCCGCGCGCGAGTCTCTTCCAGCAGCCGTACGACCGAGTCGTCGGCGACTTCCGATACCTCGTCGTAGGCAAACCAGCGCAGGTCGAGGGACTCGTCGCTGATCGCGTGGGCGGCGCCCCGCGGGGCGAGGGCCGCGTACTGGACGTCGAAGTGCCAGTGGCACGGCGCCGGGATCGCGTGCCGGTCCAGGCGGACCGGACCGCCCGGCAGCAGCGTCAGCCCGGGGATGCCGGACTCCTCGGTCGCCTCCCGCAGCGCCGCCGCCGCCAGGGTGGCGTCGACCGGCTCGCAGTGGCCGCCCATCTGCAGCCACATCCGCAGCTTCCGGTGCAGGGTCAGCAGCACCCGGCCGCGCTCCGGATCGACGACCAGGGCGCTGGCCGTGACGTGGCCGGCGTGACAGGCCTTCCAGATGCCGTCCGGGTGCGCCGCGAGGTGGTCCAGGTACGCCTGGCGCAGCTCGTCCTGGCCCTCGTGCCCCTTGAGAACGAGGACCGCGTCGTCGTACAGGCTCACTCGGTGTCGTCGCCCTTTTCCTGGTCACCGGCTTCCCGGGCGTCCTTCTTGTGCAGGTCGGGCTCCTGCGCGGCCTCGCCGAGCATCTTGTCCAGCTCGGAGAAGTCCAGCTGCTCGCGGTGCACGAAGCCGTCCGGGTCGTCCAGGTCGCTCGCCGTCGGCAGCATGTCCGGGTGCGCCCAGAGGGCGTCACGGCCGTCGACACCGCGCGCGTCCGTGAGCGAGGCCCACAGCCGGGAGGCGTCGCGCAGGCGGCGCGGGCGCAGCTCCAGGCCGATCAGCGTGGCGAAGGTCTGCTCCGCGGGGCCGCCGGTGGCCCGGCGGCGGCGCAGGGTCTCGCGCAGCGCGTCGGCGGACGACAGACGCGGTTTCGCGGCCGCGTGGACCACCGCGTCCACCCAGCCCTCGACGAGCGCCAGAGCCGTTTCCAGACGGGCCAGGGCGGCCTTCTGCTCGGGCGTGTCCTCGGGCTGGAACATGCCCTGCTGGAGCGCGTCCTGAAGCTGCTCGGGGTTCTGCGGGTCGAACTGGCCGACCACGTCCTCCAGCTTGGCCGTGTCGACCTTGATGCCGCGCGCGTACCCGTCGACCGCGCCGAACAGGTGCGAGCGCAGCCACGGCACGTGCGCGAACAGCCGCTGGTGGGCCGCCTCCCGCAGCGCCAGGTAGAGCCGCACCTCCTCCTTCGGCACGCCGAGGTCCTTGCCGAACGCCTCGACGTTCACCGGGAGCAGCGCGGCCTTGCCGGCCGGGCTCAGCGGCAGGCCGATGTCGGTCGAACCGACGACCTCGCCCGCGAGCACACCGACGGCCTGCCCGATCTGGGTGCCGAACATGGCGCCGCCCATCGAGCGCATCATGCCGATCAGCGGGCCCGCCATGGCCTGCATCTCCTCCGGCAGGACGTCGCCCATCGCGGCGCCGACCCGCTCGGCGACCGGGTCGACCAGCTCCTGCCAGGCGGGCAGCGTCGCCTCGACCCACTCCGCGCGCGACCACGCCACGGCCGAACCGGAACCGGACGGCAGCGACGTGGCGTCGTCCAGCCACAGGTCGGCCAGGCGGACGGCCTCCTGGACAGCGGTGCGCTCGGCGGGACCGACGCTCGTGTCCTTGACGCCGTCCGAGGTGCCCTGGGAGACCGTCTGGCGGGCGATCTGCTTGGCCATGTCCCAGTTCACCGGGCCGCCCTCGTACGAGAGCATCTGGCCCAGCTGCTGGAAGGCCGCGCCCAGGTCGGTCGGGTTCAGCGACCCGAACATGGCAGCGAACGGATTGTCTGCGCCGGGGCCGCCGAAGCCGCCGGCTCCGGGCGTGCCGAAACCGAACGGATTGGCCGGTCCCTGCCCACCACCGCTCTGCTGGTCCTTCTTCTTGCCCTCGTCGCCGTCTTCCGGCTCCTCCGGCGGAAGGCCGAAACCGAATGGGGTGTCACTCACGGGAATCCTCGGCTGGTAAGGCCACCGGTCTGCTCCGGCGGCGCGGCTGCCCGACAACACCACCCAGCGTAGACACCCCGACCCGATCGGGCCTCGGTGCTTCGCCGACAGTCGGCCTGCGGCAGGATGGATGCCACCTGGTACGTACGCGTCACTCACGCCCGTACTGAAGACAACCGCTGGAGACGCCCGGTGAGTTCCCCAGATCCGCAGGTTCGCGCAGCGCGAAACCACTCAGCCCACCCGTCGCCCGGCCGCCACCCCTCAACGACGGCGCTTCGCGCCGGCGAGGCGACTGCGGTGCGCGGGCCCGTCGTCGCCGTGACCGGCGCCGCGACCGGGGTCGGCGCGCTGCTCACCGAGCGGCTGGCCGCGTCCGCGGAGATCAAGCAGGTCATCGCCATCGACGAGCGGCGCGGGGAGTGCGCGGACGCCCACTGGCACATCCTCGACGTACGGGATCCGGCCATCGCCGACAAGCTGCGCGGGGCCGACGTGGTGGTGCATCTCGCGCTCGACCTGGATCTGGAGACCGATCCGGCGGCGCGCACCGCCTACAACGTGCGCGGGACACAGACCGTGCTGACCGCGGCGGCCGCGGCCGGCGTGCACCGCGCGGTGCTGTGCACCTCCGCGATGGTCTACGGCGCGCTGCCGGACAACGAGTTGCCGTTGTCCGAGGACGCGGAGCTGCGGGCCACCGCCGAGGCCACCGGCGTGGGCGACCTGCTGGAGATCGAGCGGCTCGCGCGCCGGGCGCCTCGCGCGCACCCCGGGCTCAATGTCACCGTCGTGCGCCCCGCGGTGCTGGTCGGCGGCACCGACACCGCGCTGACCAGGTATTTCGAGTCGCCTCGGCTGCTTGTCGTCGCCGGGTCGCGGCCCGCCTGGCAGTTCTGCCACGTCGAGGATCTGTGCAGTGCGCTGGAGTACGCCGTCCTGGAGAAGGTGGACGGGGAACTCGCCGTCGGGTGTGACGGGTGGCTGGAGCAGGAGGAGGTCGAGGAACTCAGCGGGGTGCGGCGGATGGAGCTGCCGTCGGCGGTGGCGCTGGGGGCCGCGGCTCGGCTGCACCGGATCGGTCTGACGCCGTCGCCGGCCGGGGATCTCGCGTACACGATGTATCCGTGGGTGGTGAGCGGGAGCCGGCTGCATGACGCCGGGTGGCGGCCGGGGTGGACGAACGAGGAGGTGCTGGCCGAGTTGCTGGAGGAGGTGGCTGGGCGGCACACGGTGGTGGGGCGGCGGCTGGGGCGTAAGGATGCGACGGCCGCGGGGGCTGCGGGGGCGACGGTGGCGTTGCTGGGGGCGGCGGCTGTGGTGCGGCGGGCGCGGAAGGCTCGGCGGCGGATCTGAGGGCGGGTTCTCGCCCCCGCCGCCCCTACCCGTCCCGTCCTCCAGGGGTGGGCCCCCTTCGACCGCCCGGTTCGGGGGCTGCCGCCCCCGGACCCCCGCTTCGGCCTGAACGGCCTCGTCCTCAAACGCCGGACGGGCT
>NZ_JBFBJL010000068.1:0-47913 GCF_040686075.1 Streptomyces sp. NPDC086519
GGCTGCACACCTACAACCACCACCGCGGACACACCGCGCTGAAAGGCCAACCACCCGCCAGCCGCGTCCCCAACCTCACGGGTCAGTACACCTAGGGCCGGCGCACCTTCCTCCGCTTCGGGCCTGCCGGAGGCGAGCAGCCGGGGCAGCGCGTACGGCGGCGGGTGAGGCCGTGGCGATCTGCGCGCAGCCCGCCAGGGTCAGGGTCGGCGAGACGGCCGTGGCGGTGAGCGCCGGGAGGCGAAGACGGGCGGAACGGAACCCGGCGGCCCGTCCTTCGTGACCGTGACGCGCTGGACCGGCTGGCAGGAGGCACCGTTGTGATCTGCTCCCACCCATCCGCACCCGGCTGCTCTGTTATGCTCATATCTGCTGTGATCTGCTGTGATCTGCTGTGATCTGCTGTTCTCGCTCTGATCTGCCGGAAAGCGGCCTTCTCGCGGGCCGCGGGCCCGCTGGATACGATGTCGGTGATGGCGACGCGCATCGCGGGCTACGAGGTCCAGGGTGAGATCGGGCGCGGCGGCATGGCCGTCGTGTACCGGGCCACGGACCTGCGTCTGGACCGGACCGTCGCTCTGAAGCTGCTGGCCCCCGAGATGGCCCGCAACGACACCTTCCGCCGCCGCTTCGCCTACGAGTCACGGGTCGCCGCCGCTCTCGACCACCCCCACATCGTGCCGATCTTCGAGGCCGGCGAGACGGACGGCGTGCTGTACATCGCGATGCGCTACGTGCCGGGGCCGGATCTGCGCGCGCTGCTGGACAAGGAGGGCGTGCTGCCGGTGGACACGACGCTGCGGATCGCGGCTCAGGTGGCCTCCGCGCTCGACGCGGCTCACGAGCACGACCTGGTGCACCGGGACGTCAAGCCCGGAAACATCCTGGTCGCGCGGGGCACCGACAGCGAGCACCCGGAGCACGTCTACCTCACGGACTTCGGACTCACCAAGAAGTCGCTGTCGCTGACGGGGTTCACGACGGTCGGCTCGTTCGTCGGCACGCTGGACTACGTGGCGCCGGAGCAGATCTCGGGGCGCCCGGTCGACGGCCGTTGCGACCTCTACAGCCTCGCCTGCGTGGTCTTCGAGATGCTCGCCGGCGGTCCGCCGTTCGTCCGGGACGAGGACATGGCGCTGCTGTGGGCGCACCAGTACGACCGGCCGCCCGCGCTCAGCGAGGTCCGGGCGGGGCTGCCTGCGGCGTTCGACGACGTGTTCGCCAGGGCACTGGCCAAGGTCCCCGAGGACCGGTACGGCTCCTGCCTGGAGTTCGTGGACGCGCTGCGGCGCGCCGCGTACGGCGCCTACGGCGCCGTTTCGGCGGAGGAGCCGACCGCGCACCGGCCCGCCGACGGCGCCCCGACCGTCGACCGGGACACCGCCCGCGGCCCGCAGCCGCCGGCCTGGGCCCGCCCGGTGTTCCGCCGGTAGCCGCACCCGCGCCCGTACCGGAACGCTGTCCGGGCCGAGCCGGACATCAGCACCACCGCCGAGCCCACCCGGCCGGCCGTCTCCCGCGGCCTGTGATCCCGCTCCGCCCGACAGATCCGCTCCGCCGTGGCAGCGTGGGAGCAACGGCTGAGCACGGTGGTGTCCTGGAGGCGGAGATGACGGTGAACGGGCTCGGACTGGTGGTGCACGGCGGGCGCGCGGAGGCGGTGGAAGCGGCCTGTGCCGTACGGGCGTGGGCGGCGGAGCACGACGTGCGGTGCACCGACATCGACGTGTGGCACGACGGCGGACGGCACCACTCCGGGGAGGAGGTCGCCGCCGCGGGCGATCCCGACCTGATCGTCACCCTCGGCGGGGACGGCACCTTCCTGCGCGGCGCCCGGCTCGCCGCCCGCAACGACGCGCTGGTCCTCGGTGTCGACCTGGGCCGGGTCGGCTTCCTGACCGAGGTGCCGGTCTGCTCGGTCCGGGAGGCGCTGGACGCGATCCGTGAGGACCGCTACACCGTCGACAGCAGGCTGCTGCTGACCATGCGCGCCTCCCGGCGCCTGGAGATGCCGGCCGACATGGAGCGGCTGATGCGGTACGGCCGCGGGCCGCTGCTGCCGCCGCCCCAGGTGCGCGCGGACTGCGAGCAGGACACCGACTGGGGCGTCCCGCTGCACGTCACCGCGGTCAACGACGTCGTCCTGGAGAAGCTGTCCCGGGACCGCCAGGTGTCCGTCGGCGTGTACGTCTCCGGCCGGCTGCTGGCCTCCTACTCCGCCGACGCGCTGCTGGTGGCGACGCCGACCGGTTCGACCGCCTACAGCTTCGCCGCCGGCGGACCCGTCGTCTCGCCCTGCGCGGACGCGCTCGTCTTCACACCGGTCGCCCCGCACATGACGTTCAACCGCTCGGTCGTCACGGCCCCGAACGAACCCGTCGGCCTGCGCGTCCTGGAACGGTCCGGGCAGGCCGCGGTCAGCGTCGACGGTCAGGTGCGCGGCGTCCTGGAACCGGGGGACTGGATCGGCGTGTACGCCGCCCCCGCCCGGCTGCGGGTGGTCCGGCTCTCGCCGATGGACTTCTACGGCCGCCTGCGCGAGCGCATGAACCTGACCGACGCCCCGGCCGCGGTCGCCGACGGAACACCCCCGCCCCTGTGGTCGTTGACGTCGCCCCCGCCCGGCGACATGGCCCACCTCTCCATGCCGCTCCTCGCCGCGCAGTGCGCCCAGGCGAAAGGACCGTGCGCCGAGGGGACGGACGGTGTCGCCCCGGCACTGGAAGAGCCGGTCCTCCCACGTCGTGCGCGGGACGGCGGGAGCGGCCGCTGACCGCCGGCTTCCCGGGCTGGACGGTCCGGACATGGGTCGGCCTCGGCCGCCCCGTGGCGTGCGTGGCGAGGGTGACGGGCACTGGTCCAGCCACTTCACGCGCTTCGACCCGGGACCGGCACCACGGGCACCCCGAGGCGGGCACCCCGGTTGTGCACCCAGGCCGGCGCCGGCCGCGCCGGCGCCCCGCACTTCGGCCGGGCCAGGGCGCGGAGGGTGTCCGCGATCACCTCGGTGCGGCGCGCCGCACGCGATGCGCGCGGACCGGCGGGATCACCAGCCCGTGAACAGCAGGTGGTTCAGCAGCAGCGCCAGCAGTGCCTGGGCCGTGAGCCAGGCGCGCGGCCGGGGCAGGAACGCGCAGGCCGGCAGCAGCCACATCGCGAACGGCAGCCAGATGCGCTCCGTCTCCGCCTTGCTCATCCCGGACAGGTCGGCGATCAGCAGGGCGAGGAGGGCGGCGCCCGCGAGGAAGGCGAGACGGGTCTGCCCGGCGGGCGCGGTACGGCGGTGGACCAGTACGGCACCCGCCCTGCGCAGCCCGGCCACCGTGGCCAGACCCGTGATGACCACCGTGCAGGCAAGGTTGGCCCACACCCAGTAGCCGTACGGCCGGGTCCCGCCGACGCCCTGGTAGTAGCGGGTGACCAGCAGCCGGTACCCCTGCCACCAGTCGAACCCCGCGAGGGTGAACACGAGCGGCACGACCGCCGCCCCGGCCACCAGCAGGGCGAGGACGGCAGGGCGGGCGCCGCGCACCCGGCGCCGGCCGAGCACCAGCACGGCCGCCCCGATCAGCGCGAAGAGCGTCAGGCCGTACGACAGATAGCAGGTCAGCCCGTACAGCAGTCCGGCACCCGCGGCCCACGCCACGGACCGGCCGGTCACCGCGAGCGCCAGCAGGGCCACCGCCCAGGCGGCGACCGCCGCGAAGTACCCGTCGGCCGAGGCGCCCACCCACACCGCGGCCGGGGCCAGGACCAGGAAGGGCGCGGCCCGCCGGGCGAGCCGCTCGTCGGCGAGCGCCCGCACCGCGACCAGCACGGCGGCACAGGCCGTGGATCCGACGGTGATGCACCAGGCGCCCGCCCAGCCGCCGCCGCGCAGCCCGATCCGGTCCAGGAGGACGAAGGTGAGCGTGGCCGCCGGCGGATGCCCGGCGATGTGGGCGGGCCAGGGGGCCGGGGTGCCGCTGACGATGTGGTGGGTGAAGTCGCGCAGGGCCGCCGGGATGTCGTGGAAGCGGCCGATGACCGTGAGGTACTCGTTGGGGCTGGTGAGCCGGCCCGCCACGCCCCGCTGCCAGCCGTCGACCAGCGCCAGCGACCACGTCCAGGCCAGACAGGCACCCCAGGCCGCGCCCAGCAGCCCGCGCCAGGGCAGCCGGACGGCGAGGCCCGGCCCGTACGCCGCCACGGCGGCCGCGACCAGCACGGCGGCCGGGGTGCCCGGGCCCACGTGCGGGTCCCAGTCGGCGAACAGCGGCGGCCAGTGCACGAACAGGACGCGGTAGGTGTCCTGGAGGTGCCGGCCGGCCAGTACGGCGACGAGCACGAACAGGGCGGCGGCGAGGACGGCGATCAGATCGGCGGACGGATCGGCGTACCGGTCACGGAGCGGGGGGCGGGTCACACCGGAACGCTAGGTCGGCGACCGCGCCGGAGTGTGGATCAGGCGGCTGACGTCAGAC
This sequence comes from Streptomyces sp. NPDC086519, assembly GCF_040686075.1. Taxonomy (NCBI): domain Bacteria; kingdom Bacillati; phylum Actinomycetota; class Actinomycetes; order Kitasatosporales; family Streptomycetaceae; genus Streptomyces; species Streptomyces sp. NPDC086519. The sequence goes on from NZ_JBFBJL010000068.1 coordinate 4,464, forward strand.
TTTCGTCATGGGTCGCGTCCCCTTTCCGGGGGTTTCCCCGGCCTACGGTCGGACCATGCGACACGACGACCCACGGCTTCCCACCTCACCCGGCTTCTGGCGCAGCCCGCTGCGCGGCACCTGGTTCACCTCGGTGCTCGGCCTGGTGCTGCTCGCCGGCATCACCGTGCTGTTCGTGACCGGACTGCTGTCGTACGCCGCGTACAACCCGGACTTGGCCGCGGTGAACGACCAGACCCCGGACAAGGGCATCCTCGGCTTCTACCTCTTCGCCTGGCCGACGAACCCGTCCTGGCTCTACCGGGCCACCCAGGGCCTGCACGTCACCCTCGGCATCGCCCTGATCCCGGTGCTGCTCGCCAAGCTCTGGTCGGTGGTGCCCAAGCTGTTCACACTGCCCCCGGCCCGTTCGCTCGCCCACGCCCTGGAGCGGATCTCCCTGCTGCTCCTGGTCGGCGGCGGCCTCTTCGAGTTCACCACCGGCGTCCTCAACGTCCAGCTCGACTACGTCTTCCCCGGCTCCTTCTACCCCTTGCACTTCTACGGCGCCTGGGTGTTCTTCGCCGCGTTCCTGGCGCACGCGGCGCTGAAGACACCGGCCGCGCTGCGGGCCGTTCGCGAACGGCGTCGGGACGAAGCGGAGCTGGAGTCACCCCGGCCGGACGCGCCCACCGTCTCCCGGCGCGGGGCGCTGTGGTTCGTGTCCGGCGCGTCCCTGCTGCTGCTCGCCACGACGGCCGGGCAGAGCATCGGGGGCGCGCTGCGGCGCACCGCCCTGCTCGCACCGCACGGCGGCGCCGACCCGGGCAGCGGGCCGAACGGCTTCCAGATCAACAAGACGGCCGCGTACGCCGGTGTCGACCCGAAGGAGACCGGGGAGGAGGCCTGGCGGCTCGTCGTCACCGGACGCGACGGCCGGACGGTCCGCCTCAGCCGCCCCGAACTCCTCCGACTGCCGCAGCACAGCGCCGCGTTGCCGATCGCCTGCGTGGAGGGCTGGTCGACCGCCGACCAGTGGTGGCGCGGGGTGCGGCTGCGCGACCTCGCCGCGCTGGTCGGCTACGACGGCGACCCGCCGGACGTGCTCGTCGAGTCCCTTCAGCGGCACGGCGCCTTCCGCCGCGGGGCGCTGCGCGCCAACCAGGTCGCCGACCCGCGATCCCTGCTCGCCCTCCAGGTGAACGGCGAGGACCTGTCCCCCGACCACGGCTACCCGGCGCGCGTGATCGTGTCCGCCGCACCCGGTGTCCTCAACACCAAGTGGGTGGCCCGGATGACCTTCGGAGACCTGTGATGCGCCCGCGCCCCGCCCTCGGCAGCCCCTTCCAGATCCTCCTCCTGGCCTGCTCGTTCGCGCTCGCCGCTTATGCCGGCGTACGGCTGCTGTCCGGCGACTGGCTCGGCGTGGCGCTGTGGGTGGTGGGGGCGGCCCTGCTGCACGACCTCGTGCTGCTGCCGCTGTACGCGCTGGCCGACCGGGCGGTGCTGCGAGGGCTGGGCACCGCCGGGCGCCGGTCCTGGGCGATGTACGTGCGGGTCCCGGCCGCGCTCTCCGCGCTGCTCCTCCTCGTGTGGTTCCCGCTGATCAGCGGGACGGTGGCCGGCCGCTACCGGTCGGCCACCGGCCTGTCCGCGAACGGCTTCCCGGCCCGCTGGCTGCTGATCACCGCCGTGCTCTTCGGCGGCTCGGCCCTGCTGCTGGCATGCCGGGTGCGCAGGGCCACGAAGCGGCGCCCGCCGGCCACCCACCGAGCCTCCACCTCCCAGCCCCGCGCGTAGCGCAGCAGGGCCGGGGTGCCGAGCCGCGCCCAGAGGAATGGGACGCCGACGGCCTTCCGGGCGTCGGTGAGGTGGACGCGGGCGCGTTCGTCCACGTCCGCCTCGGCCGTCTCGGCGATCAGCAGCCCACCGGGGGCGAGGAGCCGGGCCACCCGGTCCAGCAGGGCGTGCGGGTCGCCGCCGATGCCGACGTTGCCGTCCATGAGCAGGACGGTGCCCCAGCGGCCCTCGCCGGGCAGCGGATCGAAGACGGAGCGGCACAGGGCCTGGCCGCCGAGCCGCACCGTGTGGTCGACGGCGGCCGAGCTGACGTCGATGCCGAGGACGGTACGGCCCCGGCCGGCGAGTTCGACGACCAGCCGGCCGGGGCCGCAGCCGACGTCCAGGACCGCGCCCGCGCAGCGGTCCAGGACCGCCCGGTCGACCGGGTCGGCCCGCGCGCACCAGCGTTCGACGTCCAGCGGCAGCAGCCAGCCGTCGGCGCGGCGCAGGAACAGCGGGCCGCGCCCGGCGCGCAGCGCGGCGGCGTAGGGGTCGGCGCCGGTCCAGGGGACGGCCGGCGAGGTGGTCATCGGCGGCCCGTTCCGCTGTGCGCCGCGCACCGGGCCAGCAGGGCGGCGAACCGGCCGTGCGGGGCGAGGGCGGCGACCGCGGCCGCGTCGGCCGCGGTGTCCACGTCCCGCAGCCGGGGCAGGTCGCACACGCGCAGCCCGGCGTCGCTCAGGCGCTGCCGCTGGACGGCGCCGGTCTCCGGCGCGGACATCGGCACCCCGCGCAGCAGCGCCGGGTCCGGGTCGGCCAGCCCCAGCGCCCAGAACCCGCCGTCCTCGGCGGGACCGAAGTACGCGTCGCACTCCGCGAAGTCCACGGTGAGAAGGGCCGGGGTGACCTGGGGGGTGTCCATGCCGATGAGCAGGGCGGGGCCGGAGCAGTGGGCGAAGGCGTCGGCGAGCCGTTCGTCCAGCCCGCCGGCGCACTGCGGCACGACGTCGAAGCCGGGCGGCAGCCAGGGGCCGGGGTCTCCGTCGAGGGCCAGGACCCGGCGGTCGGCGGGGGTCGCGGCCACCGCGTCCAGGGTGTCGGCGAGGGCGGCCTCGGCGAGGGCGGCGGCCTGCCCGGGGGAGAAGGGCGGGGTGAGCCGGGTCTTGACCTTGCCGGGGCGGGGTTCTTTGGCGATGACGAGGAGGGTGGTCATGGGGGTCCCTTGGACGGTGCGGGTGGGTGGGTGGCCGGGGGTGGGGACGCTTCCCGGCGCCGGCCGGGTGCCGCTGCGCCCACCCGTGCCGCCCTGGGGGCACCTCCCAGGCCCTTAAGGCACTGGGGGAGGCACGACTGCCCGCAGCTGTGCAGGACACGGCTGTGCAGCGCGCCCCCTCAGGGGCGCGGGGCTGTATCGATGTGCGGCTGCCGCCGCGTGGGCGCGATCAGCCCCCACCGGCCCGCGCCCGAGGCGCCTCGTGCAGCACCCGGCTCATGTCCCGCACCGCCTGCCACGTGCCGAGCCACGTGCCCGTCACCTTCGAGGAACCCGCGCGCGGCAGGTACGCCACATCGTGCTCGGCGATCCGCCACCCCGCGTCCGCCGCCCGCACCACCATCTGGAGCGGATAGCCGCTCCGCCGGTCGTCGAGGTCCAGCCCGAGCAGCGCCTCGCGGCGGGCCGCGCGCAGCGGACCGAGGTCGTGCAGGCGCAGCCCCGTGCGGCGCCGCAGTATCCGCGCCAGTGCCAGATTCCCCGCGCGGGCATGCGCGGGCCACGCGCCCCGCCCCTGCGGACGCCGCCGGCCGAGCACCAAGTCCGCCTCGCCGTCCAGGACTTCGCGCACGAACGGCACGAGGAGCCCCGGATCCAGCGAGGCGTCGCAGTCGCAGAAGCAGACGATGCCGGCGGTCGCCGCGGCCAGCCCCGCGTGGCACGCCGCGCCGAAACCGCGCCGCGCCTCGTGGACGACGGTCGCACCGTGCGCCCGGGCGATGCCGGCCGAGCCGTCGGTGGAGCCGTTGTCCACCACGAGGGCCCGCCAGCCCGCCGGGATCCGGGCGAGCACCCAGGGCAGGGCCTCCGCCTCGTTCAGACACGGCAGGACGACATCCACGTCCGGCACCGGGCAAGGAGAAGAAGGTGAGGTGGTCACGGCTCTCACCCTACGAACGCGAACCGGACATAACGGGCCCCGACTGCTTACGAAACGCGGACGTCGGAGCCCCGGCGCCCAGCTCCCCGGTTCCTTACGAAACGCGAACGTCGCCCACCGGGCCCGCCCTCGGCCGCGACACCCGCGACGGCCCGGTGCGAGGCTGGAGGCATGCAGCAGCCGTACGAGTTCACCGAGGCCCAGGCCACCGCCGGTGCCGCCCGGGTCCTGGTCGTGGACGACGACCCGACCGTCGCCGAGATCGTCGCCGGATACCTGGAGCGCGCCGGGTATCTGGTCGATCACGCCGACGACGGCCCCACCGCCCTGACCCGCGCCGCCGCCCACTGGCCGGACCTGGTCGTGCTCGACCTGATGCTGCCGGGCATGGACGGCCTGGAGGTCTGCCGGCGGCTGCGCGGCCACGCCACCGTCCCGGTCATCATGCTCACCGCACGCGGCGACGAGGACGACCGCATCCTCGGCCTGGAGGTCGGCGCCGACGACTACGTCACCAAGCCCTTCAGCCCCCGGGAACTGGTCCTGCGGGTGGAGTCGGTGCTGCGCCGCAGCCGCCCCGCCCCCGCCGACCGGTCCTTCTCGTGCGCCGGCCTCACCTTCGACCCCGGCGCCCGCCGCGCCACCAAGGGCGGCACCGAACTCGCCCTCACCCTGCGCGAGTTCGACCTCCTCGCCTTCTTCCTGCGGAACCCCGGCCGGGCGTTCAGCAGGGAGGACCTGATGCGCGCGGTGTGGGGCTGGGACTTCGGTGACCTGTCCACCGTCACGGTCCATGTCCGCCGGCTGCGCGCCAAGGTCGAGGACGATCCGGCCCGGCCACGGCTGATCCAGACGGTGTGGGGCGTCGGCTACCGATTCGAGCCGAATGCCCAGGGCGCCCAGGGCCTCCAGGGCCTCCAGGGCGGACCGGCCGGACCGGCCGGACCGGGCGGATCGGAAGGGGCGGCCTGACATGCGCGACACCTTCCTCATCGCCCTGTACGCCTTCGCCGGCGCCGCCGGAACGGGGCTGCTCGGCGCGGCCGCGCTGCGCCTGCTGCGCCGTCGCTCGCTGACCGCGTCCCTCGCCGTGGTCGCCACCGTCGGCGTGGTCGCCATGCTCGCCGGCACCCTGGCCGTCGCCTGGGCGATGTTCCTGTCCTCGCACGACCTGTCGGTGGTGACGACGGTCGTCGCGATGGCCGCCGTGGTGTCCCTCGCGACGGCGCTGCTACTGGGCCGCTGGGTCGTCGCCCGCAGTCGTGAACTCGCCCTCGCGGCACGCTCGTTCGGTGAGGACGGCGACTTCGCGGTGCCCCTGGTGCCGGCCACCGCCGAACTGGAGGAGGTGAGCCGCGAGCTGGCGGCGACCAGCGCGAAACTCGCCGAGTCCCGCGAGCGGGAACGCGCGTTGGAGACCTCGCGCCGCGAACTCGTCGCCTGGATCTCGCACGACCTGCGCACCCCGCTGGCCGGTCTGCGCGCCATGTCGGAGGCCCTGGAGGACGGCGTCGCCACCGACCCCGACCGCTATCACAAGCAGATCCGCACCGAGGTCGAGCGCCTCAACGACATGGTCGGCGACCTCTTCGAACTCTCCCGCATCCACGCCGGCGCGCTCGCGCTGAGCCCGAGCCGGATGTCCCTGTACGACCTCGTCGGCGACGCCCTCGCGGGCGCCGACCCGCTGGCCCGCGAGCACGGCGTACGGCTGGTCGGCGACCGGGTGGAGCCGGTGCCGGTCGAGGTGGACGGCAAGGAGATGAGCCGGGTGCTGGGCAACCTGCTGGTGAACGCCATCCGCCGGACGCCCCCCGACGGCACGGTCGCGGTCGCCGCCGAGCGGTCGCCCGAGGGCGCCGTCGTCCTGTCCGTCACGGACGGCTGCGGCGGCATCCCCGACGAGGACCTGCCCCGCGTCTTCGACACCGGCTGGCGCGGCAGCCACGCCCGTACCCCGCCGGCCGGGGCCGGTCTCGGCCTCGCCATCGTGCGCGGGATCGTCGAGGCCCATCAGGGCCGGGCCACCGTGCGCAACATTCCCGGTGGCTGCCGCTTCGAGGTGGTGCTGCCCGCCGCCGCTTCCTGATCGCGGGCAGCACCACCGGTCCGTCCGGGGCATGGGGCCTGTCGCGAAAGTGCCGTCTGCCGCGCGGCGTCCGGCGCGCCCTCCCGCCGCACCGCCCGAAAGCCCGAGTACGCCCGGTACGAGGGCTTCCGGGCGGCACTCCCCCAGCCTTCGGCCGGGGGACCCCCAGAGCACGCACCGGACGCCGCGCGGCCGCCCTCCGGGCGACGGCGCCACTTTCGCGACCGGCCCTACGCGCCCCGCATCCCGGCCCGCGCGAACTCCGCCATGCCGTCCGCGAACCCGACCTCCGGCTTCCAGCCCAGTTCGGCCCGCAGCCGCGAGGAGTCGGCCGTGATGTGCCGTACGTCGCCCAGCCGGTACTCCCCGGTGACCACCGGGTCCGGCCCGCCGTACGCCGCGGCCAGCGCGCGGGCCATCTCGCCCACGGTGTGCGGCTCGCCGCTTCCGGTGTTGTACGCCGTCAGCACACCCGGGGCCGGCTCCGCCTCCAGCGCCACCGCGTTCGCGGCGGCCACGTCCCGGACGTGCACGAAGTCCCGGCGCTGCCGCCCGTCCTCGTACACCCGGGGCGCCTCGCCCCGGGCGAGCGCGGAACGGAAGAAGGAGGCGACGCCCGCGTAGGGGGTGTCGCGGGGCATCCGGGGGCCGTACACGTTGTGGTAGCGCAGCGACACCGCCGAGGCGCCCGTCGACCGGGCCCAGGCGGCGGCCAGATGCTCCTGGGCCAGCTTGGTCGTGGCGTACACGTTGCGCGGATCGGCCGGCGCGTCCTCACCGACCAGGCCGGGCGTCACCTCGGCACCGCACACCGGGCAGTGCGGCTCGAACCGTCCGGCGTCCAGATCGGCGACCGCGCGCGGGCCGGGCCGTACGACGCCGTGGCGCGGGCACTCGTACCGTCCCTCCCCGTACACGACCATCGACCCGGCGAGCACGAGGCGGCCCACCCCGGCCTCGGCCATCGCGGAGAGCAGCACGGCCGTACCGAGGTCGTTGTGCGAGACGTACTCCGCCGCGTCGCCGAACCCGACGCCGAGGCCGACCATCGCGGCCTGGTGGCAGACCGCGTCCACACCCGCCAGCGCCCGCCCGACCGTCGCCGGGCTGCGCACGTCGGCGCCCGGATCGTCGCGGACGTCGAACACGACCGCCTCGTGACCGCGCGCCGTCAGCTCCTCGACGACATGGGACCCGATGAACCCGGCACCGCCGGTGACCAGTACACGCATGCGGCCACGCTAGGCTCGCGCGGCCCCCGCACCACGCGTCCACGCCCGCACGTCACGACTTCGTAAGACGCGCGGCGTCTCCCCGGGGGCCTGACCCGGTTCACTGGTAGTCGCGGTCGGCCGCGTCGATGACGGTGGACAGGACGACTCCGCTGGTACTGATGCCGGAGACCACCAGAGAGGTGATGCCGCGCTCGCGCAGCCGCTGGTCGAGGTCGGTGGTGGACATGCTGCCGTAGCGGATCTTGCGCACGATGATGTCGCCGTCCTGGGGAGCCAGGCGCTCGTGGACGGCAGCGGCAGGGTCCTCGTGGTGCATGACGCGGTGTCGGGCCAGCGGGGCGAAGGACCTGTTGGCGGCCGGGACCGCGTCCCAGTCGGCCTCGGTGAAGCCGACGCGTGCGTAGGCAGTGGTGCCGCCGTTTGCGCGAACGTCGGCGATGGCGCTTTCCACGCGACCGAGCAGGGCGTTTCGGGCCTCGCCTTCGGGCACGAAGGCCAGGATCGCGGGCTGGTAGTCCATGACGAGAAGAGCCGTGTGCGCGGGGTCGAGTACGGGGGCAGTGCTCACGCGAGTGTTCTCCTCGCTGGTGGGGTGCCTGGCCGACGCGGACGCGCACCGGCGGACCGGCTGAGGGCTGCGGGCTTCAGCGCTGAGTCGCGGTGTCTCATGAGTGGCTGCGGGACAGTTCCGGCTCGTGCTGCGACGTCTGCTCCCGCCGGGGAAGCAGGAGCGGGGTGGTCAGGATGAGCAGTCCTGCGACGGCGAGAGCGGTGCGTGGGCTGGTGACGTCGGCGAGCAGCCCGGCGAGCGCGGTGAGGACGGCGATGGACGCCTGCTGCCCGATCGACCAGGCCGACAGGGTGCGGGCGAGGAGATGCTTGGGAGTGTGTTCGAGCCGGTAGGTGGCGAGCACCGGGCTGTACAGGCTCATGTTGATGATGATCGCCAGCTCGACGGCCATCACGGTGACGAGGCCGACGACGCCGGGACGGATGCAGGCCAGGCCGATCAGCCAGATGGCGCGCAGGGTGCCGACGGTCCGGAAGACCCGGTGCCGGCCGAAGCGGGCCACGACACGGCGGGCCAGCCGGGAACCGATGAGTCCGCCGAGGCAGGGGGCGGCGAAGGCGAGGGCGTACTGCCAGGGTGGGAACCCGAGCCGGCGGAGCAGGAGCACGGCCAGCAGCGGCTCGGTGGCCATGATCAGACCGCCGACGAGCATTTGGTTGAGGTAGAGCGGCCGCAGACCGGGGTGCCCCATGATGTGTCGCCAGCCGTCGAGCAGTGCGCCCGCCCGGACCGGGCTCTTGCCGGTCGCTCGCGGCGCTTCTTCCTGGCCGCGGATCGCGGTGATGCCCAACGCGGAGAGCAGGTAGCTGAGCGCGTCGGCCACCACGGTGGTGACCGGCCCGAACAGGCCGATCGCCGCCCCGCCCAGCGGTGGCCCCACCGCGATGGAGCTCCAGTTCGTGGACTCGAACCGCGCGTTGGCGACGAGAAGGTCGTCCGGCCGCACCAGGGCCTTGAGGTAGGCGCCGCCGGCCGCGTTGAAGGCGATCTTGGCAGCGGCGACCACGGCCGAGACCACGAGCAGGTGGACGAAACCGAGCCATCCGAAGGCGTAGGCGACCGGGATCGTCGCCATGGCCGCAAACCGGGCCAGGTCCATCATGATCATGACCGGGCGCTTGCGCCGGAACTCCACCCACGGCGCGAGCGGCACCGCGATCAGCGCACCGACCGCAGGCCCCACCGCGGACAGCGCGGACACCTCGGCGGGCCCGGCATGCAACACGAGCACGGCGATCAGCGGCAACGCCCCGAACCCCAGCCCGGACCCGTACGCGCTCACCGCATATGACGCCCACAGCCAGCCGAACTGCCGGCCCAGCCGTCTCCTGCCCACCATGCTCAGCGCACTCCCCTTGGCGACCCACACGAACAAACAGACGTTGCCCTGTGAGAGCTAAGCGGGCTGGTTAACAGCAGGTCAAACAACTGCCCAACCAGCCATCCACAACCATCCGTTGTTCACTAAGGTGAGCGGCGTGGATCTCGAAGCCGTACGTACCTTCGTCGCCGTCGCGGAGACGGGCCAGTTCCAGAAAGCCGCCGCCGACCTGTCGATCACCCAGCAGGCCGTCTCCAAGCGCATGGCCGCCCTGGAGCGCGACCTCGGCGTGCGGCTGTTCACCCGCATGCCGCGCGGCGTCGAGCCGACCATCGACGGGCAGGCGTTCCTGCCCCACGCGCGCGAGCTGCTGCGCGTCGAAGAGCGCGCGGTCGCCTCCGTGCGCACCGGCCGCCGTCCGCTGCGCGTCGACGTGATCGCCTCGCGCGTCGCGCCCTCGGGCCTGATGCGAGGCTTCCATCACGCGCACCCCGAGATCGACCTCGACGTGGTGATGCTGTTCGACGTCGAGACGGCCGTCGCCGCCATCCGGTCCGGGGCGATCGACGCCTCCTTCCGTGCCGTCGCCATGCCCGGGCGGCCCCTCCCCGAGGACATCGAGTCCATCCGGGTTCTGGACGAGCCGCACCAGCTCCTCACCGGTCCCGCCCACGCGCTGGCCCGCGCCCGGTCGGTGACCGTCGCCGAGCTCGCCGGGCACCGGGTCTGGATGCCCGGCATCGTTCCCGGAACCGAGTGGGCCGCCTACTACGACGCCCTCGTCGCCGAGTTCGGCCTCACCATCGAGGCAACCGGCCCCAACTTCGGCTCCGACGTGCTCCTCGACACCATCGCCGACACCCCGGCCCTGGCCACCTTCACGACCGAGCAGACCCGCCTCGTCTGGCCCGCCGGCCACGGCCTGCGCCGCATCCCGGTCATCGACCCCACCCCCGTCTACCCGCACTCGCTCCTCTGGCACCGCGACAACCCCCACCCGGCACTGGCCGCCCTCCGCGCCCACCTCGCCGCCACGACGGCCGGCCGGGACGCCGCCGGGACCTGGCGGCCGGCCTGGGTGATTCCGCGCTGACCGCCCTCCGCCCGCGCGGCCGGCCGGGGCCGGAACAGGCGGTCGACGGCGGGCGTCGCCGGGGGCGAGCAGGCTGGTCAGCGCGGAGATCGCCGCCGGGGAGGGCTTGAAGCAGCGGCGGACGTTCTCCGGCTTCTTGTGCCGGGACTTCGCCGCCAGCATCAACAGCGAGGCACCCTGCTCGCCGAGACGGGTCAGGGCGGAGGAAAGGGGGCCGGCTCCGGCAGGGTCTCCTCGCCCCGGGAGGAAACCACGCCCCGTGGGCAGCCGGACCCGCCGCCGCCCAAACGCCCCCGGAGACCTCGGCGGGGGCGACCGGCTCACCTGTTGAACGGCCCGGCCGGGGGTCACGTACCTGTCGCTGTGGGCGGCGCCGTGCCGTCCTAAGGCATCGACGACGCGCGGCGGTCGGTGCCCGGAGAAAGGGTTGAACGATTTCAGTGGATTCGAGTCGCCCGGCCGGCAGCGCCCTCGACCTGGCCGCCCCCGTGCGCCAGGCGGAGAGCGGGACCGGGACCGGGAACGCCGACGGAGCGCGGAGCCGTCGGCAGGTGCGGGGCCTGGACGGGCTCCGTGGCCTGGCGGCCTTGTACGTGGTCCTGTTCCACTGCTGGTTGTACACCTTCCCGGGCTATCCCCGCAGTTCGGCGCCCCCCTGGCTGGGCGGGCTGATGTTCGGGCGCCTGGCCGTCGTCTTCTTCCTGGTGCTGTCCGGGTTCTCCCTGGCGATCTCCCCGGCCCGGCACGGCTGGCGGCCGGCCGGCATCGGCGAGTTCCTGCGCCGCCGCGCCTGGCGCATCCTTCCCCCGTACTGGGCGGCGCTGGCCATGAGCCTGTTGATCTCGTGGTTCGTGGTGCCGGCCTCGCACTTCGGGCCGCCCACCGGCGCGACGGTCGTGGTGTACGGCCTGGTCGCCCAGGACGTGGTCACCGCCCCGACGCCGAACGGCGCGTTCTGGTCGATCGGCGTGGAGGCCGAGCTCTATCTCCTCTTCCCCCTGCTCCTGTTCGTCCGCCGGCGCTGGGGCGCCGTGATGCTGGGCGCGTGCGTGACCCTCCCGGTGATCGCCTGGGGCCTGACGGCGGCCGGCGCGAACCCGGTGGAGGGCGACAACTGGCTCGCTCCCCATCTCGCCCCGGTGTTCGCCGCCGGCGTGCTGGGCGCGGGAGTCGTCGCCGCGTCGGACCGGGTACGACGCCTGCCCTGGGGCTGGTTCGCCGTGCCGGCCGCCCTGCCGGTCCTGGCCCTGTGCGCCGTCCGGGGGTCCGTCTGGACGGTGCACCACTACTTCTGGATCGATCTCGCCGTCGCGCCCGCCATGACGATGCTGCTGGCCGCCGTCGCCACCGGAAAACCCGCCCTCCTGGTACGGCTCCTGACCGCACGCCCCGTCCACGGCCTCGGCGGCTTCTCCTACAGCCTCTACCTGATCCATCTGCCGATCGTCCTTGCCGTGATGCGCCGCGTCGCCCCGCATTTCGTGGCGCCCGGCCTGCCCACGTTCTGGTTCACGCTCACCGTGGGCCTGCCGGGTTCGATCCTCGGGGCGTGGCTGTTTTCCAAGGTCTTCGAAATTCCGTTCAAGCGGAACAGGTCCTGGAAATCGTTCGCCGCGGCTCGTTCGGGCAGGTGAGGGAGGGCACGTGGCCCGCGCTGTCAGCCGGTCGCACCGGACTTCCGGCCGTAGGGAGTGACGGCGTACCACTCGCCGTCCTTCCCCTGGCCGTTCGTCTGTCCGGCCGCCGTGTCGCCTGTGTAGCGGTAGAGCGGCCACCCGGCCAGGGTGAGCTGTGTCATGCCGTTCCGGTGGACCGTGCCGAGGAGGCTCTTCTCCACCCCTGAGGTCTGTACGGACTCCGGCACGATCACGGGCAGCCATGTCTTGGTGCACGCGCCCGAGCAGGTCCACTTCGAGGGGTTCGGCTGGTCCTTGTCGAAGCGGTAGAGGGTCAGCCCCTTGTCGTCGGTGACGATGCTGCCCAGGCCCTGGGCCGTCCTGGCCGCCACCGCGGAGGTCGTGGCCGGCTGCCCGCTCGCGGGACTGCCGCCGGCGGCCGGCGCGGAGGTCGCCGGATCGGGCGTGGCCGACGTGGCCGACGGGGCCGGGGCGGCCGGGGCGGCGGCGGTGGATCCGGTGCCGTTCGAGGAGCCGCACGCCCCCAGCAGGAGAGCGGAGGCGAGCCCGGTGGCGAGGCTCAGGCCGATGCGTCGCGGAATCAAGGAGGTGCCCTTCGTCGGAAGTCGCGTCTACCTGCCCCTTCAGTACGTCGGCCGACTCCCGCCCGCTCAGCCGCCGAGACCATCTGACGCACTCTTGACCATCGCCGCGCCGGTGTGGGCCATTGTCGCCATTGCCTCCGGCGAATCTCGGCTGCCCGCCCGGCAAGGCCACCCGCTACGGCTGATCGTGGGGGGTGCCGGGCTCCTCGCAGGGGATGCGGTTCAGGTGCAGGACCTCGCCCAGCGTGCCCCACTCGTCACCGCCCAGTTTGGTGAGCGGGCGCAGCTCCCCCGTGTCCTCGACGTTGCGCAGCGGGTCCTTCCGGCCCGTCGAGGTGAACCGGACGATCGGGGGGTCGGTGCCGGCGATGCTGAAGAAGGAGTGCGGGGCCAGGTTCCCGGTACGTCCGTCAGGTGTGATCGTGGAAATCCAGGCGATCGGCCGCGGGACGACGACCGACGTCAGGAACCTGTAGGCCAGCCTGCTGGGCCGCGAAGACCGCCGCCGCGGTCGTCCGCACATACAGGTGGCACTCCGGCAGACCGGTGCGCGCCGCCACGGCCCTGGTCACCGCGTCCTCCCGGGACATGGTCGCGTGAGTCGTCAGGTGCGGCCCCATCGCTCCTGTGCCGTGTGCAGCGGCGCTGCCGGCGCGGCCCATGCCGCCTGCCGTACGGGCCAGTCGGCGGCCAGCAACGCCGAGACGACCGCGTCGTCGTCCTCCACCACCACGGCGACCGGGCGGATCCGGGCCAGCTCCACGAGCCAGGCGGACTTGAGGACACTCGCGGGGCGGTCGTCGCCGTCGGGGCGCATGTGCAGGTGCCCGGTGGGCAGGCCCTGGGCGGAGAGCCACTCGGTGGTCATCGCGCGGATGCGTTCCGGCCGTCCGGTGAGCCAGGCCACCTCATGGGTGGCCAGTACCTCTTCCACGAGGGCAAGACCTTGCGGCAGCGGAGTGTCGCTGCCCGCCAGGGCGAAGAACGTCTCCCAGTCGGGCGGTGCGGCGGTCAGATGGACCACCCGGTGAGTGACGTCCGCCACCACCCCGTCGATGTCGAAGACGGCCCAAGGGCGTCGGGTCGGGGTCACGCAGCTCCTCCGAGAGGTGTCGAAAGGGGGTTGGGGGGTGCGGCCGGGCGCCTCCGCGGCGCCCGGCGGGGGTGTCTGCGTCCTCAGTGACTCCCCACGGGTGCGTCACCGCTTCGCTCTCATGTCCGTCGCCGGTATCCTGCGCCGCCGGCCGGTGGCACGCCTGACGGCGTGACACCCCACTGTCGCAGCTCGTCCGCCGCGCCCCCAGTCACGTAATGCCGTCACGGCTTCCGCCGCGAAGCCCCGGCCGCCAAGTGGCCCGATCACGTGACCCGCACTTCCGGTACCAGGAAATCGGGACTGGGAATCGGGTGGCCCCTCGCCAACCATTGCTCCCACGAAGCGAGGCCGTGGCGGCCCCGGCAGCGCCGGTTCCGACCACGTACCGGTGGCCACCCACCGGCGGGCCGGGCCACCGGCCACGGCATGCGCCCGCTCGTCGCAACCGAACGTCGGCGTTGGTCTGGAGGCAGTGATGCACGTTCTCCCTCAGGCCGGTCCCCAGAGGCCGGACACGGGGCCGTTCCCCGTCGCCGGGCGCCCGACACTCCTGCCACCGCGTCTGCGCGAAGGCGACGTCGTCGCTGTCGCCACCCCGTCGGCACCGGTGGTCACACCGCGGCGGCTGGACCGCGGGGTCGCCGCGCTGCGCGCACTGGGGTACGAGGTCCGCCTCGGCCCGCTGGCGGCCCGTGGCGCCCACGACGCGACACCCGAACAACGGGCTGCCGAGCTCAACAGCTTCTTCCGGGACCCGAGCGTCCGGTGCGTGGTGGCATCGCTCGGCGGCCTGACCAGTAACGCGGTGCTCGGCTCCCTCGACTACGACGCGCTGCGGGCCGACCCCAAGATCATCACGGGGTACAGCGACATCACCACCGTCCTGCTGGCGGTGCTGCGCAGAACCGGTCTGGTGACCTTCCACGGACCGACCCTCCTGCCCGAACTGGCCGAATACCCGCAGGTGCTGCCCTACACCCGGGACGGCTTCCTGCGGGCCGTCGCCCGGCCGGAGCCACTGGGCCGCCTCTCGCCGCCCGACGAGCGCACCGAGGAACTCCTCTACTGGGACGAGGCCGACGACCGGCCCCGGCACACGCTGCCCGCCGACGGCTGGCGGTGGCTGCACCCCGGCTCGGGTACGGGTCCGCTCGTCGGCGGAAACCTGGAGACCATCGGTCTGCTGGCCGGCACGCCCTACTTCCCCGACTTCTCCGGGGCGGTCGTCGTCCTGGAGACCACCTCCACCGACGTCCACAACGTCGAACGTGCCCTGACCCACCTGCGGATGCTGGGTGTCTTCGACACGATGGCGGCCCTGCTGCTCGGCCGGTCGTTCCGCGGCCCCGAGGGCTTCGAGGCCACGCTCCGACGGACGGTGCGCGCCCTGACCGCACCGTACGGCGTGCCCGTCGTGGCCGGCATGGACATCGGCCACAGCGACCCGATGCTCACCCTGCCGCTCGGCGTACGCGCCCGGGTCGACTCGGCCACCGAAACCGTGGAGGTGCTCGATGCCGCCGTACGGTGACGACGCACTGGCCGGCCGCGCCCCTTGTGACGACCTGCCCGGCGGCGGCCCTGCCCCGCGCGGTCCCGGTGACAGCGCCCTTCACGAAGTCGCCGGCATCATGCGCCGGCACGGCATCGAGGAGATCCTGGGGGTGCCGGCGGTTCCGGCGGCGAGCGGACTGCGCTACCGCCGGGCGGTCCGGCTCGAACCTGAGGACGAGCCCTGGTACTTGCGCTCCTTCGGCACCGACTTCCAGATCCTGCCCGCGAGTTGGCTGCGGCGCGGGCCCAGCCGCTGCTACTCGGTCGGATGCGACCTCGACGAGGACGGGGAACGCGACGGCCTCGTGCTCGTCCAGGCGTTCACTGCCGACCACGAAGGCGCCGAGGAACTCGCCGGGGCGCTGGTGGCGGACCTGTCCGCGGTGGCCGAGCGCGTCGAGGGCAGGACCGGCGAGGTGTGGCGGCGGCCGTGCTGCTGGGTGGCCGCCCGGATCACCGTCGAGGAGGGCCGACCGGCGCATGCGTGACATTCTCTACCACCGCGCTCTCGTCGACGCGGGCATCGTGGCCGGTGGCGGCTCCGGCAGCGGCATAACACCGTGGCGCGGCAGCGGCCTGGGCGTGGCCCGGCGGATGGTGGACACCTTCGTCGAAGAGGCCGGCAGGGTGGCCCCGGTGGCCAGGACCGAGCACCCCTTCCTGAACCGGCGGGACGCCTACGAGCGAGTCTTCCCCCACTACGCCAACATCTACCGGCTCCGCGCGCCCGAGGAGTCCCAGCCGGACTGGGTACTGCGTGCGGACAACCTCCACCTCAACGTCGAGTGGCTGCGGCAGAACCGGCACCAGGGCCCCGTCGTGGCCACCGGCGGCCTGCTGCGGCAGCTGCGCGGCTCCGGATCCCCGTTGTTCCGCGAGCGCTACATATGGCCCGCGGTACAGCTGAACCACCTGGTACCGGCGGGGGAGGGCCCCGCGGCGCTGGAGAGCTACCGGCAGGTCCTCGAACGGACCTTCGAGGCGTTCGGGCTGCCCGTGCTGACCCTCGCCACCGACGCTCTGTCCTCGTACGGGGACGTGTGCCACCTCACGGTGACGTGCCTGCGCGACGGCCGGCCCACGGTCCTGGCCACCGCCTACCTGATGGCCGCTCCGTATCGCAGGGCGCTGGGTGTCAGCGGCGACCTGGTGGACATCGGGTTCACCGGGAAGGTGCTCGCTCTGGTGAGCATGCACCACCTCGACCGGGGCGGACTCGGACTTCCCTCGGCCCTGGCACCGGTCCAGGTCGGTGTACTGGCTCCGCAGGGTGCCCCCGGCCTCGACACCTGGTCGAGGAGCCTGGCCGGCCTGCGCACCCGGACGGTCACGGTCGCCGGCGACGTGCCCTTCCGCAGGCACCGGGCCGAGCGCGGTCTCGTCCGCACCGGCACGCCCCTCACCTACGGCGTGTGGCCGGACGGCACCTGGCGGGTGGGACGGCGGGCCCCGTCGCGCTACGCGCCGACGACGCCGTTCCCCGACGCGGACACGGTGCGCGCCGAGCTCAGTGGCTACGACCGGCGCCAACTCGACGCCGCCCGCACGCGTCTGCGGCACAGCGTCGAGCGTGACGGACTGGTCCGCGGTGTCTGCGACGGGTGTGCGGCGGCCGGCCGAGTTCCGGTCTTCGGCCGGATCGTGCCGCACCGGCCCGCGCGGTGCGTCCACTGCGCCGCCCCCGGCAGCGACCACCTGGTCAGCGAACAGGGCCGTTTCTACTAGGCGCGGATCCCGCGTACCGAAAGGAGGATGGTGTGCTCAACCCGGCAGAAGTCCCCGCGGTCCCCGCGCCGACGACGGTCGACCTCACCACCACATCAGTGGGGCGCGACACCGTGCTGCGCACCTTCACGAGCTTCTTCGAGCACGTCACCTTCAGCGGCACCTTCCGCGTCCTCGTCACCGTCGACCCGGCCTACGCGGTGCCGGAGGAGGAGCGGGCCCGGACCCTCGCCTTCCTGCGTGACCTGCGCGCCGTGGACCCCAGGGTCGGCGACGTCGTGCTGGAGGAGTTCCCCCGCCAGGCCGGCCTGCCCGCCGCGCTCGGGGTGCTGCTCGCCCACGCCACCTCGCCGGTCGGCGTCCACCTGGAGGACGACTGGGAGTTCACCGGTCCCCTCGACCTCGACGCCCTGATCGAGGACCTGCACACTCTGGGGTCGACCGAGATCGCGTTCGGCACCTCGCACGCCGCCCGCGGCGGCACCTTCGACCGGCCCGGCGAGGCGACCGCGGCCGTCGGCACCCGGGTGCCCCTGGTCCGCCTGGAGAGGTCGAGCTGGGCCGCTCACTTCATGCCGCTGAGCCCCCATGTGCACCTCACCGGCCGATGGGGACCCCTGGTGGCACGGGCCCTGGCCACCACCGATCCCGCGCTCTGCGTGGACGAGCGCATCCGCGAGCAGGTCCTCGCCGAGGACGGCTACGGCCGGCACCGGGTCCACTGGACCCGGGCGGTGGTGGCCCACGACATCGGCCGGGCCTGGCTGGCCGGACACGGGCAGCACCGCTCGCTCACCCCGGAGCACCTCAGCGCGGTCCCCGGCAGCGGTTCGCTGCCGGACACCCGCCCCGGGCCGCTGGACCTGCGCCGGTCGGCCGGGCTGCGCCGCCGTGCCGAACAGGTGACCCCCGGGCTGACCCACACCTTCCACAAGCGCCCGGAGAACTTCGCCGACGGCCACTACCCCGTCTACCTGGAGCGCGGCAGCGGTGCTTACGTCAGGGACGTGGACGGCCGGACGTACCTCGACTTCGTGTCGTCCCTGGGAGCCGCGACCCTCGGGCACAACCACCCGGTCGTCACGAACACCATCAAGGAGAAGGCCGGCCGCGGAGTGCTGCTGTCCCTGCCCACCCCCGCCGAGGTGACAGCCGCCGAACTCCTCGCGCAGTCCGTGCCGGGCGTGGACATGGTCCGCTTCCTCAAGACGGGTGCCGAGGCGTGCGCGGCCGCGATCCGCCTCGCCCGGTCGCTGACCGGACGGGACGAGGTGCTGCTGGCCGGATACCACGGCTGGCACGACCAGTTGATCGGTGCCAGCCCGGGGGTGCCCGGGGCCATGGCACATCTGGCGCGCAGGACGGAACTGCACACCGCCGCCGACGACGAGCGGCTGCTGGCGGACCTGCGGGCGGCGGGCGAGAGGGTGGCGTGCGTGGTCCTGTCCACCCCGTACCACCGCCGTCTGACCGGGGAGTTCCTCACCGAGTTGCGGGACGCCTGCCACCGGTCCGGCGCGCTGCTCGTCCTCGACGAGGTCGTCACCGGCTTCCGGCTCGCCTCCGGGGGCCTCGGCGAGTACCTCGGAGTCCAGGCCGACCTGGTCTGCTTCTCCAAGGGACTCGCGGCGGGCGCGCCGCTGGCCGCGGTCGCCGGCCCCCGGCGCACCATGACCGGCTTCGAGCGGCTGCGGGTCTCCAGCACCTTCGCCGGGGAGACCGTCTCGCTGGAGGTGATGAAGGCCGCCCTGCGGCACTACGCGGCCAGCGGCTACTACGCGTCCATCGCCCGGCTCGGGCGGCGTCTGCGGGAGGGCTTCAACCGGGCCGCGGCCGACGCCGGTCTCGCCCCCGTGGCCGTCGGCTACGACCCGATGCCCTGCCTGCGGCTGTCCGACGACCCGGCGCGGCACGCCCGCGCCGCCGAGGCGTTCCTCGCCGGCATGGCCCGGCGCGGCGTCCTGCTGCGCCGGGACGTCAACTTCCTCACCGCCGCCCACAGTGCGGAGCAGGTGGACTTCGCCGTGGGCGCGGCCGCCGAAGTCTTCGCGACGGCCCGGTTCCGTGAGGCGGCCGCCCCGCGGCCGCTGAGCGTCTCGCAGAGGGGGGTGTGAACCCGTGACCGACCAGGACACCGCACGACAGGTCCCCGAGACCAGCCGCGACGAGTGGGAGGACCAGTACCGGTCGGGCCGCTGGGACTACCTCGCCGAACGTCCCGAACAGGCGCGCTACACGGCCCTGTGCGCCCGTATCGAAGCGGCGGGCGCCGAGAGCGTGCTCGACATCGGCTGCGGTACGGGGGTGCTGCGCGACTGCCTGGGCGACCGGTTCCGCGGCCGCTACGTGGGCGTCGACTGGTCCCATGCCGCGCTGGCCGGCCGTACGCGCCGGCCCCGCGAGACGCTGCTGTGCGCGGACGCGTCCCGCCTGCCGCTGCGCGGGACCTTCGACGCCGTCGTCCTCAGCGAGGTCCTCTACTACCTCGACGAACCGCTGGCCGCCGTCCGCGGGATGCTCGACCTCGTCGCGCCGGGCGGCCGGCTGCTCATCTCGCTGTACCAGCCGCCGGCCGACCGGCATCCCGGCTGGCACGCCCTGATCGGCGCACTGGACCGGGACGTGCGGTCGCTCGCCGGGACGGCCCATGAACTGGTGACCGGCGCGGGCCGCCGCAGCTGGCGGCTGTACGTGCTCACCAAGGAGGCCGGCCGATGAGCGAGCGCACCGACCGCGTCCTGATCGTGCAGGCGGACGACTACGGCATGTGCCCCGCGGTGACCGACGGCATCCTGGAGGCCCACCGGGCCGGGGCGGTGACACAGGCATCCGTCATGGTCCCGGCGCCGGACGCGCACCGCGCGATGTGGCTGGCCCGGCGCCAGAACCTCCCGCTCGGCGCCCACCTGGTGCTGGCCTGCGAGTGGGAGGGGCTGCGGTACCACCCGCTGACGGCCGCCACGACGCTGCGTGCCCCGGACGGCGCCTACCTGCCGGGCATCCCCGAACTGCGTGCCGCCGGCGCCGACCCGGGCGAGGCGCTCGCCGAGTTCCGCGAGCAGTTGCGTGTCATGGCGGCCGCCGGTGTCCGTCCCCGGCACTGCGAGTCCCACGTCGGGGTCTTCGACCCGCGGGTGCTGGCCGAGGTCAGCGCCGAGTGGCGGCTGCCCTGCCGGGACGAGGTGCCCGCCCCGGGGCTGCCGATGGCCGTGGACTCCGTCTGGCACCTGTCGGTCCAACCGCCGGACTCCAAGACCGACGACCTCGTGGCGCATCTGTCGGGACTGCCGCCGGGCACGCACATGGTGGTCGCCCACCCGGCCGCCGACCGGCCCGAACTCGACCGGCTCACGGACCCTGGCTCCCGCCGCTGGAAGTGGGCCCGGCCCATCCGGGTGAGCGACCTCGCCGCCCTGCTCGATCCCCGCTTCCACGAAGCGTGTACGCGCTTCGGCATCACCCTCGCCCCCCTGCCGGCGCCCAGCCCGGCCCCACCGGCCCACTTCCGCGCGGGTTGAGCCGAGAACCGAGAAAGGAAACACGCCGCAATGTCCCTGCAAGCGATGCCCGCCTCGACCGCCCCTGTGCCGGAGGCGACCTCCGGCGCTCTGACGCCGCCCGGTTCCTGGCGCGACCCCGGTACCCACTTCCTGACGGTGATGAGCAGCCCCTGGTACTCCGCGCTGGTCGACCTCCAGGACACCATCACCTCGGCGACGGTCGGCTTCTGGACCGCGCGCGGCCTGCGCTTCGGCCACCTGCCGGTGACCACCGGATCGGTGTCCTCCCCCATGGGCCTGGGCAGCGACTCGCTCCCGGTCAAGGTCGACCTGTTCGGGGCGCCCACCTACCTCGCCGACTCCATGCAGTTCAGCCTGGAGTACCTGTGCCGGCTCGCCGACCGGGGCGCCTACTATCTGATGCCGTCCTTCCGCGGTGAGGCGCCGGACGCCACACACCTGTGTCAGTTCTTCCACAGCGAGGCCGAGATCCCCGGCGGCCTGCAGGACGTCATGACCGTCGCCGAGACGTATGTGCGCCACCTGGTCCGGGAGCTGACGGACCGCCACGCGGACGTCATCGGCGCCGCCGCGGGTTCCCTGGACCACGTGACGGCGCTGCTCGCCAACCCCCGCCCGTTCCTGCGGATGACCTTCGACGAGGCGGTCGAGGCACTGGACGCCGATCCTCGCTACGTCGTCCGTGAGGACGGCTGGCGCAACCTGACCCGCGCCGGCGAGCGTGAACTCATGAACCGCTTCGGCGAGTTCCTGTGGATCACCCACTGGGACGCGCTGGCCGTGCCCTTCTACCAGCGACGCGATGCCCAGGGCCGGGCTCTCAACGGGGACCTGCTCTTCGGCCCGGGCGAGGTCGTCGGGGCGGGGGAGCGGCACATCGACGGCGAGGAGGTGATCGGCGCCCTGCGGCGGCACGTCGTCCCGGTGGAGGACTACGACTGGTACGTCCGGATGAAGAGCCGGTTCCCGATGCGCACCGCGGGCTTCGGCATGGGCGTCGAACGCTTCCTGATGTGGCTGCTCGGCCAGCAGGACATCCGTGACCTCGAACTGCTGCCGCGGGTCAACGGCAGCACCATCCTGCCCTAGGAGGCGGCGTGCGCGACCTCCGAGACTCCTCCGATGTCCTCCAGGACACCAGCGAACTGCGGGACCGGCTGGCCGAGGACGGCTACCTCTTCCTGCCCGGTGTGCTCGACGCGGCCGAAGTGACAGCCGTCCAGGCCGAACTGCGCACGGCGCTGCACGCTATCGGCTGGCTCGCCGACCCGGGAAAACTGGCCGTCGCCGACCGGGGGCTCGGCTTCACCACCGAGTCCTTCCGCACCGTGTACCCGGCGGTGCTGCGGCTGGAGAGCGTCCACCGGCTGGCGTTCACCCCTGTCCTGTGGGCGCTCGTGCGGCGGCTGCTGGGCGGGGAGATCTTCTGCCACCCCGCACGCGTCGTGCGCCTGGCGGTGCCGTCCGCCGACCCCGGCCGGTACGCGACGCGTGCCCACCAGGACTACGTGGTCCAGCATGTGACCACCGACGCGGTGACGGCGTGGATCCCGTTCACGGCCTGCGACCCGGACAAGCAGGGCCTGCGGCTGATCCCGGGGTCGCAGCGCCGGGGATTCCTGCCCACCGACCCCTCGCTCGGCGGCCGCCGTCCGCTGTACCTGCCCGTGCCGCCGGACGACCCCGCATGGGCCACCGCCGATTTCGCGCCGGGAGACCTGGTGCTCTTCCACAGTCTCACCGTGCACGGCGGCGGTCCCAACACCGGTGACGAGCTGCGCATGTCCGCGGACGTGCGCTACCAGTTGCTCGACGAGCCGCTGCGGGCGGAGTTCGCGCACCCGCACGGCTGGCCCGTCACCCCGGACTGGGACGACCTTGCCGCCGGCTGGACCACCGACGAGTGGTACCGGCTCGACGAAAGAGTGCGCCTGGTGCCGATGCCGGAGGGCGTCGACTACGGCGCCTACCTCGCCGGGCTGACCCCGCCGCCGTCCAGGCTGCTGGCCCACGCCCGGGAAACCGGTTGACGCCACTCACCACCGGCCTCGGGCCTTCCGAAGGCCCGGCCCGCTCACGCCCCTAACACCCCGAACGCCCCGAACACCCCGAACGCCCCGGACACCCTGAACGCCCTGGCCGAAGCCGCACGACCGCCGTGCCGCCGGCCCCGCCTTCACGATCACAAGGAGACACCCCATGCCGCTGATGACCGACGCCGAGTTCGACCGTTTCTTCGAGCCCTACGCGGGCAACGTCGAAGGCTTCTACGAGGCCGCCTACTGGCACCTCGCCGACGAGGTGATCAAGGAGCTGATCCGCCGCCACCTCGGCCTGCGGGCCGGCCAGCGCGTCCTGGACGTCGGCGGTGGCACCGGCCGCTGGGGCATCTGGCTCGCGTCCGAGTTCGGTGTGTCGGTGACCGTCGCCGACAAGTCCGCCGACATGCTCCGACAGGCCGAGACCAACCGCCTCGCCTCGTCGGTCGCCGACTCCGTCGAACTCGTCCACTGCGACGTCGAGAACGCTCCAGAACTGGCTTCCGAGTCCTTCGACGCGGTGATCAGCACCTACGGAGTGCTCTCGTTCCTCGACGACCCGGCGGCGGCGTTCGCGACGATCCGCCGCGTCATGCGGCCCGGCGCGGCGGGCTTCCTGATGAGCCACTCGCTGTCCAACGCCCTCTCCTCCAAGATCCTCCGGGACGGCGCCGGCCCCGAGGAACTCGCCGCGCTGCTGGCCACCCGCACGGTGAAGTGGTCCGAGCACGTCCCGCCGCTGCGGGTCTACTCCGCCGACGAGCTCAGGTCCCTCGCCACCGGGGCCGGGCTCACCGGCGAGCGGGTCTTCGGGGTCACCTCCCTCGCGCTGCCGGGACCGGAGGACTTCGGCTACCCCTACGACAAGATCAGCGACATCTCCCGGGCCCTGGAGGACAAGGAGTACTTCCGCACGGTCCTGGCCCTGGAGCTGGAGGCCAGCGAGCACGACTCATGGGCCGAGCGCGGCACCAACCTGGCGATCAAGGTCCGGCGGCCGTGAGCACCGCGACACCGCTCGCACCCTACGACGCGCTGTCGGCGGTCTACGACCGGTGGACCGAGCAGAACGACTACGCCCGGTGGGCCGCCCACCTCGCCGACCGCTTCCGGTCCCACGGCCGCGTCAACCGCGTACTGGACGTGTGCTGCGGCACCGGCAGCATCACCGCCCTGCTGCAGCAGCAGGGCCTGGAGGTGGTCGGCGTGGACGGCTCGCCGGGGATGCTGGAACGGGCCCGGGCCCGTACCGCCGCCGGCACAGAACTCCTCCAGGTCCGGCTGCCCGAGCCCGTCCCCGCCCTCGCTGCCTCCTTCGACGCCGCGGTGTGCTGCTTCGACAGCGTCAACTACTTCCCGCCGGACCAGTTGCCGGACCTCTTCGCCGGTGTCGCCCGACTCCTGCGCCCCGGCGGGCTGTTCGTCTTCGACGTGAACACCCGGCACAAGCTGGAGCACGTGTTCGGCGACAGCCACTACGGCGACGACCTGGACGACTTCGCCTACGTCTGGCGCAACCGCTACCACCCGCGCGAACGCCGCTGCGACTTCTCCATCAGCCTGTTCACGCAGACGCCGGCGGGCTTCACCCGGCAGACCGAACGGCACAGCCAGTGGTGGTTCCCCGCGGACGAGATCCGGTCGGCCGCCCGGGCGGCCGGCTTCGAGCAGGCCACCGTCACCGACGACTACCAGGACCGCGCCCCCGGCCCGGACACCCTGCGCGAGACCTGGGCGCTCGTGCGCGGACGCTAGGGCCGACCGGCCGTCCCCGCGTACGCCCGGACCGACCCGTCGTCTCCCCGCGCGGGGACCCCGCCGCCGTACCGGCGGGTGCGCACCACCGACAGCCGAGAAGGGATCCACCTCTCATGCCCCACCCCGATGACGCCGCGGCACCGGTGCCGGACCCGACGCCGTCCGCCGGGCACGCGCATCGGCCGTTCGTCCCGGACGACCCCCTCGGCTGGTTCGACAACGCGCGGGAGACCTGCCCCGCGCTCTGGCACCCCCAGACCGCCTCGTGGTACATCACCCGCTTCGACGACGTCTGGAGGCTGCTGCTCGACGACCGGCTCGCCGCCCGCAGCCCGGACCCCTTCCTGCGTGAACTCACCGCGCCGCAACGGGTCGCGGTCCGGCCGCTGGTGGACTTCCTCTCCCGCTGGCCGATGTTCCTCGACCCGCCCCGCCACACCGTCGTGCGCAGGGTCATGCGGCCCGCGTTCACGCCCGCCGAAGTGGCCCGGGTGGCCGGCGTCGTCCACGAGAGCGCCACTGCCGACGGCGCCCTTCCCGCCGCCGGGGACGAGGACCTGCTGGACACGCTGCTGCGGCCCTCCTGCCGGGCGGCGCTGAGCGCACTGCTCGGCGTGTCACCGGACGACTTCCCGCAACTGGTCGACTGGTCCGAACGGCTGATGGGCTTCGTCGGCCGGGCCCGGATCGACCTGGCCCTGGTCGGCGAGGCCGAGGAAGCACTGGAGCAGCTCACGGACTTCACCGGGAAGACGCTCGCGGCCGCGGCCAGCCCGCTCGCCACGGCCGTCGGCACGGCCGTACGCGACGGCGTGCTGGAGCCGGCCGAGGCGGTCGCGATCTACGCCCAACTGGTCACCGGCGCGCTGGAGCCCACCGTCGCCGTCCTCGCCGTGGCACTGCAAGCGGTCTGCCGCGGGCCGGCGTACCGGGAGGGGTACCGCAGGGACCCCGGCGGCTTCGTCAACGAGGCGGCCCGTCTGGCGACGCCCTTCCACTTCGCGGCCCGCCGCGCGGTGCGCGATCTCGAGGTCCGCGGGCAGCGGATCCCCGCCGGGTCCCGGGTGGTGCTGGTGCTGGCCGCGGCCAACCGTGACCCCGGCAGATTCTCCGCGCCCCTGGAGTTCCGCTGGGACCGCACCCGTGCCCATGTCGCCTTCGGCCGCGGCCGGCACGCCTGTCTGGGCGCCCTGGTCGCCCACCACACCATGCGCCCCGTGCTCGACGCCCAGCTGGCGGGGTCCGGCAACCTCCGGCCCCTGGACGTCCAGTGGCGTATCGGCATGGGCATGCGGGCCCCGCTGAGCGTGACCGCGGGGACCGCGACGTGACCCGGCCCGCCACCACGCGTGGCCCCGCACCCCTGAAAGGCAGCGGTATGTCCCTCTACATGTACTGGTCGGGGCCGGACTTCGACTTCGGCAACTTCCTGGCGGTGGCCTCGGCCGCCGTCCACGCCCCCGGCCAGGTGGTCCTCCTGGTCGACGAGGAGCCGGTGGACAACCACTGGTTCTCCCTGCTGGCCTCGGTTCCCCGCGTGGTCGTCGAACCCGTCGACGTCGACCGGCGGATGTCCGCCGAGCACGCCGCGCTCTACCGGCGCATGACCTTCGTGGCCCACCGTTCGGACCTCGTCAGCTTCTGGGTGCTGGCGCACGGCGGCGGTTTCTACCTGGACACGGACACCCTGACCACGCGCTCGCTGGCCGGCCTCCCGCCGCGGCTGCTGTTCGACGACGGGAAGATCGTGCACGTCGGCGCGATGTCCTTCCCGCCGGGCGACCCCCTGCCCGCGGCCATGGTGGACGACTTCCTGCGGATGCCTGCGCAGGACCTCGACGTCTACCAGAGCATCGTCTACCGCTGGACCCGGCTGGTGCGGAATGCGGCCGCCCCGGGCGACTTCGGCGCTCTGGACAGCTTCTTCCCCGTCCACTGGAAGGAGTGGGAACGGATCTTCACCGAGCCGGGGAGCGCGGGCGAGGCGGACGCCGTGCACGTACTGCACCACTACGGCTGGTTCAGCCGGAAGTACACCGCCGCGATGGACGTGGCGTGGCTGCGGACCCACCCCTGCCTGTTCAGCGAACTCGCCCTGCCCGTCGTCGCCGAGCTGGAGGACCTGCTCGGCAGTCTCGATCCCGTGGGGTCCCGGTCATGAGCGGCCGCAGCGGCACCGTGTCGGACGCCACCCCCGGCCTCGCGGACCCCGCGGTCCCTCTCGCCCGTACCGTCCGCCTCCCGTGGAACGGCATGCCCGACGAGGTGCGGACCGCCGTGGCCGACCGGCTCGGCTCCCCGGTGATCGCCGCCGAGGACCAGAGCGGCGGCTTCTCCCGAGGCGTCGCCGCACGCCTGCGGTGCGCCGACGGCTCCCGGGCCTTCGTCAAGGCGGTCAGCCGCGAGGGGGATCCGGTCACGCTCGCGCTGGCCGAGCAGGAGGCCGTCGTCGCAACCGCACTCACCCCCGGACTCGGCCTGCCGGCACCGGCCTTCCACGGCCGCGTCGACCACGGCCACTGGACGGTGCTGGTCTTCGACGACGTGGCCGGACGCATTCCGGCGGTGCCGTGGCGAGAGGACGACCTGGCGCTGACGCTCGGCGCACTCACCACGCTCACCGAGCGGGCCACCCCCAACCCGATACCGGGCCTGCCGGCCTGGGGCGGCACCCTGGCGCAGTGGCAGGGCTGGAACCGGCTGCTCGACGACGCCGACCCGCTCGCCGACGTACCCGAGTGGGCCCGCCGCAACGCCCGCCGACTGGCCGCGGCCGAGGCGGAGTTCCCCGCCGCCGTGGCGGGCGACACCCTGCTCCACTCCGATCTGCGGTCGGACAACATCCTGATCGACGGCGGCCGGGTGACGTTCGTCGACTGGGCGTGGGCCGCGCAGGGGCAGGACTGGCTCGACCCGATGACCTTCGCCCTGTGCGCCGCCGTGCAGGGCCACCCCGATCCCCAGGCGGTCTTCCTGGCCCACCCGGCGGGCCGGGCCGCGGACCCGGCCGCCGTGGACAGCGCGCTCGCGGCGCTCGCCGGCCGGTTCGTGGTGGCGGCCCGGCAGCCCGCCACGTGGGACACCGCGCCCATACGGGCCTTTCAGCGGGCTGAAGCGGCGACCGTGATCCGGTGGCTGCGCACCCGGACCCGGTGGCGGTAGTGCTGTCCGGCGGATCATGCCGCGGCCGCGGGCTCTGGCACGCCCTCCCGCAGAGGGGGGTGCCCCCAGCGCCGTTGTCGCCGGTCGCCGACGCCCCCGGCCTCCGGCCGGGAGGTGCCCCCATGACCCCGCTCACCTCGGCTGACAGTCACCGCCGCTTTCCCGCGGCCTGATCCGCCGGACAGCCCCTGGCGCCGTCGCGCCCGGACCGCAGACAGACAGGAGATGAGGATTCCCCATGACGACCCCACGGTGGAAAGTGGCCCTGATCGG
Organism: Streptomyces sp. NPDC086519; assembly: GCF_040686075.1. Taxonomy (NCBI): domain Bacteria; kingdom Bacillati; phylum Actinomycetota; class Actinomycetes; order Kitasatosporales; family Streptomycetaceae; genus Streptomyces; species Streptomyces sp. NPDC086519. Next base: position 32,036 of record NZ_JBFBJL010000068.1, read on the forward strand.
ATGCGGCGACGCCGGCACCGCGCACGCGGTGACCGTCGGCCGCCTGCACGGCGCCGAGCTCGTGGCCGCCTTGGACCCGGCCGGTGAGCGAGCGCGCGCCCTGTGCGCCGAGCACGGCGGCCGGCCGGTCGGATCGATCGCGGAACTGGCCGCGGAGAAGCCGGACGTGGTGATCGTGGCCACCGGGCCGATCGCCCAGCCGGACATCGTGGCCGAGCTGGCCGCCGAGGGATTCCACGCGGGACTGCTGTGCGAGAAGCCGCTCGCCACCAGCGTCGCCGCGGCCAGGCGGCTGCTGGACACCGGGGCGCGGGCCGGTATGACGATCGCCGTCAACCACCAGCGCCGCTTCGGCCTCGCCGTGCGCAAGGCCGTCGAACTGGTCCGCGACGGCACCATCGGCCGGCCGGTTCGCGTGGAGGGGTTCGCCAAGGACGCCACCCTCTTCGACTGGGGACCGCACTGGATCGACATCGCCCACCTGGTCGCGCAGGACGCACCGGTCACCTGGGTCAGCGGTGCCGTCGACCTCTCCGACCCGCGCGACCACGCCGGGCTGCGGCTGGAAGGCTGGGGCCAGCTCGTCTGGGAGCACGCCAACGGCCTGCGCGGCCAACTGGAGTGCGGAGCCGACACCGCGGGCCAGCCGCTGCTGCGGATCCTCGGAACCGGCGGGGTGATCGAGTTCGGCAGTGTGGTCCCGGCACCGGAGGGATTCCGGCGCGGACCCGTCCTGCGCGTCCTCGGGCCTTCGGCGGGCTGGCAGGAGATCGATGCCGGCGAGAGCGCCCTGGCCGCCCAGCAGTGGCTGCGCTCGCTCAGCGAACTGACCGACGCCCTCGCCGAGGGCCGCACCCCCGCCCACGACGGGGAGCGGGCCCTGCGCGCCCTGGAGGTCTGCCTCGCCGGTTACCTGGCCGCCAGGACCGGCGGCCGGATCCGTCCGCGGGCCGCCGAGGGCATCGACATCCGGGAGACACTCCATGGCTGACGCGGCCCGGCCCCGGGCCCTCGTCCTCGCCGACGACTTCGCGGACCGGCACGTCCTGCGGGGCCCCGCACTCGACCGGCTCGCCCGCAGCGCACAGGTCACCGTCCTGCCCGCGGCGGCGGACGAGGAGACGGTGCTCGCGGAACTGCGCCGCAGCACAGCCCTCTTCGCCCTCGGATGGGCCGTCAGCTCCCCCCGGCTGGACCGGGACCGCCTGGCGGACGCCCCCGGCCTGCGCTACATAGGCGCCGGACAGGACGGCCGCTGGCGGTTCGTCGACGTACCCGCCGCGCTGAGCCGCGGCGTGGTCTGCTCGGACGCCTCGGGGGCCATGGGGCCCGTCGTCGCCGAGTTCGCGTTCGCGCTCGCCGTGTGCGCGCTGCGTGACCTCCCGCGCCGGCACAACCTGATGGCGGCCGGCGGCTGGTGGGACGGCTGGGAGGACGGCGAGGACGCCGCGAGCGAGGGCTGCCGGCCGTCGGTGAGCACCGTTTTCGGCAGCAGGGTCGGCATCGTGGGCTTCGGCCGGATCGGCTCGCACGCGGCCGCACTCTTCCGTGCCGCCGGCGCCGAGGTCACCGTTCACTCGTCCTGGCTTCCCGAGCGGGAGGCGAGCGCCCGGGGGCTGTCGCTGGCCGCCTCCGTAGGGGACTTGGCAAAGGGCTCCGACATTCTCGTGGTGGCCACCCAGCCCCGGCACGACACGGCCGGACTGGTGAGCGCCGACGTGCTCGACGCCCTCCCGGACGGCGCCCTGGTCGTGCTCGTGGGCCGTGCGTCCACGGTCGACACGACGGCCCTGCTCGCGCACGTCGCCGCCGGCCGCCTGCGACTGGGCGTCGACGTCTACGAGGAGGAGCCGCTGCCCGCCCACCACCGGCTGCGGGGCATGCCGGGCGTGGTCCACACCTCGCATGTGGCGGGCCGGACGCTGGCCGCGCACCGGCTCGTGCTCACCGAACTGGTGGCGGACTTCGAACGGGTCCTCGCGGGCTCGGCCCCCCGGTGGGCGACCACCGCGGACCGGGTGCGGCGGGTCCGGGCCGGCCGCCCATATGCGGCCCCCCGCACGGCAGTTGGGGAATCGGACTCATGAACGGCATGCCGCACACCGGTAGGATCGAATTCGCTTCCGGAATCGAAGTGTTCCGCCGCAGCTGCGCGCCGGCCTCCGCTCCGCGGCCCCGTCGGCTCAGCCGTTCCCTCAGAGGAGACCATGTCCGCCACCGCATTTATCTCAACGACCATTCCCTACGTCAATGCCCGTCCCCATCTCGGGCACGCATTGGAATACGTCCAGGCGGACGCCTTCGCACGGCACGCGATGTCCCAGAAGGACGTCTTCTTCCTCAGCGGCTCGGACGAGAACAGCCTCAAGAACGTGCTTGCCGCCGAGCGCGAGGGAGTCTCCACACGAGAGCTCGTCGACCGCAACGTGCAGTACTTCGAGAAGCTGCTCGAAGCGATGAGCATCGGTGTCAGCGACTTCATCCGCACCAGTGTCAGTCCGGACCACATCGCGGGCGCCACCGAGATCTGGCGCCGCATGGACGCGCGCGGCGACATCTACACGAAGGACTACGAGGGCCTGTACTGCGTGGGCTGCGAGCAGTTCTACAGCCCGGCCGAGCTGGTGGACGGCAAGTGCCCCGAGCACTTCACCGTGCCGGAGCTGGTCAGCGAACGCAACCACTTCTTCCGGCTGTCGCGGTACGGCGACCGGCTGCTGGAGGAGCTGGAGTCGGGCCGGCTCAGGGTCTACCCGGAGTCGCGGCTGAACGAGGTGACCAGCTTCATCCGCTCCGGCCTGGAGGACATCAGCATCTCCCGCTCGGTCGAACGGGCCCGGGGGTGGGGCATTCCGGTGCCCGACTCGGACGGACAGGTGATGTACGTCTGGATCGACGCGCTCACCAACTACGTCAACGCCCTCGGCTGGACCAGGGAAAGCGACGAGTACAAGCGTTTCTGGGTGGACGCGGACAAGCGGACCCACGTCGTCGGCAAGGGAGTGCTCCGCTTCCACGCCGTGTACTGGCCGGCCATGCTGCTCTCGGCGGGGATGCCGCTGCCCACCGAGGTGATGGTGCACGGCTACATCACGACCGGCGGCCAGAAACTCAGCAAGAGCCTGGGCAACGCGATCGACCCGATGGACCTGGTGGACCGGTACGGCCAGGACGCGCTGCGCTACTTCCTGCTGGCGGACTTCTCCCCGTTCGGCGACGGCGACTTCAGCGAGGAGCGCCTGGTCACCCGCTACAACACCGATCTCGCCAACGCGTTGGGCAACCTGCTCAGCAGGGTCACCGCCATGACCGTCCGGTATCGCGGGGGAGTGGTCCCGCCGAGCGGCCCGCTCGGGGCGCCGGAGGAGGGGCTGAGCGAGCAGGCGCTGGCCAGCACGCGCGAGGCCGAAGCGGCGATGGAGCGGTACGACCACCGCGAGGCGCTGGCCCGGATCTGGGACCTGGTGCGCCGGGCGAACGCCTACGTCGACGAGCGGGCGCCGTGGCACCTGGCCCGGGCCGCCGAGCAGGGCGACGCGCAGGCGGCCCAGGACCTCGACACCGTGCTGCACCACACCTACCGGGTGCTTCAGCGCCTGGGAGTACTGCTGCGTCCCTTCATCCCGCAGGCCGCCGAGCGGATGCTGCGGGCGCTCAACGAGAACCCCGAGGTCCAGGGCGCCGACCTGGCCCTCGACCCGGCGGGCCGCAGCATCGAGAAGGCACCGCCACTCTTCCCCAAGCTCGAACTCGCCTGACCCCACTGGTCGGTAGCACTCCCCAGTGGGCCAGGCGCGGCGAGCGCCCACACACTGGAGGCAGGCTTCCATGACCACGAAGGAATCTGTTCGACCCGCCGCGTCCGACATCGACCCGGCGGAGCTGGAGAACGTCGTCGGTGCGCTGCTCGATCCGGGCTGCGCACCGACGGGGACCGTCCGGCTCGGCGGCTGGACCCTCGAGTACGTCGCGCCGCGCGCCTTCGCCTACACCTTGCGGCTGCTGTTCGGATCGCGGATCTACGACGTCGCCCCCCTGTCCGCTCCCGCCCGCGTCATCGACGGCGGCGGCTGGCTGGGGCTGAGCGTTCTGCGTTTCCGGCAGCTCTTCCCCGACGCCCACATCACGGTGTTCGAGCCCGATCCCGAGATCTTCCGGCTGATGTGCCGGAACATCGAGCGCAACGGGCTGCGTGACGTCGAGACGGTGCAGGCCGCGTTGAGCCACGAGGACGGCCAGCAGACGTTCACGGCCACCGGCAGCGACAGCGGGAGCCTGGTGGCGAACGCCCGCGGATCCGCCGTCACCGTGCCGGCCCGCCGCCTGAGCCCCTACGTGGACGAGCCCGTCTCGCTGCTCAAGCTGAATGTGGAGGGCGCGGAGGCGGACGTCATAGCGGAGCTGGGCGACCGTCTGGCCTCGGTGGACCAGGTGCTCATCGAGTACCACGGCTTCGCCGAACTGCCGCAGTCCCTTCACACGATCCTGGCCCGGCTGCACGAGGCCGGCCACACCTACATCGTCAGCCACTTCGACGAGACCAACCGGTCCTGCGTCCCGCCGCTGCGGGTGACCGAGGACTACCGGTACTTCCTGCTCATCTACTCGCGCCGGCTCGCCCCGCGTTCGCGCTGAGCCCCGAGATCCCGCGCGCGGTCCCATCCAACCCAGGGAGTCGAGACATGGGAACCTTCTCCGATCACCAGCCGATGTTCGTGGAGGTCGAGACCACGACCTACTGCAACCGGCGCTGCGACTACTGCCCCAACAGCATCTTCGACCGGGGTCTCCGGGCGAACGAGGTGCGTATGTCGGACGATCTCTTCTACAAGATCGTCTCCGATCTCGGGCGCAACAACTTTTGCAACCAGTTCAGTCCGCACAGCTACGGCGAGCCGCTGGCCGACCCGAGGATGCCGGAACTCCTGAAACTGGCCAGGAAGGAGATGCCGCTCGCCCGTATAGCCCTCTACACGAACGGCGACTTCCTCAATCTGGACCTCTTCCACGAGCTGAGCGCTTCCGTCGACGCGTTTATCGTGACGCAACACGGAGAGCGTATGCCGGGCGGAGTCAAGGACATCATGAAGGAGTACGACAACAGTCCGCCGAAGTTCCGTTACAAGACCAGCCAGCAGATCAAGGCCAACGCCTCCAACAGGGCGGGCCTGATCTCGCTGGAAGTCAAACGGCGGAAAGCGTGCGGCGTCGTGATGAACGAACTGCACATCAACGCTCACGGTCAGTTGATCCTGTGCTGCGAGGACTACCTCGCCAAGAAGGTGTTCGGCAATATCAAGGACCTGTCCATCGAGGAGGCGTGGACACTGCCGGAGCGGATGGCCGTCCATCGCGGCAACGTCCGAGGTGAATTCACTCTGCCGGGCTGCCGGACCTGCGGGTTCGGCCGCATGTTCTGAGCCCGGCTCTGCCGCGTGACAGCCGTCCTGTGGACGACGACATGCGAAGAGGTGCGCGCTGACCTGGGATGACGGGAGTCTCTACGTCCTCGTCAGTCCCACGGGGCACGGCACCTCGCAGGTGAGGGTCTTCCACGGCCCGATACCGCATTTCCGTGACTGGGCACCATCCGGCCTGCACGCAAGCATGGACGGGCCGACCCCGAGGAGGAGATCCTTTTGTATGCGCCGACGCTTGCCCGTTGGGTGGGCGACCCCGAGGACTTCATGGCGTCCTACTGGTGTCGCCGGCCCGGGGTGTTCGATCCGGACGGCGGACAACTCAGTCCCTTCACCTTGGCCGACGCCGACCAGGCGCTGTCCGGCGGTCTGCTGCGCGGGCCGTACGTCGAAATGACCAACGCCCAGAAGCCGTTGACCAGTGACGCCTACACCGCCTCGCGGAAGGTCCACAACTCCACGTTCACCGGTTTCGCCGACGCGGCCAAGATTCACGCCCTGCTGAAGGAGGGAGCCACCCTCCTTCTGCGGTGCATCGACCAGTGGCACCAACCCACCGCGGCGATGCTGGAGGCGTTGTCGGCCGAACTCGGCCGGCCGATCGAGGCGTTCTACTTCGTGACCCCGGCCGGACACCAGGGACTGCCCCTGCACCGGGACGACGCGGACGTGCTGGTGGTCCAGGTCGCCGGAAGCAAGAGCTGGCGGGTGCACGAGGGTCCCGGCGACGCCGGCTGGGCCCCGGGCCCCGTCGGCGACGGTCCCGAGCCGGCCGAGGTGCTGCGCACCACCCTGCGCAAGGACCAGGTCCTCTACATCCCCCGGGGCTTCGCCCACCAGGCGATCGGTGACGGGGGGCTGTCGGTGCACCTTTCCCTGACCATCCGGGAAGCCGGCACCGTCGAGCTCCACCGTGCGTTGCAGCGCATGCTGTTCACGGGGCTCACCCTCCCGCCCCGGCCGCTCGGCGACGAGGCCCTGCTCGACGTCGCCGGCCGCCTGCTCGATCGCGCGCGTGGCCAACTGGCCACGTTGGCACCGAAGGACCTGGTCGACCACGCGAGGAACCCCGACACCACCCGCAACCCGGCGCACGAGCCGACTCTGGCGGCGATGGCCCGGGCGTGGGAGGAGGCGGAGTCGGCGTCGTCCCGTACGAACGAACCGGCCGGCGTTTCCTCCTGAATTCCCGCTGACCAGTTTCCCGGCCTGTCCCGGGCTTTTTCCACCATCGCAGCTCGGCCCCTCCTGTGCTGCTGCCCCCACAGGGGGATGACCCCCAGCGAAACCGGCGCCGCCGGCCGCGCGAAACACCCTTTTCTTGCATTCATGAAAAGGGTGCTTTTCGTGCGCCCGGCGGCTTTTTTGCGTGTGCTCCCGGGTGATTGCTTCGGGTGGTTCCACCGCCATTCTTCTGTCCCGCCGGCGAGACGGAAAGCGACCTCGCGGCAAGGTGAAATGTCCCTTATGGCTGGTCGGTTTGTTCCGAATTCTTGGACCTTGCGCCTGAAGGGCTGGCGATTTGCGAGGCGTGATCCGCCCTGTTTTCCCGGCAGTACTTGTTTGTGTTCGGCCTGCGGAGCTAATGTCGTTTCAGCAATCCACCGCACCCGCTGGTGCTTGCACTCTCCCGCTCTTTGGTCGCTTGTGCGATTCCATGAGTGTGCGAGAAAAGATTCGATAACCAATGAAAGGAAAAGCCATGGAGAACAACCAGGTCGACATCGCCGCCCTGTCGGACGAGGAGCTGGACGACATCGTCGGTGGCGACGGCTTCGTGATCGCCGCCGCCTGCATCTGACGACGGGCGCTTACGTGAGCGGCGAACCTCCCGAGCCGTCCGGGTTCTCCGGGGCCCGGGAGGTTCGCCCTCCGGCAAGGCCGGCGTCTGCCGCCGGGGCCGCGGACCGCACGGAACCCCGGCGCCGATGGCCGCCTACAAGTCCCAAGCGCCGGGCCGACCGGCCCACCGGTTCGCCCGGCGTCGCCTCGAAGGAAGCAAGACATGACGAGTAGACCACGCTTCCGGCCCGCGGCCCTGGCACACCGTTACGGGCGCGACGGCCTCGGGCCGGTGCTCGGCCGGATCGGCGAAACGCACCGGCCGAAGCGCCGGCGGGACCGGGTCCGCTCCGCGCTCACCGAACTGCGCGAACGGCGCGGCCGGCGACGTGTCCCGGTGTGCCTGCAGACCCAGGTCAGCGACTGTGGCGCCGCCTGCCTCGTCATGACGCTGCGCCACCACGGGATCGACGCCCAACTCGCCGAGATCAGGGCGCGGACCGACTCGGGCCGCAACGGCGCGTCGGCGCGGACGCTCCTGGACGTCGCCCGGCAGAGCGGACTGCACGGACGCGGGGTGCGCACCGATCTCGAAGGGCTCCAGCACCTGCCCGCGGGAAGCATCCTGTTCTGGAACTTCAGCCACTTCGTGGTGCTGGAGCGCTCGACCGACGACTACACCGACATCGTGGACCCCGCGTCGGGCCGTCGGCGGCTGAGCCCCGAAGCCGTCACCGAGTCCTTCACCGGCGTCGCGCTGGAGTTCGAGGCGCCGCTGGAACCGGCGCCCGCGCGGCAGTCCGCCGCACCCGCGACCGCCGGGCCCTGGCGGCTGCTGCGGCACGTCCTGCCGCACGGCAGGAACCTGGGCGGTATCGCGGCCTCCTCGGGTGCCCTCATGGCACTGGAATTCGTCCTGCCGGCCGCCATCAGCGTCATCGTCGGACGCGTCATCCCCGACCGGCTCACAGGAACCCTCTGGCTCGCCACCGCGGGACTCGGATTCGTCTGCCTGCTCTTCTTCGCCCTGCAGATCCTGCGGTCCTTCCTGCTGACGAAGCGTCAGGCGGCCGCGGAGAGGGGGCTGACCTGGGGGGTGGTGGAGCACCTGGTGTCCCTGCCCTACGAGTTCTTCACCGTGCACAACTCCGGTGACCTGGCCCTGCGGGTACGGACCAGCAGCACGCTGAACCAGATTCTGAGCCTCTCCGCGGTGTCGGCGGTCTTCGACAGCCTTCTGATCCTCGTCTACCTCGTCGCCATCACCGTCGCCAACCCGGTTCTCGCGTCGATCGTCATCTGCCTCATCGCTCTGCAGGCCACGGTGATGGCCGTCACCTGGCGCCGCCAGTCCCGGCTGAGCTACGAGGTGCTGGAGCGCCAGACGCAGGCCCAGGGGGAACTGATCGAGATGCTGGAGAGCATTACCAGCCTGAAGTCGGCGGGGGTGGAGGCCGTGGCGTCCGAGCGCTGGTCACACGCGCTCGTCGGCGAGGTCAACAAACGCATGCAGGCCAAGCGCAGCCTGGCCACCACCACCTCCCTCAGCCGCTCCCTCCAGTTCTGCGCCCCCATGGTGGTGCTCGTCGTCGGCGTCTGGCGGGTGCTGGACGGACATGACTCGGCGGGCGCGACCCTCGCCTTCATGGCCCTGACGACCTCGCTGTTCGCCCCGCTGGAGAGTGTGTTCGACACCGCTTCCCAACTGGCCACCGTCCGCCCCGCCCTGGTCCGGCTGGACGACATCCTGTCCACGCGGCGGGAGCAGGGCGGCCGGCCGCTGCCCGCCGGCACGGACGCCGGCCCGCTGGGCGTTGTCGCCGATGATCTGACGTTCCGCTACCCGGGAGCTCAGCGGCCGACCCTGTCCGACATCGGCCTGCGGATCGAACCGGGCCAGTTCGTGGCGGTGGTGGGGCGGTCCGGGTCGGGGAAGTCGACGCTCGGCATGCTGCTCGCGGGACTGCACCCGCCCACCTCGGGCACGCTCCGCGTCGACGGCCTCGACATCACCGAGATCGACGGCCCGGCTTACCGGCGTCAGATCGCGTACGTCAACCAGAACGCCCACCTGTTCAGCGGGTCGATCCGCGACAACGTCGCCTTCGGCGCCGGTGAAGTCGCCCAGGCGGACCTGATCGACGCGGTCCGGCTGGCCCGCGTCCACGAGGAGATCGCCGCCCTGCCCAGGGGGTACGACACACTTGTGGGACCGAGCGGGCACGGCCTGTCCGGAGGGCAGCGCCAGCGGATCGTGCTCGCCCGGGCCCTGGCCCGCCGGCCGCGGCTGCTGATCCTCGACGAGGCGACCAGCGCCCTCGACCCGGAGCTGGAGCGGGAGATCTTCCAGGGGCTGCTGACCCGCGGCACCACCGTCGTCGCCGTCGCCCACCGCCTCACGGTGCTGGACGCCGCCGACCAGGTCCTGGTCGTCCAGGACGGGAGAATCGTCCAGTCCGGCACGCCCGAGGATCTCAAGGCGGACGGCGGTGAGTTCCTGTGCCTGACCTGACCGGAGCCGACAGCGCGCCCGACACCGCCCCCCTCACATACGAACAGGAGTGGTACCTCGCCAACACCAGGCGGAACACCCTCACACCACGCAACGTCCGCCTGTCCTACGAGATCCTCGGCCCCCTCGACCCGGACCTCCTGGAGGAGGCCGTGCGGTGCTTCGTGGCCCGGCACGACGCGCTGCGGATGACCCTCACCGAGGCTGCCGCCCCCACGGACACCGCGCAGCGGGCGCTCCCGGTCCGGCACGGGGACCGACCGGTCCGCGGAGAACACGTCGCCGCCGCGTCCACCCGCCAGTTCTCCCGCTACGCCTCGGCGGTTCTCTCCCGTGACGTCATCACACCCCTCACCGGCCCAGACCGCCCCTTCACCTTCCGACTGCTTCGCCACGACGCCCAACACCACGCCTTCCTGGCGACGTTCGCCAACCTCTTCTTCGACGGCCGCGCCCACGATCTGTTCACGCGTGAGGTCTGGCGAGACTACGCCGCCCTCCGCGAGGCGGGCACCGCACCCGCACTGACCGCACCCTCGTTCGCCGACGCGGCGCGCAGACAGCGCGCGGGATACGGGCCGCGGCACCTGGAGCGGGCGAGGGCCAGCTGGCACCGGCGCATGGAATTCGCGGCCCGCCACCCGTGGCGCGAACTGGACGGCATCGCGCCCACCCCGAACGGCAGTGTCCACGCGGAGATCCCCACGGCCGCCGTGGAGGCGCTGCGCGAAGCCTGCCGGAGTGCCCGGTGCACCGTCATGCAGTGGCTCGTCGGCTCGTTCGTGAGGGCGCTCGCGCAGTGCGCGGGACAGCGCCGGGTGAGCCTGTGGACGTCCCTGGACTCCAGGCGTACCGCCGAGCGCGACGTGGTGGGTATGTTCGCCGGACCGGCGCCACTCGCGATCGGCGCCCCCGGCGCCGCCCTGCCCGACGTCGTGGCCGAGGTCGGCCAGGCGATGGTCGACGCACTGCGCCACCAGCAACTCACCGCCCGCGAACTGGCCGGCATGCTGGATGCCTCCGACGACGCCGGCCCGCCGGCCCGGGACATCTACGTCAACCTGCGGACCTTCCCCGGCGACCTGAGGGGCGGCCGCGGTGACCACGGGCTGCGGATCACCCCCGACGCCTATCCACTGCGCCGTATCTCCGTCACCGAGCGCGCGGCACTTCACCTGCGGTGCAACGAGTACCGCGACGCCGTCCTCCTCGACCTCCTCTTCGACGGGCGGCGCATCGGCGAGCCCCTGGCGCGGTCGATCGTGCACCACATCGTCGAGGACGCGGTCGGCGTCCGCCGTCCGTCGTCGCCGTCCGGAAAGGCCCTGCCATGAGTCACCTGCCCCCCGACGCGCTGCTGTCCCAGGTGATGGCGACCGTCACCGCGGTCTTCGGCCACGCGATGGCGCCCGACGACAATTTCTTCGACGCCGGCGGCGACTCCGTCGCCGCGGTCGAACTGGCCGATCTGCTGGAGGAGCGCCTCGGCACCGACGTCGACATCGAGCTGATCCACCGCGCGGAGAGCTTCGGGGCCCTGGCCGCCGAACTGGCCGGTGGCCCCGTCCCGGCCGGCGTCCGCGCGGCCGCCGAGGAGGACTGACCCGTGCGGCCGTACCTCTGGAGCCCCTGGCGGACCGCGTCCGCCGATCCCAGCCGGCTCGCCGTCGCGGCCGGGCCCGACACCTGCACCTTCGGCGAGCTGACCGCGAGGGCCGACGCGCTGGGCCGCGGCCTGCGCGCCCGCGGGGTGCCGGACGGCAGCGTCCTTTCCACCGACATCCCCACCGGCCCGCGGTTCTTCGCCCTGGCCCTGGCAGCACTCGCCCACGGATACGGGCTGTTCCCCGTCGAGGCGGACCTGCTGCGATCGTCCGCCGGGCACCGGCTGACGGCCGACATGCGGGTGGCCCTGCACGTGACGGACGACCCCGCGGCAACAGCCGACAGCCTCGCGCTGCCCTGCCCGGTGACCGGTGACGAGTCGCTGGTCCTCGCCGGCGCGGCGCGCCCCCCGGCTCCGGGACCGGCGGTCGCCGCCGGGTACCTGGCCTTCGCCACGTCCGGCACGACCGGCGAGCCGCAGGCCGTGCCCCGGGTGCGGCCGCGGCGCCCCTACCGGGGCGTCGCGGTGGCGGAGCGGTACGCGGCGGGACCGGGGGAGGGCCCCCACCTGATGGCCAATGCCTCCTACCACCTGGGCACGCTCGGCCCCGCCCTGTACGCGCTACAGGCGGGAAGCGCCGTGATCGTGCAACGAGACTGGTCCCCGGCCCTCTTCACGGCCCTGGCCGACCGGCACGCGGTGGCCAGCACCATGCTCAGCCCCGACCTGCTGGTCGACGTCGTGACGGCCGGCCGCGCCCCCGCCGTCCCGTTGCGAGCGGTCTTCCACGGCGGCGCCGCCTGTCCGCCCGGGGTGAAACGCGCCGCGATCGCACTGCTGGGACCCGTCCTGCACGAGTACTACGGCACATCCCGCAGCATCCTCACCGAGATCAGCACGCAGGACTGGCTCGGCCGTCCCGGCTCGGTCGGGAGGGCGCTGCCCGGGATCGACCTCGTCATCGACCGGGACGGCACGGCGCTGCCCGCCGGTGAACCGGGCGAGATCACCGCGCACCTGCGGGCCGTCGACCGCGAGGGCGGCGACGACGCGGTCCTGCGCACCGGCGACGTCGGCTTCCTGGACGCCGAGGGCTACCTCTTCGTCATCGGCAGGGCCGGGAACGGGGGCGCGCAGACGAACGCGCTGCTGGAGCACGTGGTGCGGGCCCTGCCGGACGTCACCGACGTGGTCGTGGTCGACGGACCCGGACCCGTCTGCCACGTGGAGACCCGCACCCCGGACCGCTCACCGGTACTGGCGCGGGCCATCGGCGAGGCGATCGCGGGCCGGAGCCTGCCCGTCCCCAGGATCGTGCTGTACCCGAGCGGCGCCCTGCCCCGCACCGCGAGCGGCAAGATACGACGGGCGGCACTGGCCGCAGACGGCGCAGCGGCCTCCCGGCGGCCCTCATGACCGCCGGCCGGAAGGCGGTGCCCGGCACCGAGGCCGGGCCGGCGGCGGGCGGTACGGCCTACGACTGGTTGGAGCGGCACGCGCGGCTGCGCCCGCGCGCGACCGCGGTGGCGGTGTGGCGTGACGGGGTGATCCACCGGTCTCTGGACTTCGCCCAGTTGTCCGCCTTGGTGCGGCGCGCCGCGGCGGCCCTGTCCCGCTACACCCACGAGGCGGGCGACCGCGTCGTCCTCGCCCTGCCCAACGACCTGTCCTTCACCGCGGCCCTGCTGGCCGCGACGGCCGCGGGCCTGATCGCTGTGCCGGCTCCGCCGTTGACGGCAGATCCGGCACCGGTGACGCTGGCCCGTCTGCGGGGGATCGTCGAGGACTGCCGGCCGGTACTGGTCGTCAGCTGCGGACGCGAGAGCGGCGGTGGGTCCGGCGCGCCCCCGGTCCCCGGGGTGCGGCACGTCGTCACCTGGGACGACCTGGTGGCGTCCGCCGACGGCCCGGCCCGGCCCGGGGACCTCCCCGGGAGCTGCGACATCGGCGTGCTGCAGTACACCTCCGGCTCGACGGGCACGCCCAAAGGCGCCGTCATCACCCATCGGGCGATGCGGGCCAGCTGCGCCCAGGCCGCGCACGCCTACCGGGAGAGCCCGCGCGACACCGCGGTCACCTGGGTGCCGCTCCACCACGACATGGGCCTGGTCACCGGAATCCTGCGCCCGCTGTTCAGCGGCTACGCCTCCGTGCTGCTCGAGCCCCGGGACTTCGCCCGGGCACCGGCGTCCTGGCTCCGGGCGATCACGGCGCTGCGCGCGACCGTCTCCAGCGCACCCGACTTCGCCTACGGGCTGTGTGTCCGCAAGGTCCCCGCCGAACAGGTGCCGCGGCTGGACCTGTCCTCGTGGCGGGTCGCGCGCAACGCGGGCGAAGTCGTACGCGCCGACACCGCCGACCGGTTCACCGCGCACTTCCGCGCGGCCGGCTTCCGCGCCGCCGCCCTCTGTCCCTCCTACGGCATGGCGGAGGCCACCCTCGCCGTGACCGCCGGCACCCACGACGAGCCGGCCCTGCGGCTCGTCGTGGACCGCGACGCGCTGCGGGCCGGCCGGGTGGTGCCCGCCCCGCACACCGCCGAGCCCGTACCCGCCCGGTCGGCGCTGCTCTCCTCCGGGCGGCCGTTGCCCGGCACCGACGTGGCGATCGGCCGCCCGGGTGACCGGACGGGCCGTCCGGACGGCACGGTCGGACCGATCTGGATCCGTGGACCCCAGATGTTCTCCGGTTACTGGCGCGGGCCGAGCCGGAGCGGCACGGGGGGCGAAGGCTGGCATGCCACCGGTGACCTCGGCTTCGTCCACCGGGGACACCTCTTCGTCCTGGGACGCGCTGACGACACCGTGGTCCTGAACGGGCGCAACTTCCACGCGTCGGACATTCGCGCCGTCTGCGCGGGCGTCACCGGTTTGCGGCCGGGCCGCTGTGTGGCCTTCACCACGGGCGGTCCCGGCTCCGTACCGTCCACGCCCCCCGCGGTACGCCTGGTCGCCGAGGTCGGCGCGGGCAGCCTCCGAGACCGGAGGGAGATGGCCGCGGACATCCGGCGCCGCCTCGCCGCGGAGCTCGAACTCTATGTGCGCGACGTCGAGTTGGTGTCCCCCGGGGAACTGCCCTTCACGACCAGCGGCAAGCCCATGGTCAATGAGACGCGAGCCCGTTACGAGGAACGATCGCCGCAGACGCGATGACCCCGGGCGGCCGCCGCGGTGCCCGCGAGCCGTCCGCCCACGACCGGTCCCCGTCGCCCACCCACTCCAGGAACCGCCATGTCACCAGTTCAGCGGAGCTCCGCCGCCCCCCGGCAGCGGCCGGCGGACCACGCCGCGAGAACCGTGCCCGCCGCCGCTGCCTCCGTGCCCGAACCCGCGCACCTCGGAATCGACCGCTGGGCCCGCGCCCGGCGCACGTGCCTGCAACTGCCGGACGACCTGCCCCTGACGGCCTGGCTGCGGGTCGGACAGCAACTGATGTCGGTGAGGGACTCGTCCGCCTGGTGGGCCGGCGACTGGCTCGTCTACGGCAGCGAGCGCTACCCCCATCGCTACCGGGAGGCGATCGAGCGCACGGGGCTGGACCATCAGACGCTCCGCAACTACGCCTGGGTCGCGCGGAAGTTCCCGGTGCCTCGGCGCCGGCCGCAGCTGAGCTTCCAGCACCACCAGGAGGTGGCCGCCCTTGCGCCGGATCAGCAGAACCTGTGGCTGGACCGGTCGATCGAGTACGGCTGGTCCAAGGCCGAACTGCGCCGGCGGCTGCGGGCGAACGCGCCGGGACGGGACGCCCCCGGCGGACGCGGAACACGGCTCAGCCTGGAGGTCGGCGAGGAACGCTGGGCGGTGTGGCGGCGAGCCGCGCAGCGGGAGGACAAGGACGTGGCCGAGTGGCTCACGTCCCTCGCGGACCGCGCCGCCCACGGCGACCCGGGCCACGGGACCTGAAACCGCGCCCGGGGCCCGGGGGAGTCCCGGCCTTTGCGCGGGTGGCCCGGGCTCTGGTGTGGTGGGGCCCTGCCCACCGCGAGGAGACTGGACATGGCCGTCGGCGAATGCGTCTTCTGTTCGATCGTGCAAGGTCAGGTCGAGGCCAGCACCGTGTACGAAGACGACACGGTGGTGGCCTTCATGGATCACCAACCTGTCACTCCCGGGCATGTGCTCGTCATCCCCAGAGCGCACGCGGCGGGCCTGGAGGACCTGGAACCGGCCCTCGGCGTCCCCATGTGGGCGGCGGCGCACCGCCTCGCCCGCGCGTTACGCCGTTCCGACCTGCGATGTGAGGGCGTCAATCTCTTCTTGGCGGACGGCGAGGCCGCCTTCCAGGAGGTCTTCCATGTACACCTGCATGTCTTCCCCCGCTACGCCGGAGACGACTTCCGCATCGAGGCGGACTGGCGCGTGCGCGAACGGAGCGAACTCGAAGCGAGCGCTGCCGCGGTACGGGCCGGCCTCACAGCCCTCACCCCGCCGTGAACGGTTCCGTCGAGAGGCCTCGAAACGGGTGAGGGCCTTCTCGGCAGGGACAGGCGTCGGCCCTTCTCCGAGCGCTAACGGGGTATGCCGCGGCCCAAAGCCCCCGCCGCGCGCCCGGGGAGACC
>NZ_JBFBJL010000069.1:0-46952 GCF_040686075.1 Streptomyces sp. NPDC086519
CCGCGCGCTCGCGCCCCTGTCACGCGGCCGCGCGGTTTCCGGGCCGCACGCGCGCGTGGCCCGTTCGGGCCGTGGCCGGCTCTCCCTAGCATCAGGGACATGTCCGGCATCTCACCCCTGCGCGCCTGGTGGGCGCAGCATCCACCGGCGACCGGGGCCGCCGTGATGGCCACCGGCATCATGTCGACGGGGCTGCACCTGGCGGGCGCGGAGGCCCTGTCCCGGGTGGCGCTGGTGGCGGCCTGCGTGATGTGGGTGGCGCTGGCCGCGGACGTCGCCGTACGGCTGGTCCTGGACCGTCGGCGGCGGGTGGCTCAGGCCCGGACGCCGGGCACGCTCAGCGCGGTGGCCGCGACGACGGTGCTGGGGACGCGGTTCTCGGCGCTCGGGTGGCAGACCCTCGCCGAGGCCCTGCTCGCGCTGGCGGTGGTGCTGTGGCTGCCGTTGCTGATCCTGGTCGTGAAGCACTGGAAGCCGCGCATGCCCGGTGCCGTCTTCCTGGTCTGCGTGGCCACCCAGGGGCCGGCCGTGCTGGGAGCGACGCTGGCGGCGGCCGTGACGACGGCGTGGCTCGCGCACCTCTCGCTGGTCCTCTTCTGGCTGGGGCTGGCGATGTACGGGCTCGCCGCGCCCCGGTTCGTATGGCGGCAGATCGCCGAGGGGCCCGGTGACCAGTGGGTGGCGGGCGGCGCGCTCGCGATCTCCGCGCTGGCCGGGGCGAGCCTGCTGGCCGCCGACAGTGCGCGGCTGTACCTGTGGAACGACGACGACCGCGGCGTCCTGCGCACAGTGACGGTGGCGCTGCTGGTCCTGGCCCTGGCCTGGTACGCCGTCCTGCTGGCCGCGGAGGTGGCGTGGCCCCGGCCGCGCCACGACGTGCGCCGCTGGGCGACGGTGTTCCCGATGGGAATGACGGCCACGGCGACGCTGTCGGTCGCGGCCGCCGTCGGCGGCGCGTGGCTGAAGTGGCCCGGGCGGGTGCTGGCGTGGGTCGCGGTGGCGGCCTGGCTGACGGTGGCGGCCGGCGCGGCGGCGGCCGCCCGTGCCGGACTCAGGAAGGCCCGCTGAGGACCGCGCCCGTGGTGGGGCTCAGGTCCACAGGACGGCGATGAAGATGTTCACCATGGTGAGCAGGCCCACCAGGCCGAAGGCACCCTTCTCCACCTTCTCGTCGTCCCGTTTCACGTAGACGAGCCCGAGGATCACGATCAGCAGGGCGAGTTTCACGCCGATCTTGATGGTGTTGACGTGGTGGCCGTCGGCCTCGTTGAGGCCGACCAGGATCACGCCGGTCGCGAGCATGGTGAACGCGCCGTGCAGCATCCCGGGCACGAACCGGGCCGTGCCCTGGCCCATCGCCTTCATCTGGGTGAGGAAGCCGCCGAGAAGCGCGGCGATGCCGATGATGTGCAGGCCGACGAAGAGATGGATGAGTACGTCCATGGCCCCGGAGCCTAACCAGGGCCCTACGGGGCACCGGGCACCGGCCCCTCCCTCAACGCCCGCCGCCCCGCATATATGCACCCCATAGCACTCCGCGTCCCCCGCCAGTCCCGGAACCGCCGCTTCGGTCATCCCACCCCGAGAAGCCGACGGCTCCGGACCGGAATGCCGTTCACATACCGTCGGGTAACGATCCGGTCACGCCAATTCCGTGCATCGCGTCACCAGGCCGACACACTCGGGCCTACCGTCCTCCCCCAGGTGACCGACTCCCCACCGCCGCCCGGGCCAGGGGCGGCAGTCGGACACCACCGCCGAGAAAGTCCGGCGACGGTCCGCTACCCCTGCGCGGGCCGCCGCCGGACGCACACTCCGCACTCCCCCGCGGCCGTACGGACGCTCCCCTGGCGTTCGCACGGACGAGACGGCGTTCGTACGAAAGGACGGGACAGTCCAGGTGGCAGCGCACCGCAAGCCCCGACAGCACTCGCTCAGCGGCAACACGGCCCGCGCGGCCGTCACCCTCGCCCTGGCGGGCGCGGCCACCGCGACGGCTTTCGACGGGACCGGAAACGCCGAGCCGCCACTGACACCGGCGCAGGTGAAGGCCAAGGTGGACCAGCTGTACCAGGAGGCCGAGGCGGCCACCCAGAAGTACGACGGAGCGAAGGACAAGGCCGACACCGCCCAGCGGCGGCTGACGTCGCTGCAGGACGAGACCGCCCGCGCGCAGGAGAAGCTCAACTCCGCCCGGGACGCGCTCGGTTCGATAGCGGCCGCGCAGTACCGCGACGGCGGCATCGATCCGTCCTGGCAGCTGGCGCTGTCCAGCGACCCCGACCGGTACCTGGACGACGCGGCGTGGGCCGAGCGGGCCGGCGACCGGCAGGCCGGTGCGGTGGCGCGGGTGCGCGGCCGGCTGCGGGAGATCGAGCAACTGCGCGGCGCCGCGCACGTGGAGCTGGCCTCGCTGCGGTCCCGGCAGGCCGAGTTGAAACGGCAGAAGACCGCCATCAACGGCAAGCTCGGCGAGGCCCGGCGGCTCCTGGAGCGGCTGTCGCCGGGGCAGCGGGCGGCGGTCACGGCGGACGACGGCACCGGGCGCGCCTCCCGCTCCGCGACGGACGCCCGCGCCCCGCTGACCGCCGGCAGCGTCGCCGCCGCCGACTCCCGGGCCGCGGCCGCCGTCGCCTACGCCTACACGAAGCTCGGCAGCCCCTACATCTGGGGCGCGACCGGCCCCGACGCCTTCGACTGCTCGGGCCTCGCCCAGGCCGCCTACCGCTCCGCCGGCGTCTCCATCCCCCGCACCACATACGCCCAGATCAACGCCGGCCGCCGCGTCGCCCGCTCCGAACTCCAGCCTGGTGACCTGGTGTTCTTCTACTCGGGCATCAGTCACGTAGGCATCTACATCGGCGACGGCGAGATGATCCACGCGCCCAACCCGTCGGCGCCGGTACGGATCGCCCCGATCGACGAGATGCCGTTCGCGGGGGCCACACGGGTCGTGTGAGCCGCCGGCCTCCGGTCGGCCGCGCGGCGCCGAGTCCGCGCGGCGCCGTCTCAGACCAGCCGGCGCGCCGTCGCCCAGCGGGTCAGCTCGTGCCGGTTCGACAGCTGCAACTTCCGCAGCACCGCCGAGACATGGGACTCGACCGTCTTGACGGAGATGAACAGCTGCTTGGCGATCTCCTTGTAGGCGTAGCCGCGGGCGATCAGGCGCAGCACCTCGCGCTCGCGCTGGGTGAGGCGGTCGAGGTCCTCGTCGACCGGCGGGGCGTCGGTGGAGGCGAACGCGTCCAGGACGAACCCGGCGAGCCGCGGGGAGAAGACGGCGTCGCCCTCCTGGACCCGGAAGATCGAGTCGACCAGGTCGGTGCCGGTGATGGTCTTGGTGACGTAGCCGCGGGCGCCGCCGCGGATCACGCCGATCACGTCCTCGGCCGCGTCCGACACGGACAGCGCCAGGAAGCGCACCGGCTGCTCGGCGTCCGCCATCAACGGGGCGCAACGGCGCAGCACTTCGACCCCGCCGCCGCCTGGCAGGTGCACGTCCAGGAGGACCACCTCGGGCCGGGTCGCGGTGATCACCGAGACCGCCTGGTCGACGTCGGCGGCCTCGCCGATCACCTCGACGCCGGTCTGCTCGGTCTGCCCGATCTCGGCCTGGACGCCGGTCCGGAACATCCGGTGGTCGTCGACGAGGACCACGCGCACCCGGCGCCCGGCCTTCTCCGCGCCTTCCGCCGGGCCGTTCGCCTCGGTCGCGTCGCTCATGACGTCTTCTCCGCCCTCTCCATCTCCAGCTCGACCTCCGTGCCGCCGCCCGGCACGGACCGCAGCCGTGCGGTGCCGCCGTGGCGCTCCATGCGGCCGATGACCGATTCTCTGACACCCATGCGGTCGGCGGGTATCGAGTCGAGGTCGAAGCCGGGACCGCGGTCGCGGACGGACACGAAGACCGTCCTGCCCTCGACTTCGGCGTAGACCTGGACGGCGCCGCCCTCGCCACCGTACTTGGCCGCGTTGACCATCGCCTCGCGCGCGGCCTGCATCTGCGCGCCCGTCCGCTCGTCGAGCGGGCAGTCGCCGACCACCACGACCTCGATGGGAACGCCGTGCTTGTCCTCCACCTCCGCCGCGTTGCGCCGGACCGCGTCGGCGAGGGTGGCGGGTTCGTCGGCCTCGTCCTTGCCGGTGCCCTCGGGCTTGTAGAGCCAGGTGCGCAGGTCGCGCTCCTGGGCGCGGGCGAGGCGGCGCACCTCGCCCGCGTTCTCCGCGTTGCGCTGGATCAGGGTGAGGGTGTGCAGCACGGAGTCGTGGACGTGGGCGGCGACCTCGGCGCGCTCCTGGGCGCGGATGCGCATCAGCCGCTCCTCGGAGAGGTCCTGGGTCATGCGCACGAGATACGGACCGGCGAGCAGCGTGATGCCGACGAGCACGGCGAGGGCCGCCTGGAGCACCGCGCCGATGTGCGCGGCGGAGCCCTGCATGACGAAGACGCCCGAGACGCCCGCGGTGACGAGCAGCACGCCGACGCCCGCGCGCAGCAGGGTGAGCGTACGGCGCCGGCTGCCGACCTCGACCCAGCGGGCCCGGCGGGCGTTGTCCGCCTGGCGCCAGACGAGGGCGACACCGGCGGCGACCAGGACCGCGGGCAGGAGATAGGCCTTGGCGCCGCTGGTCAGGTTGACGCTGCCCACGAACACCATGGACACGACGACCATGAGGAGCAGGGCGACGATCTGGCCCCGGTCCGGTTTGCGGGCGACGAGTCTGCGGCGGCCGTCGGCCAGGGTCTCGGTGGCGACCAGGGACGGCGGTTTCTGGCCGCCGACACCGCCGACACCGAGGGGTACGAAGAACCAGAACGCGGCGTACAGCAGCGCACCGAGACCGTTGGCCATGAACAGGCCGACGAAGACCAGCCGCACCCAGACCACGGGCAGCCCGAGGTGCCCGGCGAGGCCTCGCGCCACTCCGCCGAGCCAGCGGCCGTCGCTGCTGCGGTAGAGCTTGCGCGGCGGCCGCGGGTCGTCGAGGGGCACTGCTGCGGCTTCCGGCATGCCATCGATGTTCACACGCCCGGAGTTGCGGAGCATCAGGGTCGACCCCCGAGACTCCCCTGATCTTCGGATTTCCCCCGGCTCCGGGCGCCGCGGCCCCCTTCGAACGCTTCCCGGTCCGGTCTCGGGGCCGATTTCAGGGTTCGGCCAGGGTCATCCCGACTGCCGTTGCGGCGGCACGGCCGTCACCATTGACTCATGACTGAGCACGAGCACGCCGCGACGGGTCCGGGACCCGGCCCCGGCCCGCGGCCCGCAGCGGGCACCGGGCCGTCGGATGCCGCGCCCGCCGCGGCGGAGACGGCCGCGACGGGGGCCGACGCCACCGGCGCCGGCGCGGAAGCCGTCGACGCGGCTCCCGTCCGGTTCCGGCGGGACCGCGGGCACAAGATGATCGCGGGCGTGTGCGCGGGGCTCGGGCGCCACACCGACCTGGACCCGGTGATCTTCCGCATCACGTTGGCCGTGCTGGCCGCGACCGGCGGCATCGGCCTCCTCTTCTACGGCTTCGCCTGGCTCTTCGTGCCCTACGAGGACGACGAGGAGAACGAGGTCCGCAAGCTGCTGACCGGCCGGGTCGACGGGCAGGCCCTGGCGGCCGTGCTGTTCGCGCTGGTCGGCTGCGGAGTGCTGCTGACGATGATCAGGAACGGCCAGGTGCTGGCGTTCGCCGTCGTCCTCTCCCTGCTGCTGGCCGGCGCCGGGTACTGGTCGCGGCGCCGCGGCGCCCCCGACCCCGACCCGCTGTCCGCGCAGGCCGTCGCCGACGCCCCGCCGGAGGCCCAGGCGCCGCCGATCCCGATCTCCTACCCGTCGTGGTGGCGCGACCCGATCGTCAAGGACGGCACGCATGTCGGCGGCACCGGCTATCTCTGGGGCCCGGCCGACGCACGCGGCCGGGCCGCCCCGGGGCTCGACATCCGGCTGAGCACCCCATGGGTCCACGGTCAGGACGTCCGCGCCCGGCAGAGCCCGCCCCCGAAGCCGCGCGGGCCGCGCTGGATCAGCGGCTGGATCTTCCTGTTCGCCCTGCTGGCGGGCGGTCTGGGCGCCGGCCTGACCTGGGACGGGCACCCGCTGGGCATCAGCCTGCAGACCGGTCTGGCCTGCGCGCTGATCGTGTTCGGGCTGGGCACGGCGCTCAGCTCGTTCCTCGGACGCACCGGGGCCGGCTCGCTGTTCCTGGCGCTGGTCACAGCGGCGCTGCTGGCGGGCGCGACGGCCCTGCCGTCCGACATCAGCACCCACTGGACGCGGGCGTCCTGGACCCCGGCCACGGCGGCGGAGGTGTCGCCGAAGTACGACCTCGGGACGGGCGTGGCCACGCTGGACCTGACGCACATACGCGTCGCCGGGGGACAGACGGTGGCGACGTCGGCGGAGGTGGGCGCCGGCCAGCTGAAGATCGTCCTGCCGGCGGACGTGACCGTGGCGTTGAGCATCGACGTGGGGGTGGGCGACATCCAGTTGCCCGGTGACGACAAGAAGGACGTGAACGTGGAGCCGGGCAGGCACAAGAACGTGACGCTGCCGCCGACGAGCGGCGCGAAGCACACGGGGACGCTCGACCTGGATCTCCAGGTCGGCGCGGGACAGGTGGAGGTGACCCGTGCTGCGGCATGAGTTCCAGCCCGGGCGGCTGGTCGTCGGTGTCTTCCTGACGGGGGCGGGGGTCGCCTACGCCGGGGACGCGGGCGGCTGGTGGGACACCGAGTGGTTCGCGGTCATCCCCGTGATGGTGGTCGGCCTCTTCCTGGCAGGGATGACCGCGGCCCTGAGCCGGGCGATACGCAGGCGCCGCGGCACACCGGAGGGCTAGCCGCGGCACACCGGAGGGCGCTAGGAGGCCAGAGCGGGCTCCAAGAGGGCCTGGAGCCCGCTAGAGCCCCAGCGAAGCCCGTGCGGAGCGGTGTCGGCGTCGGGCGCGGAGCATCGCGTCCAGGGAGAGATAGGGGGCGCCGGCGAGGACCAGGGGCAGCCAGGCCATCAGGTAGGCGAGGTCGTTGCCGTAGTAGTACGGGGAATTGGCCCAGCTCACGGTCAGCCAGAGGCTGAGCGAGATCAGCGCGCCGCCGAGCGCGGCCAGGCGGGCCAGCAGGCCGAAGAGGGTGCCGAGGCCCACGGCGAGCTCGCCGATGGCGATCGCGGTGCCGAAGCCGACGGGGTTCTTCAGGGCCAGGTCGACCAGGGCTGGGATCGCGGCGGAGTCACGGACCCCTCGCATGGTGTCGCCGATGGATCCGGACCCGCCGGACTTCAGGAAGGCGCTGTCGGTCAGCTTGTCCAGGCCGGCGTAGATGAAGGTGACGCCCAGGAAGATCCGCAGAGGAAGGAGGGCGTACCGGGTGGCGGTTTCGCGCAGTCCGCGATCGCCGTCGAGATAGGGGGTGTGCGTGTCCGAACGAATGCTGTGAGTCATCGTCAGTAGCCGCCTCTCGCCGCTGTACCCATGCCCCTCAACAGACCATACGTACGACAACGGCGACCGGCTCAACCCTCTCCGGGACGTTTTTCCGAATTTCGGCCGGGCTCAGCCACCCGTGAGGGTGGAGAAACGAGGGCAAGGAAGGCCGGAAGGGACCCGCCCGGGCCGTTCAGTCGGTCACCTCGACCACGCACCGGTTGGTCGCCACTCCGGCCGCCGTCACCACCTGGACCTCGACCGAGCCGGGCTCCACGTCGGCCGGGACGGGGACGGTGAGAACCTGGTCCGTGGGGTTGCTGAAGCCGCCGATGACGGGGACCAGGGGGACGTGGACGTTGACGGCGCCGATGCGGACGACCATGCGGGAGAGCCGGTCGGCGCTCTGGGCGCCGGGCGGCACGAAGCCGGTGCCGCGGATCTCGATGTCGTCGCCCGTGCGGATCGGGGCGTCCAGGTCACCGGCCTCGCGGGCGCGCACGACGGAGAGGATCACCGGGCGGCCGCCCTCGGCGTACTTGCCGGCCAGGTAGGTCGCGGCGGAGATCAGGACCACCGTCGCGAGGCCCCAGGGCAGGTCGGGGAGCTGATCGGGGCGGCGGGCGAGC
The DNA here is from genome assembly GCF_040686075.1 of Streptomyces sp. NPDC086519. Taxonomy (NCBI): domain Bacteria; kingdom Bacillati; phylum Actinomycetota; class Actinomycetes; order Kitasatosporales; family Streptomycetaceae; genus Streptomyces; species Streptomyces sp. NPDC086519. The sequence goes on from NZ_JBFBJL010000069.1 coordinate 8,043, forward strand.
CGTACGGCGGCGAAGATCAGGGCGACGGCGCTGATGGCGACGTACTGGATGTCGGCGAAGGTGCCGCGGCCGGCGTCGTCGGTGAGCAGGTCGGCGGCCCGGGGGCGGGGGGCGCGCACCTTCTGCAGGCGCTGGCCTGCGATGCGCAGGCCGACCACCCGGCGCACCAGGACGGCGATGCCGCAGACCACGGCGAGCACGGTCACCACACCGGCGCCGCGCGCGAGGTCGAGGCCCGAGATGAGGGCGTCGCGTTCGGCGGAGGAGGAGGCGGCGGCCAGACGGCCGGCCAGGACGAGGACGGAATAGGCGACGAAGAGGACCCAGGAGGCGGCGACGGTGCGGGAGGTGGACATGCGGTTGTCCTCGCCGATGACGGGGGCGAGCACCCCGCCGCGCGAGCGGTGGAACCAGGAGGCGGCGGTGAGGGCCAGGGCCGTGATCAGGGCGGCGAGCAGGCCGGCGGTGCGGGCGCTGGTCCAGCCCGCGCCGACGGCGGTGAGGGACTGGGTGAGGAGCATGATCACGACGGCTGCCCAGACGGTGCACGCGGTGCGCAGCCAGAGGCGGGCGAGCCAGGCCTGGCCCTCGGCGCGGCCGCGTTCGGCGACCACGTCGGCGGACTGGGTGAGTTCCTCGGAGACCCACTGGCGGGAGGCGGAGACCGAGTGGGCCACCGCCGCGGGCAGCCCCTGTCCGGCCGCGAACTCATCGCGTTTGAGGAGGAATTCGGCCACCGCCCGCCGGTGCCCCTCGCGTGCCCCGTGCGGGCAGTCCCCGCACGCGCAGCCGCCCCCGTGGACACCCGAACCGGCGCCCCGCCCCGCCTCCTGCACCGCCACGCCCGACGCCCGCCTTCCCCACGCCCGGGGCACGACCCGCAGGGCCCTTCCCGGGGCCGGACGGCGTCGTGCAACTCCCTTGTGTCGAGAGCGAATTGTGCCCTACGCCAGGCCGTTCTCGTTCAGTGGGCCGGTCACGACGAGTGAAGGTACGGCGGACATGTTGACCTGGCTGCGAGAATTTCCCCATGGCCGAGATCATCCAGCGGGACGGGACCTGGGCCTTCGACGGCAGCACCGTCCGGATCACACCGGGACGCCACCGTTGCGTACCGCTGTTCCGGCAGACCTACGGGGAGATCGCCGTGCCCCTGGAGGCGGTGGCGGGGGTGGCGTACGAGCCGGAGCGCAGGCGGGGGCGGCTGAGGATGCGGCTGCGCGAGGGTGCGGACCCGTTGTTGCAGGCGACGGGCGGCCGGTTGCCGGAGGCGGCGGATCCGTATCGGCTGACGGTGGACGCGGACCGGTCCGGGGTGGCCGAGTACGTCGTGGCGGAGATCCGGCAGTCGCTGCTGCTGGACCAGGTCCCGAAGGAGCCGACGAAGACGTATCTGCTGCCGGGGCCGCCGGTTCCGGTGTCGGTGCGGTCCTCGGACGGCACGGTGTCGTTCGACGGTACGCAGGTGCGCATCGACTGGGCCGACACCTCCGACCGGGTCAAGCGGGCCACCGGGCCCCGGATCATCGGCGTGGGCGATCTGGTGCAGGTGGAGTGGCTGCCCAACTCGGGCCGCGGGGACGGCTTCCTGCGGTTCGTGACCCGGGAGACAGCGTTCTCGAAGCTGCCGGCCGAGCGCGACCCGTACGCCCTCGACCTGTGGGGCAGTGTCCGCCGCGACCTGCTGACGGCGCTGGTCGCGGCGGCGGCCACGGCCCGGCTGCCGCATCCGTCGACCCGGCCGGGCGCGGAGTACGCCGGCCGGGACCGCGCCCCGGTGACCGTGCCGCGCCAGTCGGCCGACCTTCACGACGTCCTGCTGCGCAGACTGCGGGAGCTGGGCGAGCTGCACCGGGACGGGGTGCTCACGGACGAGGAGTTCGCGCTGACGAAGGCGGCCGTGTTGCGGAGTTTCTGAACCGGGGGCTAACTCAGCAGGTCCGGTTCGCTGCGGCTGATGTCCTGCCACAGGGGCTGGTAGTTGATCCAGGCCACCAGGTCGCCGCCGAGCTGTTCCCGGGTGGCGACGGCGAGTTTGTGGTCGATGAGCAGCGGACGGCCGGCCGCCTTGGCGGTCAGCTGGACCTGCGCGGACTTCTCCATCGACAGGAACCACCAGGCCGCCGCGTCCACCGAGTCGCCGACGGTCAGCAGCCCGTGGTTGCGCAGCACCAGCGCCTTGCGGGAGCCGAGGGCGGCGGCGATCCGGCGGCCCTCCTCGGCGTCGACGGCGACGCCGGTGTAGGCGTCGTAGAGGGCGTGGTCCTCGTAGAAGGCGCAGCTCTCCTGGCTGATCGGGTCGAGCAGGTCGCCGAGGGCGGACAGGGCGCGGCCGTACACGGAGTGGCAGTGGGCGACGGCGACGACGTCCGGGCGGGCCGCGTGCACCTGCGCGTGAACGGTGAAGGCGGCCTGGTTGACGTGGTAGCCGCCCTCGATCACCTGGCCGTCCTGGTTGGCGAGGACGAGGTCGCTCACGGTGACGTGCTTGAACGGCATGCCGAACGGGTTGACCCAGAAACAGTTCGAGTACTCGGGGTCGCGGGCGGTGATGTGCCCGGACACCCCGTCCTCCAGTCCGGACCGGCCGAAGATCCGCAGCGCGCCGGCGAGCCGCTCCTTGCGATGCCGGCGCTCGTCGTCGAGCGAGTCGTACATCGGCGGCATCGCGAACTGGAGCTGATCGGTGGGCAGCGGCAGGGGCGGAGTCGGCCCGTGCATAGGTCCTCCAGCACTGGGTTTTTGTTACGGCCGGAAGTTACCGCCGGTCAGCGCAGGAAAACAGAGCTGTTCTGTAAAGATGACGCACGCGAGCAGATCGCGACAGAAGATGTCGGGAATCGACAGCGAAGTGGCTCGTACGGCGCACGTCGACGAGGTGGCGCCGGCCGGAGCCGGGCCACCTCGTCTTCAGCACCTTCTTCAGCTTCCTTCAGCTTCGTGCGCACCGAGAGCGACCGGACACGCCCGGGACTACTCCCACTCGATGGTGCCCGGCGGCTTCGAGGTGACGTCGAGGACGACCCGGTTGACGTCACGGACCTCGTTGGTGATCCGGGTGGAGATCTTCGCGAGGACGTCGTACGGCAGGCGGGACCAGTCGGCCGTCATGGCGTCCTCGGAGGAGACCGGGCGCAGCACGATCGGGTGGCCGTAGGTGCGGCCGTCGCCCTGGACGCCGACGCTGCGGACGTCCGCGAGCAGGACCACGGGGCACTGCCAGATGTCACGGTCCAGGCCGGCCGCGGTCAGCTCCTCGCGGGCGATCGCGTCGGCCTCGCGGAGCAGGTCCAGGCGCTCCTTGGTGACCTCGCCGACGATCCGGATGCCGAGACCCGGACCCGGGAACGGCTGGCGCTGGACGATCTCCTCCGGCAGGCCGAGCTCCTGGCCGACCATCCGGACCTCGTCCTTGAAGAGCTTGCGCAGCGGTTCGACCAGCTTGAATTCGAGGTCTTCCGGCAGACCGCCGACGTTGTGGTGCGACTTGATGTTCGCGGTGCCGGTGCCGCCGCCGGACTCCACCACGTCCGGGTAGAGGGTGCCCTGCACCAGGAACTCCACGGCCGGGCCCGCGTCGGCGATGATCTCCGCCTGGGCCTGCTCGAAGACCCGGATGAACTCGCGGCCGATGATCTTCCGCTTCTGCTCCGGGTCGGAGACCCCGGCGAGGGCGTCGAGGAAGCGGGCCTCGGCGTCGACGACCTTCAGCTGGACGCCGGTCGCGGCCACGAAGTCCTTCTCGACCTGCTCGGTCTCGCCCTTGCGCATCAGTCCGTGGTCGACGTACACGCAGGTCAGCTGGGAGCCGATGGCCTTCTGCACGAGGGCGGCGGCCACCGCGGAGTCGACGCCGCCGGACAGACCGCAGATGGCACGCCGGTCGCCGACCAGTTCGCGGATCGCGGCGACCTGCTCGTCGATGACGTTGCCGGTGGTCCAGGTCGGCTTGAGGCCGGCGCCCCGGTACAGGAAGTGCTCCAGGACCTGCTGGCCGTGCGTGGAGTGCATGACCTCGGGGTGGTACTGGACGCCGTAGAGCTTCTTCTCGTCGTTCTCGAAGGCGGCGACCGGGACGACGTCCGTGGACGCGGTCACGGTGAAGCCCTCGGGGGCGGCGGAGCAGGCGTCGCCGTGCGACATCCACACGTGCTGCTCGGCGGGGGTGCCCTCGAAGAGGGTGGAGGCCGCCTTGGAGACGTGCAGGTCGGTACGGCCGTACTCGCGGGCGCCGGTGTTGTCGACCGTGCCGCCGAGGGCCTGGGCCATCAGCTGGAAGCCGTAGCACATGCCGAAGACCGGGACGCCGGCCTCGAAGAGCTCGCGGTCCAGGCGGGGGGCGCCCTCCTCGTACACGGACGAGGGGCCGCCGGAGAGGATGATCGCCGCCGGGTTCTTGGCGAGCATCTCGGCGACCGGCATGGTGCTGGGCACGATCTCGCTGTAGACCCGGGCCTCACGGACGCGGCGGGCGATGAGCTGGGCGTACTGCGCGCCGAAGTCGACGACCAGGACGGTGTCGGGAGTGGCTGATGACACGAGGTGCCTTCCGGCGGTGGGGGCGGGGTCTGGGACTACCGATTCTAACGGGGTGCGCCGGGGCGGCTCCCGTCCCCGGAGGCTCCGCCCCCGGACGCCCGGAAACCCCTGCCCACCCAGCAGCAGGCCCGCCCCCGTCCGGCGACGGGGTTCTGTGGCATACTCGGCCCCATGCTCACCCACACGACCTTCCTCTTTACCTATGGCGACCGGCCCACCGGCTGCCATGGTCGTGCTGCTTGAGACACTGACAAGCGACTTCCCCAGGCGCCCCGGGCCGACAAGGTCCGGGGCGCCTGGTGTTTTCTCCGGATCCTGTCGCTCCGGGGCACCGCAGCCCTTCAGACGAGGAGCCCCGACATGACCACGCTCGATGTGACCGGCGCCCGTACCCCCGAGGCCGCCGAGGTGATCGCCGGTGCGCGGGAGCGCATCGACGCGCTCGACGACCGGATCATCGGTCTGATCCAGGAACGGATGGCCGTCTCCGCCGTCGTCCAGGAGGCCCGGATCACCTCCGGCGGCCGCCGGGTGAACCTCTCCCGGGAGATGGAGATCCTCGGCCACTACAGCACGGCGCTCGGCAAGCCCGGCACCGCCCTCGCCATGACGCTCCTGGAGCTGTGCCGGGGTCGCATCTGAGTCGGGCGGACCTGAGTTCGGGCCTTTCTCACCCGTACGGCGCGTGACCGGCCCGCGGGCCGTTTCGTTGGGTGGGGTGTCCGTGCCAGCCAGGGGCGGGCCCGAAGAACCACGCGTGGCTCACTGGGGCGATGAGACGTACGGAACGTGCCGTGCGTCGTGGGACCTCGCTCCAGTCAAGTGACCGGACGGCAGGGGACAGCAGCCCGGTCACCCAAGAGACGGCCGGCTCCGGGGACGCCCGGGGCCGACCGGCGGAAAATCGCAGAAATGCACAAGGGCTGGGTCAAACGGTTGCGGAGGCCGCGTGCATCCAGCACGATGCGTAGAAGGCCCGCAAGGCCTTCGGAGTTCCCAAGTCCCAGTTCAGGCAACGGTTTTGCCGTGTGCCGACCGTCCGCCAAAGGTCGAGACCTGCCGTACGCCCCGAGCGCGCCGGGGCGCCGACCCGGGGTACGGACGGTGACACAGGGCACAGAGACCAGCGGCGCAACCCCCCGGCGCCGCTTCCAGGCACCGACGCTGCCCTGACGTCGGTGCTGACGAAAGAAGGGCCCCGCGGCTCCGTCTCGCGGGGCCCTTCTCCTATGTACGGCTCGCCGTGCCGCAGGCCTGCTCCGCGCCGATGTCGCGGCTGCGGTCGTACGGGTCGACGGACGGACCGCTGGGGGCGGCCCCGGCGGTCGGGGCCTGGGACGGGAACTGCGGGTGCAGATAGCCGTCGTTGATGTCGCAGGCCGAGTTGCCGGCGTCCTCGTCGTAGCGCAGGAGGCTCAGGCGGCCGGGGGTGACCCGGTACCGCACCGGGTCGGGGAGTTCGGCGTCGATGACGCGGCGCACGATCGTGCGGGTGACCTCGGTGGAGCCGTCGGCACGGACCACCGGGTAGACGAAGGTGTAGTCGGCGTGCACGGCCACGCCCTCGAACTTGCCCTTCGTGAAGGTGATCCGGCCGCGCACCTTGACGATCTTCCCGGCCTGCTTCACGTCCTTCGGGTCGAAGCGGCTGAAGAGGAACAGCGGGTCATGGGTCTTGCTGGGGCTGCGCAGCGAGGTGGTGAGGTTGTCGAGCACGTCCGGCTGCTTGGGGTCGAGCACCGAGAGGGCGGCCCGGGGACGGCCGCCGGCCACCACGTCGGGGTTCAGGTTGGCGTCGACCAGCAGCCTCTTGGTCTGCTGGAGGGCCAGTTCGACACGGTCCTTCGGGATCGCGCCGAGCGCGGTGGCCTTCGGCAGCACGATGCCGGCCGCGCCGTCGGCCCAGCGCAGCGCCGGGGAGCCGGCGAACGGGTGGGCGAGCGTGGGGGTGTCGGGGGCGACCGCGGAGGGCGGGGCGGTCGGGGTGGTGGTCTCGTCGGGCAGGGGCGCGGTGGCGGTGTCCGTGCCGGCGGACGAGCCGAAGGGATCGCCCGGGATCAGGGAGGGCCGCATCGCCACGACGGCCACGGCGATCGCCAGCGGAACGCCGACGACCGCCCAGGTCCTGCGGCGGCGGGCGGCCCGGCCGTTCATCTCCTGCCAGGCGGGCCCGGTCCGCCACCCCTCGGGCTCCCCCTTCTGCCGCTTGAGCCGCGCGGTCACCTCCCGGGCCCGGGCGGAGGGCTCCTTGGGGGCGGACGTGCGGATGTCCCGTTCGGAGTCGCGGAGGAACTGTGCCCATACCTCGTCGGATATGGAGGAGGACGACGGCTCGTCCCCCGACGATTCTTCGGACCGTCTGTCAGACATGACACTCTCTCGCTCGGCCGTTCGACGGGGCCGAGAATAACCTTGGAAACGGCTGTGTCCATGCCACCCGGTAACCCCCCAGGGCAAGTGACTCACGTCACATAAGAATCCTGTGAATACGGAGGCAACCATTCACAGGACTCACCGGTCACACCAGCGGTACCAGCGGTGACATCCATCCACCGCGTCTGATTGCTGATTGACGGGGGTCCTCATGAAACTTCGCCGGGTCATCACCGCGGCGGCCGTCACGGCCGCGATCGCGCCGGTCGCCCTGCTGTCCGCGCCGGTCGCCGCGTTCGCGGAGGACGCGCCGGGCGCGTCGGCGTCCGAGAGCGCGCCGAGCGAGATCCCCAGCGACACGGCGTCCGCCTCGCCGTCCGCCTCCGTCTCCCCCAGCGACAGCGCGTCGGCGTCCGAGTCGGCGTCGGCCTCCGCCTCGCCCAGCGACAGCGCGAGCGCGAGTGCGAGTGCGTCCGCCTCCGCCGAGCCGTCCGAGTCGGCCGAGCCCAGCGAGGACCCGTCCGACCCGGACGTCCCGTACTGCGAGGACCTCGACGAGAACTTCGGCGACGCCAAGGTGTCCGCCGACATCAAGGGCCTGCCCGGCAAGATCGTCGCGGGCGACGGCTTCCACGGCTTCCAGCTGGTCGTGACGAACGACTCCAAGACGGATGTCGAGGGCGTCGCCTTCTACGCCGAGATCGAGAACTACGAGCTCGACGAGTCGAAGTACCTCAGCCCGTACGTCGACCTGGAGTTCAAGAACCCCGAGAACGGCTCCTGGGACCGGATCGGCAGCGACGACTGGGCCGGCGACTACTTCTTCTACGTGGCCGAGCTCAAGTCCGGGGCGAGCAGGTCGATCGACCTGCGCGTCTCCATCGACGCCAAGGCGCCGGCCGGTGACGCCTACTCCTTCGGCTCCGGCGCCTACCTCGACAAGGTCGACGGCCAGGACTGCATCGCCGAGGGCTAGGCCCAGTACGACTTCACGGTCCTCAAGGCCGGCTCGTCCAACCCGGACCCGGGTACCGCCACGCCGGGCGACGACGGCGGCAAGGACTCCGTGAAGAAGCCGCAGGGCGACATCTCCGACCTGCCGACCGGCAACCTCGCCGACACCGGCTCCAGCTCGGCGCTCCCGGTCATCGGCCTGGTCGGCGGAGTCGCCGTGGTGGTCGGCGCGGGTGCGGTGGTCCTGGTACGGCGGCGGAAGGCCGGCGCGGACTCATAGGCAAGGTCGCGCGGACCGTCGTACGGCGACGGCCGCGCACCGATCGAAGAGGGACCTGGGCTCGGAGGGGGGCACAGGTCCCTCTTCGGTGTTCAGCCGGTTCTTCGGCCTGCTTGTTCGGCCTGCTCCTTCGGCCTACTTCTTCGGCGGTACGGCCGGAATCCCGAGGAACGGCAGCCGCAGCGCTCCGAAGGCCTCGGCCGGGACCGCCGGACGGCGCGGCTCGACCGGCTGGAGGCGCTGGTAGGGCTCGCCCTGCCGCGGACGCGGGTCCGCCTCGCCCTTGTTGGGCCAGTACGACATCGCGCGCTCGGCCTGCGCCGTGATGGTGAGGGACGGGTTCACGCCCAGGTTCGCGGAGACGGCGGCGCCGTCCACGACCGAGATGCCGGGGTGGCCGTACAGCCGGTGGTACGGGTCGATGACCCCCGTCTCGCGGGAGTCGCCGATGGGGCAGCCGCCGAGGAAGTGCGCGGTGAGCGGGGTGCCCATCAGCTCGCCGACGTTGCTGCCGGCGAAGCCGTTGATCTCGGCGGCGAGCGCGGTGGCCGCCTCCGAAGCAGCCCTGATCTGCTTGGGGTTGGGGGCGCCGTGGCCCTGCCGGGCGGTGAGCAGGCCCTTGCCGACGCCGTCCGGTTTCAGGTACGTCGTCAGGGAGTTGTCCAGCGACTGCATCACCAGGCCGATGATGGTCCGCTCCGACCAGCGCCGGTTGGAGAGCGAGCGCAGCACCAGGAGGGGGTGGCGGGCCGCGTTCGCCAGCCAGCCGAGGACACGGGAGGAGCCCTCCGCGTACGGCACCTGGAGGATCGACAGCCCGCCCATCGCGTTCGACCCCTTGCCGTAGCGGACCGGCTCGATGTGCGTGTTCTCGTCCGGATGGACGGAGGACGTGATCGCCACGCCCCGGGTGAAGTCGGCCCTGGGGGTGCCGTGCGCCTTGCGGTAACGGCGGTTGTCGGTCTGCGCGCCGACCAGGGCCTCGGAGTTGGTGCGGGTGAGGTCGCCCAGGCGGTCGGAGAGATACGGCAGCTGGCCGCCGGCCTTCATACGGTGCAGGAGGGTCTGGGTGCCGTAGGTGCCGGCGGCGATGACGACCCGCCGGGCCTTGAAGGTCCGGCCCTTGGCCCTGCGGCGGTCGTCGGTGGGCAGGGTCGCGACCGCGTAGCCGCCCTGGGAGTCGTCGGTGACGGAGACCACCGTCGTCATCGGGTGCACCACCGCGCCGGCCTGCTCGGCGAGGTGGAGGTAGTTCTCGTTGAGGGTGTTCTTCGCGCCGTGCCGGCAGCCGGTCATGCACTCGCCGCACTCGGTGCAGGCGTTGCGGGCGGGGCCCGCGCCGCCGAAGTAGGGGTCGGCGACCTGGTCGCCGGGGGCCGCCTTCGCCTCGCCGTCGGCGTCCTTGCCGTCGCCGAAGAAGACGCCGACCGGGGCGAGGTGGAAGGTGTCGCCGACGCCCAGCTTCTCCGCCGCCGCCTTCAGGTGGACGTCGGACGGGGTCATCGTCGGGTTGAGCCGTACACCGAGCATGCGCTGCGCCTGGTCGTAGTACGGCTTCAGCTCCTCCTGCCAGTCGGTGATGTCACGCCACTGGGGGTCGTCGAAGAAGGGCTTCGGCGGGATGTACAGGGTGTTGGCGTAGTTGAGCGAGCCGCCGCCGACGCCTGCTCCGGCCAGCACCATCACGTTGCCGAGCAGGTGGATGCGCTGGATGCCGTAGCAGCCGAGCTTGGGGGCCCAGAGGTAGTTCCTGATGTCCCAGGAGTTCTTGGGGAGGGTGTCGCGGGTGAAGCGGCGGCCGGCTTCCAGGACGCCTACGCGGTAGCCCTTCTCGGTGAGACGCAGGGCGGTCACCGAGCCGCCGAAGCCTGAGCCGACGACGATGACGTCGTAGTCGTAGGTGTCCTGGGGCACGGGTGCTCCTCGTTGAGTTTCGCGTGCGGGTGTTACGTGGTTGATCGCGCCCACGCGGCGGAGCCGCATATCGATACGGCCCGCGCCTGTGGCGGGGCGCCTATCGCAGCCTCAGCGCCTTCATCACCCGGAGACTGGTGCTCATGAACTGGGCGTACTTCTCGTCGTCCATGCCCAGCGAGGGCGCCATGGGAAGGAGCCGCTGCTGGGCGACCGTCTGCGCCTCCGTGTACTTGAGGATGCCCTCGGAGCCGTGGCGCCGGCCCAGGCCCGAGTCCTTCATGCCGCCCATCGGGGACTGGACACTGCCGTAGGCGGCGGCGTAGCCCTCGTTGACGTTGACCGTGCCGGCGCGCAGGCGGGCGGCGACCTCGCGGCCTCGGCTGCCGTTCTTCGTCCAGACGGAGGAGTTGAGGCCGTACGGGGTGCCGTTGGCGTGTTCGATGGCCTCCTCCTCCGTCTTGAAGCGGTAGATCGAGACGACCGGGCCGAAGGTCTCCTCCGTGCAGACGGCCATCGCGTCCTCGACGCCGTCGAGGATGGTGGGCTCGTAGAAGTAGGGGCCGATGTCCGGGCGGGCGGTGCCGCCGGCGACGACGGTGGCGCCCTTCTCGACGGCCTCTTCGACATGCCGCTTGACGGTCTCCAGCTGCCGTTCGCCGACCAGGGACCCCATGTCGGCGCCGTAGGCGAGGGACGTGCCGAGGCGCATGGCCTTGGTGCGGGCGGCGAAGCGCTCGACGAAGGCGTCGGCGATCGACTCGTGGACGTACAGCCGCTCGATGGAGATGCAGAGCTGGCCGGCCGAGGAGAAGCAGGCGCGGACCGCGCCCGCGGCGGCCTTCTCGATGTCGGCGTCGTCGAGGACCAGCATGGCGTTCTTGCCGCCGAGTTCGAGGGAGACGCCGACCAGGCGGGCCGCCGCGCCCTGCGCCACCTCGCGCCCGGTGCGGGTGGAGCCGGTGAAGGAGACGTAGTCGGCGTGCCGGACGACCTCGGGACCGACGACCGGGCCCTCACCGAGGACGACCTGGAAGACGTCGGCGGGCAGCCCCGCCTCGATGAGGAGGTCGCGGGCCCACAGCGCGGTCAGGCAGGTCTCGGTGTCCGGCTTCATGACGACCGCGTTGCCCGCGGCGAAGGCGGGGAGCGCGTCACCGACGGAGAGTTCGAGGGGGTAGTTCCAGGGGGCGATCTGGCCCACCACACCCCGCGGGTGGCGCAGTTCGGTCACCCGGGTGAGGGTGGGCATGGCGCCCGCGTGCCGCTTGGGGCGCAGATAGGCGGGGGCCTTGCGACCGTAGTGCCGGGAGGCGACCGCGACGGCCTGGACCTCTTCGTGGGCGTGCAGGCGGGCCTTGCCGGTCTCCAGCTGGATGAGGTCGAGGACCTCGGCCTGGCGGGCCAGGATCAGGTCGTGGAAGCGGAGCAGAACGGCGGCACGCTGCCGTACCGGCACCTTCGCCCACACGGCCTGCGCGGCGCGGGCCGCGTCGAAGGCCTTCGCCACGTCCTCGGGGGTGGACTCGGGCAGGTCGGCCAGCTTCTCGCCGGTGAAGGGCGTGTGGTTGGCCGTGCGTCCGGAGCCGACGACGCCCTTGGTGAGCTGGGCGACCAGCTCGGGCGTGACCACGTCGGCGGCGGTTCGGGCCCCCGCGGGGGCGGGGGCGAGCGGGTTCGTGCCGGTGGTGGCCGATGCGTGGGCGGGGGCCTGCGAGTCCGTCATGAGCCGCAGGGTATTCGGGAGCGGGGCCTTTGGGTACCCGTGGGTAACTCGGATTCACCGACCGCACACATATTGCCAGTGATCACTGGCAGGGAATGCGCTGATCAGGGGCTTGACAGGGATGATCAGCGCCGGTCAGCCGCGTTCCGGTTTTTTGGCGAGGAGCAGGCCGAGGGCGGTGAGCGGGGTGAGACGGCGGGGTTCGGGGGCCGTCCCGGAGGGGGGAACCGAGGTGGGAGCAGGGGTGGGGGCGGGCGGGGCGGGGGCCGGGGGTGCGGTCACCCATTCCGGAAGGCTCGCGCCGGCGGCCTCGGCGAGTGCCTCGGCGACGTCGGCGGCGGCCGGCCGGGCCTCCGGTTCGGTGGCGCGCAGCTGTGCGAGCAACGGCGCGAGGGGTCCCTCCGCGCTCGCCACGGCCGTACGGAGCAGGGCGCCCAGGGACCACAGGTCGGAGGCGGGCCCGGCGCCGCGCCCCTCCCCGCACTCAGGGGCCACGAAGTCACCGCCGCACGGCTCCGGCTGGGCCGCGCCGATGCCGAAGTCAGTGACGACGACGCGCTCGCCGCCGGCTTCGAGCAGGACGTTGGAAGGCTTGAGGTCACGGTGGACGATGCCGACGCTGTGGGCGGCGTGCAGCGCGCCGAGGACGGCGAGCCCGACCCGGGCGGCCTCGGCGGGCGGCAGCGGCCCACGCGCGGCGAGCGCGGCGTGCAGGGACTCCCCCGTCACCAACTCCATGACGATCCAGGGGAGTTCGCCGTCGAGGAGGACGTCGTGGATGGCGACGGCGGCCGGGTGGTCGACGCGGGCGGCGGCACGGGCCTCGTGCAGCAGCCGGTGCGCGGCCCGTTGCCGCTCCTCGTCCGCCGGCCCACCGGTCAGGCGCAGTTCCTTAAGGGCGACGTACCGCTCGATGCGAGCGTCCCCGCGGTCCGACGGCGCCCGGTCGTCCGCCGTCGCCCTGTTGTCCGCCGAAGCCCTGTTGTCCGCCGAAGCCCGGTTCTCCGCCGGGTCCCGCCCGTCGTGCTCGTCGTGCTCGTCGTGCTCGTCGCGGGCGCGCCACACCGTGCCGACCGGCCCGGAGCCGATGCGTTCGGCCAGTCGATAGCGCCCACCGATCAGACGTCCCTCGACCGGCCGTTCGCCGTCTTCGCTCATGTCACATCAGTACCCTGCGCACCATGCCCTTGTCGAAGCGGCGCGGTCAGCGGGCCGCCGACCGCGGCCCGCTTCCTGTGTGCGTGCCCGGACCGCCCCATGTCGACGGGGGTCAGGCCGAGTTGGCCGTGAACGTGTCCACCGCGACGTCGAAGTACTCCCGCGCCTCCCGCACCTTCCCGACCGGCGCCGACACCCACACGTCGTACAGCTGTCCGCTCTCCTCCCAGCAGAGGTCGTAGGTGTGCCGCGGTCCCTCCGTCGCGCTGAAGCCCTTCCAGGTGAACTCCCAGAACGCGGCGGGGTGTCCGGCATGGGTGGTGTCCGTGACCCGGCCGTCGTGGTACCCGGGGTTGGTGCTCGGCCCCTCGGCCGCCGCCCGCCGCATCACCCCGCCCGGTCCGCCCGTCTGCGGCTCGGAGACCTTGATGCCGAGCCGGAAGGTCTGCCCCCGTGACATGTAGAAGACGCGCTCGCCCTGCGGGTCGCGGGTGAAGCCCTCCGGGACGGCGAGAGCGAAGCCGGCCGGGTCCCGCGCGAGGCGGTAGCCGGAGGGTGCGGTGCGGGGACGGGTGGTGGCGGACGGCGGGGTGCCCGAGGAGTCCGACGGAGTGGTGGCCGAGGGCGGCGGAGCGGTGGCCGAGGAGTCCGACGGGTGCGACGCGGAGACGGCCGTCGTACCCGCGGGGCCCGGCGCGGCGCCCCCGCCCCCGTGGAACAGCAGCATGGCCGCCGACACGCCCGCCCCGGCCACCGCGGCGACCAGCAGCGCGGCGACCAGCACCCCCCGGGGGGAGGAGGGCCGGGGCGGCGCGGCCGGCTCCGGGGGCGGCGGCAACGGGACGTCCCGCTCGGTCGGTGTGTACGACGCGGCGGCCGCGTTCCGCGCCGTACCGGCGCCGCCCGTCACGGCTCCCGTCTCCAGGAACCCGCGCAGCATCAGTTCGGCCTCCGCCGCGCCCAGGCGCCGCTCGGGATCCCGCTCCAGCAGCCCCCGTACGACCGGCAGCAGCGGCTCGGCCTGGACCGGTGGCCGGATCTCGTCGGAGACCACGGCGTGCAGGATTCCGCCGAACGAGTCGCGCCGGAACGGCGACTCGCCGCTGAGCGCCGCGCATAGCAGCGCCCCCAGCGACCACAGGTCGGACGGCGGGCCGGACCGGGCCCCGGACATCCGCTCGGGCGCGGTGTACTCGGGTGAGCCGACGAAGGAGCCGGTCTCGGTGAGCGTGGTGGCGCCCGCGACCTGGGCGATGCCGAAGTCGGTGAGGACGACACGCCCGGTGCCGGCCTCGACGAGCACGTTCGCCGGTTTGATGTCCCGGTGCAGCACCCCGGCCTCGTGGGCCGTCCGCAGCGCGCTCAGCAGAGCGATCCCGATCCGCGCGGCCTCGCCGACGTCCACCGGCCCGCGCCGCGAGATCCGGTCGGCGAGCGAACCGCCGTCGATCAACTCCATGACGATGTACGGCCGTCCGCCGTCCTCGACCACGTCGTGCACGACGATGATGTGCGGGTGGTGCAACTGGGCGACGGCCTGTGCCTCACGCAGGGTGCGTTCGCGGCGCAGCCGGGCGTCGTCGTCCGAGAGGGAGTCGTCGACGGTGAGCTCCTTGACGGCGACCTGCCGCCCCAGTAGCTGGTCGGCCGCGCGCCATACGACACCCATTCCGCCCCGCCCGAGCCGTTTCTCGAGCCGGTATCGCCCGGCAATGACACGGAGGCCGTCCCTCTGATCCCCATCGGTCGCCATGGGCCCCATCATGCCGCGCCGGGCACGGCCCCCTCCGGGGCGGTGACCGGCCGAAGGTGCCGCCGCCCCAGGACGGCCGGTGACACACCTCCCATGTCTGACGTCCCAGCCGCAGTCGTCACCGGGCCGACAACGGAGCGAGCGCAGCCGGGGAGTTCGGTGGCTCTCCGTTGCGACAACTTCATGGGCGATCATTTTCAGCCATACCCCGATTTTGAAACAGATTCAAAACATGGCAAGTCGCCCTGACATGCGCTCCATGCAAGACAAAACAGCTGACTGGATGGCCGCTGTCACGTGATCCACGGAAGTCTTGTCGTTTCTTTATGGCAAAAATCTTGAAACGTCTTTCCGTCACGAGTGTCGCGGCAGTGGCGATATTCGCCGCGACCAGGGTGACCAATGCCAGCGCGGCGAGCGGCGGCGCCTCGTGCTCCACGACCGGCGCCACGGGGAGTCTCACGTTCACCGACTGGTCGGCCAGGCAGTGACTCCCTCAGGGACTGGCCCTGGCACCACGAATACGACGGAAAAGGATCGACTCTCCCCATCGGTACTCACGCGTCGACCACCGACAATTTCCTCCGCTATGTCGGTGTGCACGTGGCGGTCCGGGAAGGGGACAAGATAGTCGGCGGGCTCACCTGCTCGGATTGGGCCTCGGTCCCCTCACGCCCGCTGGGCCCGTGCAACACCCCCGGAGCAGAGCAAAGCGATCGTTCTCTCGCGGGTGCTCTCCTTTCAAAAACCCTCGGACACGGCGCACCGGCAGAAAGGCCGACCGGAATGCCGAGCGCCGGTCGATACTCTCATCACTTGACTTCGCCCTCTCGCCAGCCCTGGAGGACGGAGGTGAACTGCTTTCTGGTGGTGGCCCAGTCTTCGACCGGTGAGGCCGTGTAGATCGCGTACTCGACACCGTCGCGGTTGAAATAACCGACGTCGACGGCCCGGTACGGCCCCGGTTCCTTCGCGTCCTTCGGCAGCGCGGTCCACGTGTACTCCCAGCGGGAGCTCGGCAGATCCCGGTACACGCCCTTCTTCAGGCTCACCGTCTTGTAGTCCACCAGCCTCTGCCCGAGCTGCCACTCGAGGTTGCGCATGTGGTCGTAGGCGTTGTTGTAGTCGGGCGAGGTGTCGACGGCGACGCGTACGAGGTGTGTGCCGCCGTCGGGCGAGTAGTCGATCTGCTCCAGGCCGTCCGTCTTCTTGATGGACACCGAGCGCCTCCAGCCCGCGGGCAGGTACAGCGTGAAGCCCGCGGGGTCGTCGTACCTGCGCCAGCCCGCGGGAATCGTGCCGCCCGAGGCCGTGGTCGCGCTGTCCGAGGCGGACGGACCGGAGGTGACCGGGGAGGCCACGCTGCCGCTGTCGTCCCGCTGCCTGGAGTCCCACTTCTGCAGGGCCACGGCCGCGCCACCGCCGACCAGCGCGGCCAGGACCACGACGAGTGCGAGCGTCCGCAGCCGACGCCGCCCGGGCTGCGCGGAGACGGCCGCGGAGGGGGAAGCGACGGCGGTCGGCGAGTTCATGGAACCGCCGGGAGAACCGCTGTGCGAACCGCTGTGCGAATCGCTGTGGGAACCCCCGCGGGAGGTGCCGCCGTAGGAGCTGGCGCCGTAGGGGTCACCGCCGTACGCGTCGCTGCCGCGCGCGCCCCCGTACGCCGCTCCCTCCTGGTGGGTCTGGTACGAACCGCCGGCGGCCGGCCGCGTCGCCCCGCCACCGCCACCGCCACCGGCGATCTGCGACCGCGTGGGTATGTACGCCTGTGCCGTGCTCGGCCGTCGTCCCTCCGCCGCCTCGGCGAGCATCTGCTCGGCCTCTTCGGGGCTCGGCCGATGCGCCGGTTCCTTGCGCAGCAGGGCCGTGATGACCGGCTCCAGCGGGCCCGCGCTGAGCGGCTCGCCGGCCTCGTCCTCGACGACCGCCTGCATGGTGGTCAGCGGCGAGGTCCGGCGGAACGGCGAGCGCCCCTCCACCGCCGTGTAAAGCGTCGCGCCCAGCGCCCACAGGTCGGAGGACGGCCCCGGATCGTGCCCGCGCACGCGCTCCGGCGCGAGGTAGTCGACGGATCCGACGACTTCCCCGGTACGGGTGATCGTCGTGTCGCCATCGATCTGCGCGATACCGAAGTCGGTGAGCAGGACCCGGCCGTCCTGGCCGAGCAGCACGTTGCCCGGCTTGACGTCCCGGTGCAGCACCCCGGCGCTGTGTGCGGCGCGCAGCGCGCGCAGCACCCACAGCCCGATCCGGGCGGCCTCTCGCGGCTCGACGCGTCCACGCTCCTTGACCTCGTCGGCCAGCGAGCGCCCCTCGACCAGTTCCATGACGATCCACGGGCGGCCGTCGTGTTCGAGTACGTCATGGACGGTGACGACGGCGGAGTGGTTGATGCGCGCCGCGGCCCGGGCCTCCGCCCGGGTGCGGGCGAGCAGGATGGGCTGGTCACTCTCGGAGACGTAGAGCGCGGCCGTCAACTCCTTGATCGCGACCGCGCGGTGCAGCACTTCGTCATGAGCGCGCCACACCCGGCCCATGCCGCCGCTGCCGATGATGTCGGCCAGCCGGTAGCGGCCCGCGATGAGCAGGCCCTGCATCTGATTCACGTTGCCCCGCAATGCTCTTGTCAGGCTCAGACTAAGGACCGCCCCGTGGTCAGGGAACAAGCGGGGTCCCACGGAGACAGCACTGTGACGGTTCTCGCTTCCGTGACCGGATGCGAACGAAATCCCCGTGCCGAAACGGGAACCAACCACCCTGCGGACGCGTCCATTTGCGCCCGCCCGGCCCGACCCGGCTGCGCGTACGGCTCAGCCCGTGTACTTGTACGTCGACGACGCCTGCTCGTACAGCGTGGTGACCTGGTCCCGTTCCGACTCCGGGCCGCGCACCTGCACGATGTGGTACCTGCCGTTGATCAGGAAGACCATGTTGCGCACGAACAGGTCGCCCTTCTGGCTGTCCGTCCAGGTGAACTGCCCCTCGGCCGACACCTGCTGGCCCACCGTGATGGTCCGCAGCCCGCCGGCGGTGGCCCAGCTGGAGTCCCGGTACGGCTGCAGCTCCGGTTCCTTGTCCCGCTGGTAGGCCATCGGGTCGCTGCCGTAGGACGCCGCGCTGTCCCGCCCGGCCACGACGATCAGCTCGAACTTCCCGTGCGAGTAGATCACCTGGCCGCTGCCGTTCTTCGGGGTACGGGTCCAGCCCTTGGCCACGGCGACCTGGAAGCCGTTCGGGTCCTTGCGCAGGGTGAACCCGTCGGCGACGGTGGAACCGGCGGTGGTCTGCGTCTCCGTGGACGGAGTCGAGGTGGCGGTGGGCGTCGGTGTCGGCCTGGGCGTCGGACTCTGGCTCGGTGCGGAGCTCGCCTCGCCGACCGCGCCCGTCCGGTCGCCGGTCGCCGCGCCGCCGTCGTCCGCGCTGCCCTTCTTCGGCAGGAACAGCATGGCGTACGCGACCGCCGCGGCCAGCAGGAGCAGGACCAGCAGAAGCAGCGTACGGCCCAGCCGACGCGGGGACCCGGCCTCCTGCCGGGCCCGCTTGTGCCGGCCGTGCGGCGCCGGCAGCCCGGCCCGGCGCCTGCGCACCAGCTCACCGCGGCGCCGGACGATCGGCAGCCGCCGGGGGTCGGCGGGTGGGGCGGCGACGACATACGTACCCGCGTCCGGCTCGGGCGCCGACCGCACCAGCGAGCGCAGCCAGCCGCGCAGCTCCTCGAAGTCCAGCCGCTCGGTGGGGTCCTGACGCAGCAGCGACTCCACGACCGGCCTGAGCGACCCGCACTCCTCCGCGAACGCGGGCGGCTCCGAGCACACCAGCTGCACCAGCTCGGCCGTCGACTCCTCCGGATACGGCGCGTGCCCCTGCACCGACCGGAACAGCAGCGCCCCGAGCGCCCACAGGTCGGTGGCCGGGCCGATGGGCGCCGCCAGCTGCCAGTTCTCGTGCACGGGAACGGCCTGCTCCGGCGCCCAGCGCTCGGTCACCGGCCCCACCACGGTCATCCGCACCTGCCGCGCCCGCTCGGCGGCCAGCGCGGTGGCGGGCCCACGCCGCCCGGGTACGGCGGCGGGCTCGCCCCAGTGGGCGGCGGGCCCGGCGCCCTGAGCGGGCACGACGGCGTGCGGCTGTCCCTGGCCGCCCTGAAGTCCGGCGCCGGTCCGCGGGCCGGCCGTGCCGGTACCGGCCGGGGGCACGACCGCGCCGGGTCCGGTGGACGGGAGCGCGGCGCGTTCCTGGCCGGGGGCCGCCGTGGGGGGTGTGCCGGGGCGGGGACGGGGGGCGGCGCCGTGCCAGGGCGACGGCGCGCCGCGCACCCCGTACGGGTCGGCTATCTGGCCGGGCGGCACACCACCGGCGGCCCGCTGCTCCCCGCCCGGCGCCGGCGCCTGCCCATGCGCGTACGGTGCCTGCGCCACGCCGTTGGCATGCGGCTGCTGGGCCGCCCCGCCCGTGTGTCCAGGGCCGTACGGCGGCTGTGGTGCGGGCGCCGCGGTGCCGTCCTCGGCGGGCGGCCGGGCGCCGGGCAGCGCGGCCCGCCCGCTCTGCTGGGCCTCCTGGACCCGGGCGGCGGCCCTGGCTCCCGCCCGGTACGCGGCGATCGCGCCGGCCCGGGCGGCCCGGATGTCCGCGCCGGTCTCCAGCGCCCGCCGCTCCACGGCACCCGAACCGGTGCCGCCGGGGCTTTCCTCCGGACCGGCGCCCGGCAGCCCGCCGGCAGCCCGGGCCTGAATCGCGGCACGCCGAGCGGCTTCGGGATCGGCCTCCGGAGCGCCGGGCGCTCCCTGCGCGCCGGCTGTACCACCGGGCACACCACCGGTGCTCCCGATGCTTCCGACGGCGACGACACCCGATCCGACAGAACCACCCGAAACAGGCAAACCGGGCGGGTTGCCGGGTGCGTGCCCCGGCGGGTCAGCGGGTGTGGCGGAACCTTCCGCCTCCCCGATCCGCCCGCGGCCGACGACCGCCTCACCGCCCCCGCCGAACTCATCCTCCTGCGCCGGTACCGGGTCGTACCCGCACAGCGCCTCCTCCGCGGCGCCGACCGCGAGGCCGGTCAGCATCACCCGGCCGTCGTCGCAGACGAGAACCGTGCGGGCGGTGATGTTGCGGTGCACCCAGCCGTGGGCGTGCAGCACGCGGAGCGCCATCAGCACGTCGGAGGCGACCTCCGCCGCCCGGTACGGGCTCAGCGGCTGCTCGGCGAGCACCGCCGCCAGCGACCGCGCGGCGACCGACTCGCTGACGATCCACAGCGAACCGCCCTCGGCGAACACGTCGAAGACCTGGTCGAGCCGGGGGTGGTCGGGGATCCGGGCGGCGGCCTGCGCGGCCTCCACCGCGCGCCGCACCACCGGGTCGCTGGGCCGGCGTGTCGCGGTCCGCGCCGTCGACGGCCGACGCCCGCCGCGGTCACGCGCCGTGAAACCCTCCGGCAACCCCTCGGCGTCCAGCACCTCCGCCTCGACGACCTCCGGCAGGGGCACCTGACGGACGAACACCTCCTGCCCGCTGTAGGTGTCGAAGGCCCGCGTCTCGGTGTGTTCGTACTCGTCGGAGGGGGGAAGCGGCAGGCGGTAGCGGTCGGCGAGCACCCGACCCGCGTAGTCGTCCACGTTGCCTCCCCCGGCCGTCCGGTTGGTCAAATCCGTTCGTTTCGCGGCCCGTTCTGTATGCATACCTGGATGCGTACGGTCCGCAACCACTCACGATACGTGCCGGAGGCAATTCGCATTGTGGGGATGCGAATTTGTCACTTCGGCTCGAAGGACGCGGTCAGCGTCTTCCAGGTGTCCTTGCGCAGCTCACTGCTCCAGTCGGCGGCCTTCGCGGTGTACATCAGCGCGTACCCCTGCTTGGAGTTGACGACGAACCCCCGGTCGATGGTCCGGTACTCGGTGCCGCTCTCCACGTACGTGAACTCCCAGTCGGCCGTGTTCCACCCGCGGTAGCTCACCTCGGCTATGCGGATCTTCTGGTACTGGGAGCGGACCATGTAACGCTCCTGGTTCTCCCAGTCCGCCACCGGGTCGTTCTTCGGCGTGCTCGTCCAGGCGACCAGCAGCTTCTGCCCGCCGGGCCCGGTGAACCGGTCCCCCGCGGAACTGCTGGTCTGGAACTTCCAGCCCTTGGGCAGCCCGATCGAGTAGCCCTGTCCGCCCTTGTGTGTCGACACCACCGGCGCGCTGCCGCTGCCGCTCCCACCGCCACTGCCACTGGAGTTCGATGCCGAGGGCGAGCCGTCGCTTCCGGAGGCGTCGGCCGCCGACGTGCCCCCGTCCGCCCGCGTGCCACCGCTCGTGTCCTCCTTGGTGGTGGCCCCGGAACCGGACTTCGAGCCGGAACCGGAACCGGTGCTCGTGCTCGCCCCCGAGGTCGCCACCGCCTTGGAACCGCCGCTCTTTCCGCTCCCCTTGCTGTTCCCGTCGTCGCCGTTCAGCGTGAGGGCGAGCACGGTGCCGAGCACCGCGAGCACCACCACCACGGCGATGATCACCAGGGTGCGCTTGGGCACCACGTCGGTGAGCGGCGCCTTGGGCACGGGCCGGGGCGCCAGGTCCAGATCCGGCGGCGGCATCACGGGCCACCCTGAACTGGCCATGCCGGCGCCGGGCTTGGCCCCCGCCGAGGCGCCGGCGGCACCGGACCCGGTGCCGGCGCTCGCCGGACGCGCGCCCCCGACCGGCACCGAGGCCGAAGCGGAAGCGACCGGGGCCACGGCCGTGGCCGCCTCGCCGCCCACGCCCTCGCTGGTGCCCGCACCGGTGCTCTTCGTCCGGGTCGCGGCCACGGCACTCGCCGCACCGGCGGCCTTCCGCACCGACCGCAGGGCCCCGCGCAGCTTCTCCCCGGCCTCCTCGCCCCGCTTGGCCCCGGCGCCCTTCTCCTCCTTCGGCGCGTCGGGCTGCGGAGGCAGCGGCACGACCCGGGTGGCGTCCGCGGGCGCCTCCTCCGGTGCGTTGATCACCGCGTTGAGCATCGCCCGCGCACCCGCGTCGTCCAGCCGCTTGGCCGGGTCCTTCGTGAGCAGCCCGTAGATGACGTCCTTCAGCGGGCCCGCGTTCTTGGGCTCCTCCAACTGCTCGGTCATCACCGCCGTCAGCGTGGCGATCGCCGACCCCTTGTCGTACGGCGGTGCGCCCTCGACCGCCGCGTACAGCAGGCCGCCGAGCGACCACAGGTCCGCCGCCGGGCCGGGCTTGTGACCGCGGGCCCGCTCGGGGGAGATGTAGGACGGGGCGCCGACGAGCATGCCGGTGGAGGTGATGGACGGGTCGCCCTCCACCTGGGCGATACCGAAGTCGGTGAGTACGACCCGGCCGTCGCTCTCGGAGATCAGCACGTTGGACGGCTTCACGTCCCGGTGCAGGATGCCCTCGCGGTGCGCCGACCGCAGCACGTCCAGAACCGCCAGCCCGACCTCGGCCGCCCGCTTCGGTGTCAGCAGGCCGTCCTCCCGGATGACCTCGGCCAGCGACTTGCCCTCGACCAGCTCCATCACGATCCAGGGCCGGTCGTCCTCGTCGACCACGTCGAAGACCGTCACCGCGCTGTTGTTGCGGATCCGGGCGATCGCCTTGGCCTCGCGCAGGGTGCGCGTGATCAGGCGCCGCTTCTCCTCCTCGTCGATGTTCGACGGGAACCGCAGTTCCTTGACGGCCACCGTCCGGTCGAGGGTCTCGTCCTCGGCCCGCCACACCGTGCCCATGCCGCCGCGGCCGAGCACTCCTCCCAGCCGGTACCGCCCGGCGAGAAGACGCTCGCTGTTGTCCTGACGAGTCTCCTGACGAGAAGTGCCCGCCCGCTCCGCCTCCGACATGCGTCCCCTCATGCAACCCGCCCTGACAGAGCCTTCATTGTCCCTCACCCGACAAGTACCCAACGCCCAGGGGCCCCCTGACCGCGTATCGGGCCGGCCGATGGGAACCCCCGGTGACGAGGGGGTCACCCGGGCCGGGATGATGGACGGCGAGAAGGAGGGATCCCGGATGCCGTCGCTTCGGACACTGGTGGCGATACCGGTCTCTCTTGCCCTGCTGTTCGCCCCGCTGACGACCGGTTCCGCGTCCTCGGCGGAGGCCAGGGACCCGCTCCTGTCACAGTTCGTCACCAAAGGCGGAGCACCCGCCGCCGCTCTCCTCGACCGCGACGGCGACGACGTCCGCTACGCGGCCGCCGGCCAGGGTATCGCCCGTGCCGACCGCTTCCGCGCCGGCAGCATCACGAAGACCTTCATCGCCACCGTCGTCCTGCAACTGGCCGCGGAACACCGGCTCTCCCTCTCCGACACCGTGGAGCGGTATCTGCCGGGACTGCTGCGCGGACGCGGCGTCGACGGGCGGAGGATCACCCTGCGGGCCCTGCTCAGTCACACCGGCGGGCTCGCCGACTTCGCCACGGTCACCCGGGGGGAAGTCCCCCTGACCCCGCTTCAGGCCGTACGCATCTCGCTCTCCCTCCCTTCGAACCGGCTGGGGCACTTCGCGTACTCCAGCACCGACTACGTCGTGCTCGGCATGGTCATCCGTCAGGTCACCGGCCACTCGTACGCCACCGAGGTCCGGCGCCGCGTCATCACTCCCCTCCGTCTGACGGGCACGTCCTTCCCGGGTGCCCGCACCACGCTGCCCTCCCCGCACGGTCGCGCCTACGCGGCCGACGGCTCCGACGTCACCGAACTCGACCCGCGCGTGGCCGGCGCGGCGGGTGAGCTGGTGACCACGCTCGACGACCTGGACCGCTTCTACGCGGCGCTGCTGGACGGCGAGCTGCTGCCCCCGCGCCGGCTGCGCGAGATGCTCGACACCCGTGCCGCACATGGCGCGTACGGCCTGGGGATCTTTCCTGTGAAGCTGCCGTGCGGGATCACGGTGTGGGGGCACAACGGCCGGATCGCGGGCAGCTATGTGCGGAGCGCTGTCTCGATCGGCGGCCGGCATGTCCTCACGTTCCGTGTGAACACGACGGCGATCGCAGACCCGGCCCTCGAACCCGCACTGCTCGCGGCCGAGTTCTGCCCTCGCGACAGGTAGAACGGCCGGGGGGCGGAGGGAGATCCTGACACCGGGTCGCTCGATCGGGTGATGTTCGGGGGGCGAGCGGCGGAGGTCGTCCGGCACCGCGGGAAACCGCCGGCCTTGGCTCAGCACCGCTGCGGCGGAGAAGGTTTCCCGGCGGCCGACAGACACGTAAGCCCGGAGCCCGCAGGCTGTACCCGTCAGGGCCCCGTGCCGCGGCCCCGCCTCTCCGGGATCTACCGCGGGACGATGTCCGGGGCTCCCAGCCTTGCCGCGTCGGCTGTCTGGTCGTCGGGCTGGAGCTGGGATTCGCGCTCCGCCTCGACGCGCTTCTCGTAGTGCTCGACCTCCCGCTCGGTCTGGTCCTTGTCCCAGCCGAGGACCGGGGCCATCAGTTCGGCGGCCTCGCGGGCGCTGCGGGTGCCGCGGTCGAAGGTCTCGATGGAGATGCGGGTGCGGCGGGTGAGGACGTCGTCGAGGTGGCGGGCGCCCTCGTGGGAGGCTGCGTAGACGACCTCGGCACGCAGATAGTCGTCGGCGGCGGAGAGCGGTTCGGCCAGGCCGGGGTCGGCGGCGATGAGGTCGAGGACCTCCTCCGCCATCGAGCCGTACCGGTTCAGCAGGTGCTCGACGCGCACCACGTGCAGGCCGGTGCGGGCGGCGATCCGGGCCCGCGCGTTCCACATCGCCCGGTAGCCCTCCGCGCCGAGCAGCGGGGTGTCCTCGGTGACGCACTCCGCGACCCGCATGTCGAGCCCGTGCACCGTCTCGTCGACGGCGTCCTTGGCCATCACCCGGTAGGTCGTGTACTTGCCGCCGGCGACGACCACGAGCCCCGGCACCGGATGCGCGACCGTGTGCTCGCGCGACAGCTTGCTGGTGGCGTCGGACTCGCCGGCCAGCAGCGGACGCAGACCGGCGTAGACCCCCTGCACGTCGTCGCGCGACAGCGGCACCGCGAGCACCGAGTTCACGTGGTTGAGGAGGTAGTCGATGTCGGCGCTGGAGGCGGCCGGGTGGGCCTTGTCCAGGTCCCAGTCGGTGTCGGTGGTGCCGACGATCCAGTGCCGGCCCCAGGGGATGACGAACAGGACCGACTTCTCGGTGCGCAGGATCAGACCGGTCGTGGAGTGGATGCGGTCCCTGGGGACGACCAGGTGGATGCCCTTGGACGCGCGGACGTGGAACTGGCCCCGCTCGCCGACCAGCGCCTGCGTGTCGTCGGTCCACACCCCGGTCGCGTTGACGACCTGCTGGGCGCGGATCTCGTACTCTCCGCCGCCCTCCACGTCCTGCACCCGGGCCCCGACGACCCGCTCGCCCTCGCGCAGGAACCCGGTCACCCGCGCGCGGTTGGCCGCCTTCGCGCCGTACGACACCGCCGTGCGCACCAGGGTCGCCACGTAGCGGGCGTCGTCCACCTGGGCGTCGTAGTACTGGATGGCGCCGACCAGGGCGTCCTTGCGCAGCGCGGGCGCGACCCGCAGGGCGTGACGGCGGCTCAGGTGGCGGTGGGCGGGCAGGCCCCGGCCGTGGCCGCGGGCCATCGACATCGTGTCGTAGAGCGCGACGCCCGAACCGGCGTACAGGCGCTCCCAGCCCTGGTGCTGGAGCGGGTAGAGGAAGGGCACCGGCTTGACCAGGTGCGGGGCGAGGCGCTCCAGGAGCAGGCCGCGCTCCTTGAGGGCCTCGCGCACCAGGGTGAAGTCGAGCATCTCCAGATAGCGCAGGCCGCCGTGGATCAGCTTGCTGGACCTGCTGGAGGTGCCGGAGGCCCAGTCGCGGGCCTCCACGATGCCGGTGTTCAGTCCCCGGGTGACCGCGTCCAGCGCGGTGCCCGTGCCGACCACTCCGCCACCCACCACCAGCACGTCCAACTCGCGCTCGGCCATGGCCGCCAGGGACTCCGCACGCTGCTCCGGCCCCAGTGTCGCTGTCCTCACCGCTGCCTCCCGCTCTGCCGCCATCGGCCACTCGCCGTAGGTCGTCGTCCGCCATCGGCCATCGCTCGCCGTAGTTCGTCGTCCGCCCCGGCCATCGGTCGCCGGGGGTCATCGGACGCCTCAGCCATCAATCGCCGTCGGTCACTGGTACCCGCCGGTCACTGGTACCCGTCGGTCATGGGTCGATGTCGGTCATGGGTCGATGTCGGTCACTGGTCACCGTCGGCCGCCGATCGCGTCATCGGTCGCGTCGTCCGCCGCCGATCGCCTCGTAGGTCATCGGTCGCGTCGGCCGCGCCCCCGGCAGGCGTGGCCCCTGCCCAAATTCTGACCGGCTTGCCCGACTTCAGCCACCACTCACCCCCAGCCTGTGGACAACGGTCACCGAACCCACGGAAGACACATGAACACAATCCCGCATAACGGTCATATTTACTCCTAGTCTGACAGTGCGCCTCGCTCATCCTGTCCACAGGGCTTGCGCACCTGTCCCGCTTCGGTTACTGGGAAGGACGGCCCACGCCATGCCCGCAGACCTCGCCGTCATCGGACTCGGTCCCTACGGCCTGCCCCTCGCCCAGGCCGCCGTGGCCGCCGGCGTTTCCACGATCGGCTACGCCACCGGCCCCGAGGCGGGCTCACTGAGCCCCGCCGAGCTGCGCCGGATGCTCGCGAGGGGCTTCCGGGTGGCCGAGGACCCGGTCCAGCTGGGGCGGGTGCGTACCGCCGTGATCTGCGCGCCGACTCCGCGCGGCGCCGACGGCGGGCTCGATCTGAGCCAGGTGGAGGCCGCCGCGCGCACCCTGGCCGAGCGGCTGCGTCCGCACACGACGGTGATCCTGGAGTCCCCGGTCCATCCAGGGACGACGGAGGACTTCCTGCGGCCCCTGCTGGAGAAGGGCTCGGGCCTGCGCGCGGGCCGCGACTTCCACCTCGCCTATTCGCCCAGCAGGGTGGACCCCGGCAACCGCGACTTCACGCCGGCCAACACCCCGAAGGTCATCGGCGGCCTCACACCCGCGTGCACGGAGTCGGCCGCCACGTTCTACGGGCGGCTCACCGACAAGGTGGTACGCGCGCGTGGCCCCCGTGAGGCCGAGACCGTGCAGCTCCTGGAGACCAACTTCCGGCACGTCAACATCGCCCTCGTCAACGAGATGGCCGTCCTCTGCCATGACCTGGGGGTCGACCTGTGGGACGTCATCCGCTGCGCGGAGACCAAGCCGTTCGGCTTCCATGCCTTCCGCCCCGGCCCCGGTGTCGGCGGCCACGGCGTCGCCCAGGACCTGTCCGGCCGCGCGAGCCGCGGCCTGCGCATGGTGGAACTGGCCCAGCAGGTCAACAGCCGGATGCCGGCGTACGTCGTCCAGCGCGCCGCCGCCCTCCTCAACGAGCACGGCAAGTCGGCGCGCGGCGCGCGCGTGCTGCTGCTCGGGGTCACCTACAAGGCGGACCTCGCCGACCAGCAGAGCAGCCCCGCCCAGGAGATCGCGATCCGCCTCATGGAGCTCGGCGCCACGGTCAGCTACCACGACCCGCACATCGCGTCGTGGAGCGTCCTGGACCGTCCGGTGCCCCGCGCGGACTCCCTCTACGAGGCGGCCGCCGACGCCGACCTGACGATCCTGGTCCAGCAGCACCGCACGTACGACCTCCAGGGCCTGTCCGTGAAGGCCCAGTTGCTGCTGGACACGCGCGGGGCGACCCCGACGGGGGCCGCGCACCGGCTCTGAGCGGGCTGAGCGGGTTGGCCCCGGAGCCCTCCGGGCTGGGCGGCGTTCCCGGGGGCGCGGAAGGCGGCTCGCTGACCGGCGCGCGGGGGTGCAGGGGGGCGCGTGGGTGGCTGTAGCTCGTGAGCTGGTGGCGGGTGTCCGCTCCCGCCTCTCATGGGGGCGGCCGCTCTCCAGTGCCGGGCCGCCGGACGGCGGATCCGGCACCGTACAAAAAGGTGGAGCCCACCGCAGCGGCCACTGCGGCAGGCTCCTGGGCGAATCACGGAGTGTCCACCCCTAGCTTTCCTGAGGGTGGCCGCTCATCGCCCGCAAATCCGCAAGATCCACCTCCTCCGGCACTTGACCATCCACAGACGGATCCGGTCCCAGCGGGTGGGCTTGCGGTGACGTCCCATGGACGCCCCCTTCCAGCCCACATTTGCCCCGAACGCAACCGCACGCCCCTCCCCCGCCGAACGCGCCCCCACCAGCGCACTCGGGCATGCGAAAGGGCCGGTCACCCACCCGGGGTGACCGGCCCTCCGTCCGTCCGCCGTACGGCGGCTACCGCTTGTGCTGCGAGTCCGCCACCGTCACCTCGACGCGCTGGAACTCCTTCAGCTCGCTGTAGCCGGTCGTGGCCATGGCGCGGCGCAGGGCGCCGAAGAGGTTCATCGAGCCGTCGGGGGTGTGGGACGGGCCGGTGAGGATCTCCTCGATGGTGCCGACCGTGCCGAGGTCGACCTTCTTGCCGCGCGGGAGCTCCTCGTTGACGGCCTCCATGCCCCAGTGGTGGCCCTTGCCGGGCGCGTCGGTCGCGCGGGCCAGCGGGGAGCCCATCATCACGGAGTCGGCGCCGCAGGCGATCGCCTTGGGAAGGTCGCCGGACCAGCCGACACCGCCGTCGGCGATCACGTGGACGTAGCGGCCGCCGGACTCGTCCATGTAGTCGCGGCGGGCGGCGGCGACGTCCGCGACCGCGGTGGCCATGGGGACCTGGATGCCGAGCACGTTGCGCGTGGTGTGGGCGGCACCGCCGCCGAAGCCGACGAGCACGCCCGCCGCGCCCGTGCGCATCAGGTGCAGGGCCGCGGTGTAGGTGGCGCAGCCGCCGACGATCACCGGGACGTCGAGCTCGTAGATGAACTGCTTCAGGTTCAGCGGCTCGTGCGAGGACGACACGTGTTCCGCGGAGACCGTCGTACCGCGGATGACGAAGATGTCCACGCCCGCGTCCACGACCGCCTTGGAGAACTGCGCGGTGCGCTGCGGGGAGAGCGCGGCCGCCGTGACCACGCCGGAGTCGCGCACCTCCTTGATGCGCGCGCCGATCAGTTCCTCCTTGATGGGGGCCGCGTAGATCTCCTGGAGGCGGCGGGTGGCGGTGTCGGCGTCCAGCCCGATGATCTCGTCGAGGAGCGGCTGCGGGTCCTCGTGCCGGGTCCAGAGGCCTTCCAGGTTGAGCACGCCCAGGCCGCCGAGCTCGCCGATGCGGATCGCGGTGGCCGGGGAGACGACCGAGTCCATGGGGGCGGCCAGGAACGGCAGCTCGAAGCGGTAGGCGTCGATCTGCCAGGCGATCGAGACCTCCTTCGGGTCCCGCGTACGGCGGCTGGGGACGACGGCGATGTCGTCGAAGGCGTACGCCCGGCGGCCGCGCTTGCCGCGCCCGATCTCGATCTCAGTCACGTCTGTGGCCTTTCCCTCTGCGTTTCAGCGTCTTCCAGTATCGCCGACGGGCACGGCAAGGGCGGCCCCGGTGCTTCCGGGACCGCCCTGGAAGAGCTCCACGCGCGCGTGCGGGTCACTCCACGCTCGCGCGTACGCGTCACTTGTTGCTGTAGTTCGGCGCCTCGACCGTCATCTGGATGTCGTGCGGGTGGCTCTCCTTGAGGCCCGCGGAGGTGATGCGGACGAAACGGCCCTTGGACTCCATCTCGTCGACCGTGGCCGCGCCCACGTAGCCCATGGTCTGGCGCAGACCGCCGACGAGCTGGTGCAGCACGTTGGCCAGCGGGCCGCGGTAGGGCACCTGGCCCTCGACGCCCTCGGGAACGAGCTTGTCGTCGGAGGAGACGTCGGCCTGGAAGTAGCGGTCCTTCGAGTACGACCGGCCCTGGCCGCGCGACTGCATGGCACCGAGCGAGCCCATGCCGCGGTAGGACTTGAACTGCTTGCCGTTGATGAAGAGCAGCTCGCCGGGGGACTCCTCGCAGCCGGCGAGCAGGCTGCCGAGCATCACGGTGTCGGCGCCGGCCGCGAGGGCCTTGCCGATGTCGCCGGAGTACTGCAGACCGCCGTCGCCGATGAGCGGGATGCCGGCGGGACGGGCGGCGAGGGAGGCCTCGTAGATGGCGGTGACCTGCGGAACGCCGATGCCGGCGACCACCCGGGTGGTACAGATCGAGCCGGGGCCCACGCCGACCTTGATGCCGTCGACACCGGCGTCGATCAGCGCCTGCGCGCCGTCACGGGTGGCGACGTTGCCGCCGATCACGTCGACGTCCACGCTCGACTTGATCTTCGCCATCCAGCTGAGGGCGTTGCTGTTGTGGCCGTGCGAGGTGTCGACGACCAGGAAGTCCACACCGGCCTCGGCGAGCGCCTGGGCCCGCTCCAGGGCCTCGGGGCTGGCGCCCACGGCGGCACCGACGAGGAGGCGGCCCTCGGTGTCCTTGGCGGCGTTCGGGTACTTCTCGGCCTTGACGAAGTCCTTGACGGTGATCAGACCCCGGAGGATGCCCTCGTCGTCGACGAGCGGCAGCTTCTCGATCTTGTGCCTGCGCAGCAGCTCCATGGCCTCGACGCCGGAGGTGCCGACCTTGCCGGTGATCAGCGGCATCGGGGTCATGACCTCGCGCACCTGGCGGCTGCGGTCGGACTCGAAGGCCATGTCGCGGTTGGTGACGATACCGAGCAGCTTGCCGGCCGGGTCGGTGACGGGCACGCCGCTGATGCGGAACTTGGCGCACAGCGCGTCGGCCTCGGCGAGGGTCGCCTCCGGGTGCACCGTGATGGGGTCGGTGACCATGCCGGACTCGGACCGCTTGACCAGGTCGACCTGGTTGACCTGGTCCTCGACGGAGAGGTTGCGGTGCAGCACGCCGACACCGCCGAGGCGGGCCATCGCGATGGCCATGCGGGACTCGGTCACCTTGTCCATCGCGGCGGAGAGCAGCGGGATGTTGACCCGGACGTTGCGCGAGATACGGGACGAGGTGTCGACCGCGTTGGGGAGCACCTCGGATGCGCCCGGCAGCAGCAGCACGTCGTCGTAGGTGAGCCCGAGTGTCGCGAATTTTCCGGGCACTCCGTCGACGTTGGCAGTCATGACACCTTCCCCAAATGGCCTTGAACGGTGCGGATGCCCATGCTAACGGGAAGCACGCGCCCCGAATTCCACGGTACGACTCAGCTCCGGGCTTCGTATGTTCGTACGGAAATGGGTGCGCACCTGTTCATCGGGGGTGGCTTGACCCGTTCGGCTACTGCCGTCCTACTGTTCCGCCAGCGCCCGCAGCCGGCTCAGGGCCCGGTGCTGGGCGACGCGCACCGCGCCCGGTGACATTCCCAACATCTGGCCGGTCTCCTCGGCCGTGAGGCCCACCGCGATGCGGAGCAGCAGCAGCTCGCGCTGGTTCTCCGGGAGGTTGGCCAGGAGTTTCTTGGCCCATTCGGCGTCGCTGCTGAGCAGCGCGCGCTCTTCGGGGCCGAGGGAGTCGTCGGGGCGTTCGGGCATCTCGTCCGAGGGGACGGCCGTGGAGCCGGGGTGACGCATCGCGGCGCGCTGCAGGTCGGCGACCTTGTGGGAGGCGATCGCGAAGACGAAGGCCTCGAAGGGGCGGCCGGTGTCGCGGTAGCGGGGCAGGGCCAGCAGGACCGCCACGCAGACCTCCTGGGCGAGGTCCTCGACGAAGTGCCGGGCATCGCCCGGGAGGCGGGACAGGCGGGTACGGCAGTAGCGCAGCGCGAGGGGGTGGACATGGGCGAGCAGGTCGTGCGTGGCCTGCTCGTCCCCGTCCACGGCGCGATGGACGAGAGCGCCGATCGTCCCTACGGCAGTGACCGCCTCGTCGTCGCGCATCGGTCCATGGTGCCCTGCTGCCGTCGGCGGCGTGGCATCGCGTCCGTCGTTGTGCACCGAAGCGTTATGAGCAGGTGCGCCGGAACTCATCTCCTGCGCCCTCCCCTTCCGCTCGAACGACTCGTCCCCGAGAGACTCCACACCTCAAGGATGCGGCATCCGCGCCGAAACGAGCAGCGGGCCCTTGGGCCTGCCCGGGCGCTTCACCTCGCGGACCCCGCCCACCGTGGGGCGGGCGGGGGCGTCCGGTCGGTCCGCTTCCGCGCTGCGGCGCAGCTCACCGCCCTGCTAACGGACCAGTCCCCAGCGGAAACCGAGGGCCACCGCGTGGGCGCGGTCGGAGGCTCCGAGCTTCTTGAACAGGCGCCGGGCGTGGGTCTTCACGGTGTCCTCGGAGAGGAACAGCTCGCGGCCGATCTCGGCGTTGGAGCGGCCGTGGCTCATGCCCTCCAGGACCTGGATCTCGCGCGCGGTGAGGGTGGGCGCGGCGCCCATCTCGGCCGAGCGCAGGCGGCGCGGGGCGAGCCGCCAGGTCGGGTCGGCGAGCGCCTGGGTCACGGTGGCCCGCAGTTCGGCGCGCGAGGCGTCCTTGTGCAGGTAGCCGCGGGCGCCGGCGGCCACGGCGAGAGCCACGCCGTCCAGGTCCTCGGCGACCGTGAGCATGATGATGCGCGCGCCGGGGTCGGCGGACAGCAGCCGGCGCACGGTCTCGACGCCGCCCAGTCCGGGCATGCGCACGTCCATCAGGATCAGGTCGGATCGGTCGGCGCCCCAGCGGCGGAGGACTTCCTCGCCGTTGGCCGCCGTGGTCACGCGCTCGACACCGGGCACGGTCGCCACCGCGCGGCGCAGCGCCTCTCGGGCAAGCGGGGAGTCGTCGCAGACGAGGACGGATGTCATGACCGCCCTCCGCAGCTGATGCGCGTCACCTTGAGCCTCCAGGCTGGTACGGAATCGTCACCTGTGCGGTCGAACGTCTCGGACGCCTGCCCGAGCGCTTGTTGCTTCAACCGCCACCGCACTCTCAACGACGGTCACTCGAAAGAGTTACGGGGCTGCATGCCGTCTTCGGCACTCTACGTGAGGGTGCGGACACGGTGCAGACATGGACGTCAGACCCTCAACTTTTCACCGAATCCAATGCCCCATTTAGACCTTTTTCTTCCCGTTTCACAGTGTCTGGAGCTAGATTGCCAATGAGTCATATTTTCATCTCTCTAGACCGGAGATGTACGGTCGTTGGCACCGTATCCGCCCAGAACGGCTACAAGGGGTCACGTAATGGCAGATTTCTCCCGCCTTCCCGGACCGAACGCGGACCTGTGGGACTGGCAGCTCCTGGCCGCCTGCCGCGGGGTCGACAGCTCGCTCTTCTTCCATCCCGAGGGCGAGCGCGGGGCGGCTCGGAGTGCCCGTGAGAACTCGGCCAAGGAGGTCTGCATGAGATGCCCGGTCCGCGCGGAATGCGCAGCGCACGCGCTGGCGGTCCGCGAGCCGTACGGCGTGTGGGGCGGACTGACCGAGGACGAGCGCGAAGAGCTCATGGGGCGGGCGCGCAACAGGCTGGTGTCGGCGTCGACCACCAGCGGCGGCTCCGCCTCCGACACATGAAGGAACGTTTCTTCATCCCGTTGACAAATTCGTTGACATACACGTTGGCACATACGTTGACATTCCGCTGACAGTCTGTGATGACCGGGCACGCGCGCGTGGCCGGACGCCCGGGCAGATGCGTGCCCGGTCCTTTGTCATGCCCGCCGGGCCGCCCGGCCCAGTTGTTCCAGCGTCGCCGCCACGGCCGGCACCTGTGCCAGGTCGGGCAGGGTGAGGGCGACGATCTCCCGCCGTACCGCGGGCTCCAGCGCCACCGTGCGCGCGCCTCTGGGCCGTACCGACTCGATCGCCAGCTGGGGCAGGACGGCGACGCCGAGGCCCGCGCCGACCAGGCCGACCACGGCCGGGTAGTCGTCGGTGGCGAAGTCGATGCGGGGTGTGAAGCCCGCACTCTCGCACGCCTGGACGAGCTGTCCCCGGCAGCGCGGGCAGCCCGCGATCCAGGGTTCGTCGGCGAGTTCGCCGAGGGCGACGGAGTCCGCGCGGGCGAGCCGGTGCCGTTCGGGCACCAGGCCGACGAGCCGGTCGGTGAGCAGCGGCCGTACCACCAGGTCGTCCCATTCCCCCACGTCCGCCGCCCCCTCGTAGCGGAAGGCCAGCGCGATGTCGCAGTCGCCGTCGCGCAGCAGCTCCACGGACTTGGGCGGCTCGGCCTCCTCCAGGGAGACGCGGGTGCCGGGATGAGCGGCGCGCAGCGCGGCGAGGGCCGTCGGGACCAGGGTGGAGCTGCCGCTCGGGAAGGAGACCAGGCGCACCCGGCCGGCGCGCAGCCCGGCGATCGCGGCGACCTCCTCCTCAGCGGCGGTGAGCCCGGCGAGAATCCCGGAGGCGTGCCGGACCAGCGCCTCGCCGGCCTGGGTCAGGCGCATCTCGCGGCCGGTGCGGACCAGCAGCGGGGTCCCGACGGAGGTCTCCAGGGCCTTCATCTGCTGGCTGACGGCGGGCTGGGTGCAGCCCAGTTCGCGCCCCGCCGCCGAGAAGGACCCGGTGGCGGCGACGGCGCGCAGGACGCGGAGATGACGTGCCTCGATCACCCTTCGAGCATAAGCCGACCTTGGATGCGGCACTCGATAATGGGTCGACGCTTTGAGATGGGTCCCCTACCGTCGGAGCGTGGAGATCCTCTCGGTGAATCTGGGGCACGCGCGTGCCGTGCCGTACACGGACCAGGTGGACGGCGTGACCGGCATCGACAAGCGGCCGGTGGCCGGGCCGGTGCGGGTGGCGGCCCCGGGCCCCAAGGGCGTCGCGGGCAGCGGTCTGGCCGGGGACGCGGTGTGCGACCTGCGTCATCACGGCGGCGACGACCAGGCCGTGTACGCCTACGCGCGCGAGGACCTCGACGTCTGGGAGAAGGAGCTCGGCCGGCGACTGGCGAACGGCTGTTTCGGTGAGAACCTCACGACAAACGGGCTGAACGTGTCGGACGCGCTGATCGGCGAGCGCTGGCGGATCGGCTCCGGGCTCCTGCTGGAGGTCA
The DNA here is from genome assembly GCF_040686075.1 of Streptomyces sp. NPDC086519. NCBI lineage: Bacteria > Bacillati > Actinomycetota > Actinomycetes > Kitasatosporales > Streptomycetaceae > Streptomyces > Streptomyces sp. NPDC086519. Next base: position 42,596 of record NZ_JBFBJL010000069.1, read on the forward strand.
CCTCCGGGCGCATCCCGTGCCGCACTTTTCAGGGCCATCTGGGCGAGCGGGGATGGGTGAGGAGGTTCACACGGAAGGGTGCGACCGGTGCCTACCTCCGGGTGATCGAACCGGGTGAGATCCGGGCCGGGGACCCGATCGAGATCATCCACCGGCCGGAGCACGGGGTGACGGCGGCGATGGAGTTCCGTGCCACCACCACCGAGCGGGAGCTGCTGCCCCGGTTGCTCGCGGCGGGCGCGGCGCTGCACCCGGAGGCGCTGGCGCAGGCGCGGAGGTACGTGGCGGCGCAGAGCGGCTGAACGGCCGTCACGCGCACGGCGTTCACCGGTGCTTCATCCTTCGGGAGAGCCGGTGCGCACAGCGGACGCCGTCAGTCCGGGTAACTACCCTTGGCCCATGACAACGGCTCTGATTACGGGATCGACCGCGGGAATCGGTGCCGCGTTCGCGCGGCGGCTGGCGGCTGACGGGCACAACCTCGTCCTGGTGGCGCGGGACACCAAACGGCTGCGCGAGCAGGCCACCGAACTGCACGACCGGCACGGCATCGAGGCGGAGGTGCTCACCGCCGACCTGGCCGAGGAGGCCGGCATCGAGTCGGTCGCCGCCCGGCTCGGCGACCGCAGGAACCCCGTCGACCTGCTGATCAACAACGCCGGCTTCGGCAACAAGGGCCGCTACCTGGACGTCTCGATGGCCGACGAGCTGCGCATGCTCAAGGTGCACTGCGAGGCGGTGCTGCGGCTGACCTCGGCGGCGGCCGAGGCGATGCGGGAGCGCGGCCGCGGCGGGGTGGTCAACGTGGCGTCGGTGGCGGCCTTCGTGCCGCGCGGGACGTACGGCGCCTCCAAGGCGTGGGTCGTGCAGTTCACCCAGGGTGCGGCGCGCGATCTCGCGGGCAGCGGGGTCCGGCTGATGGCGCTGGCGCCGGGTTTCGTGCGTACGGAGTTCCACCAGCGGGCCGGAATGGGCACGGACAACATCCCGGGCTGGATGTGGCTGGACGCCGACAAGCTGGTCGCGGCGGCGCTGGCCGACCTCGCGCGCGGCAAGACCCTGTCGATCCCGGATCCCCGCTACAAGGTGCTCACGGGCCTCGCGAAGATGGCCCCGCGCGGCCTGGTGGGCGGGATCAGCTCGAAGACGGGGCGCAAGTACGGGCCGCAGTAAGTCCCGGCCGGCACCGCGCGCGGGGCGGACCGGGCCGGTGAGACGATGGTGTCGATCGGTCGCGCCCGCAGGGGGGCCGGAGGCGGTTTCATGACGTTCGTGCAGCTCATCGAGTGCAGGACCAGGCGGTTCGACGAGATGGACCGGCTGATGGACAGGTGGGTCGAGCAGACCAAGGGGAAGCGGACTGCGACGCACACGCTGGTCGGCAAGGACCGCACCGACGCGGAGCACGTCGTGGAGATCGTGGAGTTCCCGTCGTACGAGGAGGCGATGCGCACCTCGCGTCTCCCGGAGACCGACAAGGTGTTCCACGAACTGCTGGCGCTCTGCGAGGGGACGCCGACGTTCACCGATCTGGACGTGGTGCGCGACGAGCGGCTGTTCCCCGACACCGCGCGGCGGCTCTTCGAGACGCTCGGCGCGGCCGGGCCGCTCGCTCCGCTGGACGGTCTGCTCGCGGAGGACTGCCACAACCACGATCCGGCCAATGAGCGGGACACCATCGGCATGGACGCGATACGGCGCGAGGCGGAGATGTGGCGGGCCGCCTTCGACTTCACGTTCCTCGTCGAGGACCAGATCGCCCAGGAGGACCGGGTGTGCACCCGGTGGCTCTGGACGGGCGTGCAGAAGGATGAGTTCCTGGGGCTGCCGAACACCGGACGGCAGGTCAGCATGACCGGCACCACCGTCCACCGCTTCGACACCGGCGGGAAGATCGCCGAGGGCTGGTGGCAGTACGACCGGCTGGGGCTGATGAGTCAGCTCGGAGCACTGGACGAGCTGGAGAAGTGAGACCACAGTGAAAGCCCGCGAGGGGCGAAGCCCCCGTTCCCGGCGGACGACCGGGGACGGGGGCTTCCTCAGAGACTGTTGCCTCAGTGGGAGTGGCCGTGGGAGTGGCCCGCGGCGGCGGCCTCCTCCTCTTCCTTCTTCTCGACGACCAGGGTCTCGGTCGTCAGCAGCAGGGAGGCGATGGAGGCGGCGTTCTCCAGGGCGGAGCGGGTGACCTTGACCGGGTCGATGACGCCGGCCTTGACCAGGTCGCCGTACTCGCCGGTGGCGGCGTTGAAGCCCTGGCCCTTCTCGAGCTCGGCGACCTTGGAGGTGATGACGTAACCCTCCAGGCCGGCGTTCTCGGCGATCCAGCGCAGCGGCTCGACGACGGCGCGGCGGACGACGGCCACACCGGTCGCCTCATCGCCCGTCTTGCCGAGGCCGTCCTCCAGGACCTTCGCGGCGTGGACCAGCGCGGAGCCACCACCGGAGACGATGCCCTCCTCGACCGCGGCGCGGGTCGCGGAGATGGCGTCCTCCAGACGGTGCTTCTTCTCCTTCAGCTCCACCTCGGTGGCGGCGCCGACCTTGATCACGCACACGCCGCCGGCCAGCTTGGCGAGGCGCTCCTGGAGCTTCTCGCGGTCCCAGTCGGAGTCGGTGTTCTCGATCTCGGCCTTGATCTGGGCGACGCGGCCGGTGACGGCCGAGGAGTCGCCGGCACCGTCGACGACCGTGGTGTCGTCCTTGGTGACCGTGACCCGGCGGGCGGAGCCCAGCACGTCCAGGCCGACCTGGTCGAGCTTGAGGCCGACCTCCTCGGAGATGACCGTGCCGCCGGTGAGGATCGCCAGGTCCTCCAGCATCGCCTTGCGGCGGTCGCCGAAGCCGGGGGCCTTGACCGCGACCGCGTTGAAGGTGCCGCGGATCTTGTTGACGACCAGGGTGGAGAGGGCCTCACCCTCGACGTCCTCGGCGATGATCAGCAGCGGCTTGGAGGCACCCGCCTGGATGACCTTCTCCAGCAGCGGGAGCAGGTCGGCGATGGAGGAGATCTTGCCCTGGTTGATGAGGATGTAGGAGTCCTCCAGGACGGCCTCCATGCGCTCCTGGTCCGTCACGAAGTACGGCGACAGGTAGCCCTTGTCGAAGGCCATGCCCTCGGTGAAGTCCAGCTCCAGGCCGAAGGTGTTGGACTCCTCGACGGTGATGACACCGTCCTTGCCGACCTTGTCCATCGCCTCGGCGATGAGCTCGCCGACCTGCGTGTCCTGGGCGGACAGCCCGGCGACGGCGGCGATGTCGGACTTCTCGTCGATCGGGCGGGCCGAAGCGAGCAGCTCGTCGGAGACGGCGGCCACGGCGGCGTCGATGCCCTTCTTCAGGGCGGCCGGGGAGGCACCGGCGGCGACGTTCCTCAGGCCCTCGCGGACGAGCGCCTGGGCCAGCACGGTGGCGGTGGTCGTACCGTCACCCGCGATGTCGTTGGTCTTGGTCGCCACCTCCTTCACCAGCTGGGCGCCGAGGTTCTCGTACGGGTCGTCGAGCTCGACCTCGCGGGCGATGGTGACACCGTCGTTGGTGATGGTGGGGGCGCCGAACTTCTTGTCGATGACGACGTTGCGGCCCTTGGGGCCGATCGTCACCTTCACCGTGTCGGCAAGCTTGTTGACGCCGCGCTCAAGGGCGCGACGGGCGTCCTCGTCGAACTTCAGGATCTTCGCCATGGGAGCGGTTCAGCCCTCTCGGAAAGCGTGGGTGAAACGAACCGCGCCCCCGACGCCCGGCTTCATGAGATCGCGGGGGCCAGGGGCGCAGCTCACAGCAGAATGTGCTTGAGGTGAATTACTTCTCGATGATCGCGAGCACGTCGCGAGCCGAGAGGACGAGGTACTCGTCGCCGTTGTACTTCACCTCGGTGCCGCCGTACTTGCTGTACAGCACGACATCGCCGACCTTCACGTCGAGCGGCAGGCGCTCGCCGTTCTCGAAACGGCCCGGACCCACGGCGAGGACGGCGCCCTCCTGGGGCTTCTCCTTCGCGGTGTCCGGGATGACCAGGCCGGAGGCCGTGGTCTGCTCGGCGTCGAGCGGCTGGACCACGATGCGGTCCTCAAGCGGCTTGATGGCAACCTTGGAGCTGGCGGTCGTCACGATCCGACCTCCCCCTTCGGAGATCTCACGGGGTTAACTGTCTGAGGTGGCGACCAGGTCGATCCGTCGTCGCGGGTGCCGGATCTGCCCGTCGCGTTGTTGGCACTCTCATCTGCCGAGTGCCAGAGCCGAGACTATGACCGCGATTAGCACTCGGTCAAGCGGAGTGCCAATTGCCTGCGGCGCGGCGCCGAAAATCGGTGGCTGGAGCCGTGGTGGCCGTCGCTGGGGGCTGCCGCCCCCAGACCCC